>DHGK01000146.1:9263-30810 GCA_002402755.1 Planctomycetes bacterium UBA4800
ACCCCCCTTCCGTCCCCCCTTCGGGGGAAGGGGGGAAACGCCGGCTACGGCCGGCGCCTGCAGGGCCACGGGTTCACCGAATATGTACCGGCGTACACGCGCGCCGCGCGGACGCGACGCCGGCCGAAGGAGCGCGCATGGCGGACGCACGGAACGAGTGGGCGGCCTTCTTCGATGAACATGCCCCCGCCTACGATGACAACTGCTTCACGAAGAACACGCTGCGGGAAGTCGATTTCCTGATCGAGACGCTCGCGCTCGCCCCCGGCGCGTCGATTCTCGACGTGGGGTGCGGCACGGGAAGGCACGCCGTCGAGCTCGCCCGCCGGGGCTACGCCGTCACCGGCGTGGACATATCCGCGGGCATGCTTGCCCAGGCCGCCGCGCGGGCGCGGGAGGCGGGGGTCGCGGTCGAGTTCCGCCGCGCCGACGCGACCCGCTTCGCGCCCGATCGGCGCTACGATGCGGCGATCTGCCTGTGCGAGGGCGCGTTCGGGCTCCTCGGCGGCCGCGACGATGCCCTCGCCCAGCCGCTCGCCGTTCTCGGCGCCGTGGCCGCGGCGCTCGGGCCGGGAGGGCCGTGCCTCTTCACGGTCCTGAACGGCCTCGCGATGATCCGAAAGCACGCGCCCGCCGATGTCGCGGCGGGGCGCTTCGACCCGCAGGCGCTCGCCGAGGAGTCCGAGTGCGTCGCGCCCGGAATCTCGGGCCCGCATCTCCTCAAGGAGCGGGCCTTCGTCCCGACGGAGCTCACGCTTCTCTTCGCCGTCGCGGGCCTGGAGATCATCGACCTGTGGGGAGGGACGGCCGGCAACTGGGGCCGGAGACCCGTCGACCTCGACGAGATGGAGATCATGGTGCATGCGCGCAAGGCGTGCGACCCGGCGGCATCGCCCGCCGAGATCCTCGCGCGGCGCGCACGCGGAAAGGAAGGCGGACATGCATAGGATTGGAAACCCGGCGCGTGCGTGGGCGTTCGTCCTCGCGATGGCGGGGGCGTTGCAGACGGCGCGGGCGGATATCTCGCTGCGTCCTCCCGCGGGGCTCGGCGGGAAGACGGCGGCGGCGCTCGCCGCGACGCCGTTCGCGCTGCAGGACGTGCGCCTCCTCGACGGCCCCTTCGCGCGGGCGATGGAGCGCGAGCGGCGGTATCTCCTGAGCTTCGATCCGGACCGCCTGCTCCACACGTTCCGCGTGAACGCCGGCCTGTCCTCGATGGCGCGGCCGCTCGGCGGCTGGGAGCGCCCCGACTGCGAGGTGCGCGGGCATTTCCTCGGCCACTACCTCTCGGCCTGCGCGCTCATGCACGCGAGCACGGGCGATGCGAAGCTCAAGGAGCGCGCGGAGCGCATCGTGGCCGAGCTCGCGAAGTGCCAGGAGGCGCTCGGGACGAGCGGGTACCTGAGCGCGTTTCCCGAGTCGTTCATCGACCGGGTCGAGACCACGGGGCAGGTCTGGGCGCCGTACTACACGCTGCACAAGATCCTCGCGGGGCTTCTGGACGCGCACGCCTTCTGCGGCAGCGCGCAGGCGCTCGCCGTCGCGCGGAAGTTCGGGGACTGGGTCGCGGCCCGGAACGCCAGGCTCGACGACGCGAGGCTCGAGCGCATGCTCGGCGTCGAGCACGGCGGCATCAACGAAGGGATGGCCAACCTGTACGCGGCGACGGGCGATGCCCGTTACCTCGAGGCCGCGCGCCGGCTCTGCCACAAGGCGGTGCTCGATCCCCTCGCCGCCCGGCGGGACGCGCTCGCGGGGCTGCACGCCAACACGCAGTTCCCGAAGGTCATCGGCGCGGCGCGGCTCTACGAGCTGACCGGCGAGGAGCGCTGCCGCACGATCGCCGAGTTCTTCTGGGATCGCGTGGTCCGTCACCACAGCTACGCCAACGGCGGGAACAGCGACCGCGAGCATTTCGGTCCCCCCGGCAAGCTCGCCGGCCGGCTGAGCCCCTGGACGGCCGAGAGCTGCAACACCTACAACATGCTCAAGCTCACGCGCCACGTGTTCGCGTGGTCGCGGTCCGCGGCGTACGCCGACTACTACGAGCGCGCGCTCTACAACCACATCCTCGCGTCGCAGGACCCGCGCACGGGCATGATGGCCTACCACGTTCCGCTCCACGGCGGCTGGTTCATGCCCTACAACACGCCCGAGGATTCGTTCTGGTGCTGCACGGGCACCGGCGTCGAGAACCACGCCAAGTACGGCGACAGCATCTACTGGCGCGACGCCGAGGGGCTGCTCGTCAACCTCTTCATTCCCTCGGAGCTCTCGTGGCGCGAGAAGGGCCTCGTGCTGCGCCAGCGGACGCGCTATCCCGAAGAGGACACGACGCGCCTCGAGCTGGAGTGCGCCGAGCCGGTCGCGATGGCGTTTCGCATCCGGTATCCGGGGTGGGCGCGCGACGGCATGGCGGTCAGCCTCAACGGCGAGCCCGTGGCGCTGCAGGCCGAGCCCGGGGGCTACGCGTCGATCGCGCGCACGTGGACGAGCGGCGATCGCGTCGAGGTGCGCGTGCCCATGCGCCTGCGCCTCGAGCCCTTGCCCGACGACGCGAGCCGCGTTGCGATCTTCTACGGGCCCGTCCTTCTCGCCGGGGCGCTGGGGACCGATGGGATCGCGCCTCCCGCGCCCTACGCGAGGAATCAGACGGAGTTCTTTACATCGATGCGCATGCCCGAGCCGCCGGTGCTCGTCGCCGCGGGGCGGCCCGTCGATGCGTGGGTCGAGCCGGTCGCCGGCGCGCCGCTCACGTTCAGGACGAAGGGCGTGGGGAGGCCCGCGGACGTGACGCTGGTCGCGTTCCACGCCATGCCGCCCCAGCGCTACACGATCTACTGGGATCTCCTGACGGAGGAGGCGCTGCGCGAGCGCGCGGCGGCGGAGGAGGCGCGCACGCGGCGCGAGCGGGAGCTCGCCGCCCGCAGCGTCGACGCGGTCGCGATCGGGGACGCCGAGTCGGAGCGCGCGCATGGGCTCCGCGGCGAGAAAACGCGGTCGGGGCCCTTCGCGGATCGCTTCTGGCGCGACGCCGAGAACGGCGGCTGGTTCTCGTACGACCTCGCCGTGCCGGGGACGGGCGCCCTGGAGCTCTTCGTCGTCTACTGGGGGAGCGACAGCGGGGCGCGGGAATTCGACATCCTGGTCGGCGGCGAGAAGATCGCAACGCAGAAGCTCGCGGCCGAGAAGCCGGATCGGTTCTTCGATGCGGCGTATCCGATCCCGCGCGCCCTGACCGACGGGAAGACGAAGGTGACGGTCAAGTTCCTCGCCCGCCCGGGCAACCTCGCGGGAGGGATCTTCGACTGCCGGCTGCTCCGGGGGCAATGAAGGCCGCCGCGACGCGGGTCACGCGGGAGTTCTCGTCAGTGGAGCAACCCGACGCCTGGATACGGCGCATGCTCGCGCTCATCGACCTTGAGCGCGCGGCCGAGGTCGAGGAGACCGGCAGGCTGCTGGACCAGTCGTCGGGAGCGCAGCTCGAGGCGCGGGGCCTCAGCATTCTCAGGCTGGCCGTCGCGGAGGAGGAGGCGGCGCTCGGCGGGCGGGTGCTCGTCACGTTCGAGAAGACGACGGGAGAGCTTCTCCCGCCGGCCCGGATGCAGCCCGGCGACATCGTGCGCGTCGTGCCGCAGAACCCCGCGGACGCCCGCCGCGACGCTCGCGCGAGCGCCGCCCCGCCCACGGGGATCGTCTGGAAGCGCACGCCGCGCTCGATCGCCGTGGCGTTCGACGACACGCTCGAGGAATCGGCCGGCGAGGGGGCGCTCCGGCTCGACCGCGTCGCGAACGACATCACGTACCGGCGCATGCGCGGCGCGCTGGAGCGTCTTGCCGGGGCGAGGAGCGGGCGGCCGGCGCAGTTGCGCGACATTCTGCTGGGGGAACGCGCGCCGCGGTTCGGCGCGGGCGGGTCGTTCGCGCCGTCGAACGCGCGGCTCAATCCCGCGCAGGCCGAGGCGGTGCGGTTCGCGCTCGACGCGCAGGACGCGGCCCTCATTCATGGCCCGCCCGGCACGGGCAAGACGACGACCGTGGCCGAGCTCATCAAGGAAGCCGCCGCCCGCCGCGAGCGCGTGCTGGCGACGGCTCCCTCGAACGTGGCCGTCGACAACATGACGGAGACGCTCGCCGGATCGGGCGTCCGCGTCGTGCGGGTCGGCCATCCGGCGCGGCTCCTGCCCGGCGTCGTGGCGCTGTCGCTGGACGCGCAGGTGGCGTCGCATCCGCTCACGAAGGCCGCCCGGGATGTCCGGCGCGAGCTTGCGCGAATGCTCAAGCGGCTGCGGCGCGAGCGGGACCGCACCGCGCGCCGGGCGCTGCGCGACGCCATGCGAGGCTTGCGCGGCGAGATCGACGAGATCGAGGCGGCGGCGGTGAAGGCGGTTCTCGATGGCGCCGACGTCATTCTCGCGACCTGCGCCGGCGCCGATGACGCGGTTCTCGCGCGGCGGGAGTTCGACCTGGCGGTCATCGACGAGGCCGCCCAGGCGCTCGAGCCCGCGTGCTGGATCCCGATCCTGAAATCGCGGCGCGTCGTTCTCGCGGGCGACCACCGCCAGCTTCCGCCGACGATCATCTCGCGCGAGGCCGAGCGCGGGGGCCTGGGCGTGACGCTCTTCGACCGGCTGATGGCGCGCGCCGGCCCGGCGCTGAGCCGCCTTCTCACGACGCAGTACCGCATGCATCGCGCGATCATGGAGTACCCATCGCGCATGCTCTACGAGGGGCGCCTGGAGGCCGACGCCGCGGTGGCCGGGCATCTCCTGCGCGATCTGCCCGGGATCGCTCGGAGCGAGTTCGCCGAGACCCCTCTCCGCTTCATCGACACCGCCGGGTGCGGCTACGACGAGGAGACGGAGCCCGAGGGCGAGTCGAAGGCGAACGCCGGCGAGGCCGACCTTGCGGCGCGCATGGTCGAGGACCTCGCGGCGCTGGGTCTCCCGGCGGGCGCGATCGGCGTCATCACGCCGTACAGCGCGCAGGTGCGCGCGCTCAGGGACCGCCTGGCGGCGCTCGGCCCGGACATCGAGGTCGACACGGTCGACGGGTTCCAGGGCCGCGAGAAGGAAGCGCTGGTCATCTCGCTCGTGCGCTCGAACGACCGGGGCGAGGTGGGCTTTCTGGCCGATGTGCGGCGCATGAACGTCGCCATCACGCGCGCGCGCCGCCACCTGACGGTGATCGGCGACAGCGCCACGGTGGCGCGCGAGCCCTTCATCGCGGGCTTCATCGCCCACTGCGAATCGCAGGGCGCGTATCGCTCGGCGTGGGAGCTCCGGTAGCGGCCGGGGAGGGGCGCATGCGGCGGAGCCCGCGCCCCCGAGGAAGTGGAGTCCGCGCCGTGAGCGCAGTCCGCCGCAGGGCAGCGGCGGCGCGGCGGCGCCGCGAGAGCGTGGCCATGCGGGAGCGCAGAGCCGGCGGCGGAGAAGGTGCGGGCGGCAGATCCGTCGGGCGAATCGTGTCGTCCTGACGATCGATCCTGCGCCGATCAGGAATCGCGTGGAGCCTCCCGCGGGCCGGGCGGCAGGTGCCCGAGGAGATATCGGGTCATCAGCATTCGAAGGTGCACCGCCGTTCCACGGCCTTCGCGGAGACCATGGTCGCGATGGGGGTACGCCATGTAGTCGAACGGCTTGCCCAGTTCGATCAGACGATCCACCAGCCCTTCGGTGATCTGGAGATGGGTGTTGGTCTCGCCCGTGCCGTGAACGATCAGCAAGTCTCCCCGCAGACCTTCGGCGAAGTTGATCGGCGCGGATCGGCGGTATCCATCCGGATTGGTCTCGCGGGTTTCCATGTAGATCTCCTGAAACCACGCATTGTAGAGATGCGGCTGCGGCTTGGGGGCGACGGCGATCCCCACGTGATAGACGTCGGGCTTTCGGAACATCGCGTTCAAGGTGTTCGAACCGCCGCCGCTCCAACCCCAGACGCCGACCCGGGACAGGTCGACGTACGGGCGAGTGCGTCCCAGCTCCTTCAATGCCGCCGCCTGGTCGTCCGTGGAAAGGGGGCCGAGGCTGCCGAACACCGACCGGCGCCATGCAGCGCCCTTCGGCGCCGGCGTGCCCCGGTTGTCGATGGATACCACGAGATAGCCCAGGTCCGCGATGACGCGATGGAAATCGGCGTGGTGGCCTCCCCAGGAATCCAGCACGGTCTGCGCGTGCGGTTCACCGTACACATACACGAGAACCGGGTACTTGCGCGACGCGTCGAAGCCTCCGGGTTTCATCATCCAGGCGTCCATGGCCACGCCGTCGCCGACATCGAGCCGGAAGAACTCGGTCGGCTCGGAGATCGACAACCGCATCTTCGCGCGCAGTTCTCGATTGTCTTCCAGCACGCGCACGACCCGGTGATCCGGCAATTCCACCAGATCGACGACGGGAGGAGTGTCGAAAGTCGAGCAGGTATGGAATGCCCATCGAGCATCCGGGGAGAAGTCATAGTCGTGCGTCCCGGGTTGATCCGCGGGGGTGACTCGTCCCGGTTCTCCGGCGCCATCCAGACGTGCACGGTAGAGGAACCGCTGCGTCGCATTGTCGGGCGAGGCATAGAAGTAGAACCATCCTCCCGCCTCGTCCACGACGGCGCGGTCGATGATGTCGTAAGGGCCGGGCGTCAGACGATTCAGTTCCCGGCCGTCGCGCGAGTAGACGTAGGCGTGTCGCCATCCGTCCTTCTCGCTCAGAACGATGAATGCCTGTCCGTCGCGAATCCACGTCAGCCCGGCATTCTTGCCGTAGCTGGCGACGACCCAGGCCGGATCGGATTCGTGGAAGATGCGCCGGATCGCACCGGAGCGGACGTCGGCCAGGAGAAACTCGCGCTCGTTCCGGAACCGGCTCATCTTCTCGATCAACAGTTCCTGCGAATTCCCCGCCCATTCGACCTGCCCCAGATAGAAACCCTCGGCGGGTATGGGAACGGAGACCCAGCGCGTCTCCTGTCCCCGGGCGTCGACGACGCCGACTCGCACCGTCGGTATGGTTTCGCCCACCCTGGCAAAACGGACCTCTTCGACTTTCGGATACGTCGGGTCGCCCGGAACGAGGACCGGCCTGAGTCTCACCCCGGAATCGTCCGATTGCACGAAGGCAATCTGCTCCCCATCGGGGCTCCAGACGGCCTGCCCGTGCGACACGGGGCCGTCGGGAGCGGCATTGGTGAGGGGAATCTTCCGGTCGCCGCGCAGGTCGCGCACGTACAGGTTGCCCTGTTCGGAGAACAGGACGCGTTGACCATCCGGGGATACGTTTCCACGTGGAGCGGGCGTCTCGTCCTGCGGCGAGCGGAGCACGGTGCGTTGACCGCCGGCTGCTTCGTAGCGTACCAGGACCTGTCCTTCTTCGCCGGGGACCGACTCCCGGACCGTATACCCCGAGCTGTCGGGAAGCCACTCTGCACGGAATCTCCTGGCGCGGAACTCATCTCGATCGTAGATGGCGCGCAGCCGGGACTCCGCCTTCTCGAGCAGGAGGTTCCCGGAAGTCTCGCTGCGAGCATCAGGGGCGGCGGCGGCAACGAGGATGCCGGCCAGGGCGAACCGCGCGGATGTGCGTTTCGTTCTCATTGCGCTGTCTCCGATTTTCATCGAACTTCGGTGTGACGCGGCGCCGGCCGCGCCTTCCGCCCGTCACGGCTCCCGGCACGGCGCGAAGCCGCCGCAGTCCATGTCGTCGGCCGTCGGATCGACGCCGCATTCCCCGAACGGAGGTTTCAACGGCCCCGCGTCCGCGAAGAGATGGCTCAAGAGCGCGATGGCATCGGCGATGTCGATCGCGCCGCTGTCGTTCGCGTCGGCGGCGTCGAGGCACGCCGGAGCGATCCCCTCGGCGAAGAGATAGCTCAGTGCGAAGATCGCGTCGGCGATGTCGACGGCGCCGTCCGCCGCCGCGCGCAGCCGATACGGCGCGCCGTCCGCCAGGCGGAACCGCGGCACGGTGTAGACGCCCGTCGAGAAGCTCTTCCGCACGAGCACGACGTCGCGGCAGATGCGGTCTTCGCGGCTGTCGGGCGCGATGAACTCGAGGACGAGGACGTTGACCCCGTACTCGGCGCACCAGCGCAGGTGCCGGTCGACGATCGCCGGGCTCGAGGAGTCGTATCGTCCGAGCTTCGGCTGCTGCGCCGGCAGGAGCTCGAGGCGCAGCGCGCCCGCATTGCAGTCCGAGTAGTCCCAGCGGCCGGTGTCGTACCAGGGGTAGTAGTGCGCGGCCACGAGGTGCTCGTCGGGGGGCGGCGGGGCCTCGACGGCGACATCGACGCGATCGACGCAGGCGCGGCCGCCGTGGAAGTCGATGCGGAAGTCCGAGGTCCCCTGCATGAACGTTCGAAAGCCGGCATCGGTGAGGAGCCACGCGTGCCGCACGCATTGTCCCGTGCCGGCAAGCGACCACCGCTTCGGATGCGGCGCGAACGTGTCCGGCAAGTCGGCCGGCCCCGTCGCCGCGCCGTTCGTGTAGTGAAGCTCCAGCTCGACGGGATCGGCCCCGAACGCGGGATCATCGTAGAGCGTGGCGGCGATGCGCAACCGGGGCGAGCTCTTGACGGCCGCGTCGGTGATGGCGAAGTACATGTACACATCCGGAACATCGTCGTCCCCGCCGCCCCGGTTCTTCCGCGCCGCGCGGAGCCTGCCCGCCGGTCCGCACGTCACCGCATCGTTCTCGCCGTCGGTGTTGTCGGCGCGCTGCGTGTTCTCGACGCCCCGAACGACATCGGTGCTTCCCAGATCCACCCAGGCGTCGACGGCGCCGGCCTGCGGCGGCCCCGCGAGCATTGCCGCGGCGACGGCGGCGATCATCGCGGGACCCCGGCCGGGGCGCGTCCCGGGGACGCGGTGCAATCCGTCGCCCATGAGCATCTCCTCGCGCTTCGCGGCGGGCGGCGCGGCACCGCGCCCGCCGCAGCCTCCATGCTCCGATTGTAGCCACGGCCTCCGGGATCGTAAACCTCGCCCGGCCGCCGCCTCCGATGCGGAGGCTGCGGGCGTCTCTCCCCCGCAGGCAATGTCACCGTTCCTGCCGAGATCTCCATCCGCGGCCGAAGGCGGGTTGCCGTCCCGCAGCGGGGCCGGCACAATTGAGGGCATGACGAGATCGCGTGTGGTAAAGAAACCCAGCCGAGTGCGAAGTCCGACGCTGGCAGGCTCTTGCGTGAACGGTGTCGCGTCGATTTCGGCCGACGCGGCGGAAGACGTGGGCGCAGCTGCGTTCGCGGGTGTACGGTGTGGACGCGCTCAGGTGCGAGCGGTACGAAGAGGTGATCGAACGTATACTCCGCCATAGGGGAGGGTGGGGTCCGCGCCGCGAGCACAGTCCGCCGCAGGGCGGCAGCGGCGCGGCGGCGCCGCGGGAGCGGCGGGTCGTCGTGGACGAGTACGCGCAGGAGTTCCCGTGCGACCCGGATCCCGCCCGCGGCGTTTCAAGAGCTCCCGCGTCGTTGTTTGACTGCCGAGGAGTATCCGATTATGATCCCGGATGATGACAACGCCAACGAGATGTCCTGTCGGCAGGGGCGAAGTAGTTGTCTGGCATCTTCGGAACTTGACCTGCCCTATAGCCTTCTACCGAAAGGCAGGGTTCGGACGCGGATCCTCGCCGCCTCGAAGACGACGACCGCACCCGCATCGAGGGCGTCGGTGAGTGTGGGGATGGAGCGGAGTAGCAAAGCGACCTGCGCTTCGGGACGGCGCGGACCGCCGCGGAACAGCACGAAGGACGGCTTTGCGGCATCGCGCAGCGCGAGGAGTGCGCCGAAGTCGGTATCCGCGGACACGAGGATGCGGCCCTGGGCAGCGGCAAGAGCGAAGACGGTCTCATCCGGCGCAGCCTGAAGCCCATGATCGCGCACATGGGTCGCATCGTGACCGGCACTGGTCAGGAGTTCTGCAAATACCGGCGAGAGGGCGTTGTCGATGAGGAATCTCATTCGGACTTCGCGAGCGGGATCTCTCTTTCGAGCACCGCCTCTGCTGCAAAGCGAAGCGCCTCGCGGATGTCCTGGGGCTGGAGGTCAGGATACGCCTCGAGGATCTCTGCCTCCGCCATACCGTCGGCGAGCATGCCGACCACCGTGGCCACGGGAATACGGAGCCCCCGAATACAGGCAACGCCCCCCATGAACGCCGGTTGTGCCGTTATTCGCGCGAACTTCATGCGTTGAGCTCCGCTCATTGTGAAGACATCATGTCGCCTATCATACGATTCTACCCCGACAAGGCAAGCACCCTGTGTGTGCGAGACGGCGCGGAGTCCGGTGTTCCCGCCTGTTCCTCCCGAGAATCCCATCCGCGGCGTTCGGGCCGCCGAAACTCGACGCAGTTGAGGCCGAGGCCAGGGCGAGGAGGCGGGAAGATCGCGGCGGCGGATGGGAATTGACCTGCTTCGGCGAGGATGGGTGCCTATCCTCGCATTGTCCGGCGAGGCCATCCTCATGGACCTCGACTGCGGAAGCGAGGAAGGAACGCCTTGTGCGGAGCGGCTGTAGCGATGGTGGAGTCCGCCGCCGCGGGGCGCGGCGACCAGTCGGACCGAGTTGCATGCTTCGATCGCCGCGGGGCTCGGGGCGCGCGCTATCTACAAGTCCTTCTCGCGCAATGGGGCTGGAGTTTTCGGTAGGGACAACCTACGTATACCGCGTGAAAAGCGCCCTCATTGTGGCGGGGACGCTTCTGGCCGTCAAGTAGGCCGCCCGTGCCGATTCGGTGTGAAGCGTGTCGGAAGACCATGAGCAGCGGGGACTTCAGCGGAATAGGCAATCTGGCCGATGTGATAACTAAAATAGCCATCTTGACAATAGTCACGATTTAGGCTACTTTTATAGTGCAAGGAGGCTTCAATGGCGACGAGTACCATCGCATTCAATCTTCGGCTCGTTCGCAAGGGTGCGGAGCTCAGCCAGGAGCACGTGGCCGAGAAGGCCGGACTCTCGCGGGCCGCCTACCGCAAGATCGAGACTGGTGAGTCCGAGCCCCGGGTGAGCAGTCTGCAGGCAATCGCCGGTGCGCTTGGCGTCAAGATCCAGGATCTCGTGGCGCCCGTGCGTGAGCTGCAGGCCGTCAGGTTCCGGTCGAACAAACGGCTGCGCCGACGCGAGCGCATCCTCGCCGACGCGAGCCGTTGGCTTGCGGACTGCAGCGAGATCGAGGATCTTCTCGGCGAGAAGATCGAATGCCGCATCAAGCCGCTGCCTTCTCGGGGAGCCTCGTCCGCGGACTTTCCGTCGAGGGCGGCGGCCAAGGTCCGCGAGGCTCTGAGCAAGAATCCAGACGAGCCGATTCGCGATATCTGTGGTCTCCTTGAGGCTCGCGGTGTCAAGGTATGCGCGATGCCGGTCGAGGTACGCGACTTCTTTGGATTGTCCATCGCCGCGTCCGACGGTGGGCCGGCGATCGTCGTCAACACCTGGAAGAACATCTCCGTGGAGCGCTGGATCTTCACGGCAGCCCACGAACTCGGGCACCTCGTGCTTCATCTCGGCGACTACAATGTGGGTGAGACGGGCGAGACCGATGCGCACGAGGCGGAAGCCAACGCTTTTGCCTCGGCCCTTCTCATGCCCGACGAGGCATTCGGCAGGGAATGGGAGAACGCCGCCGGCCTGTCGTTCGTCGAACGAGTGCTCAAGGTGAAGAGGATCTTCTGTGTGAGCTACCGCACGGTACTGTTCCGGCTCGTCGAGTCGAAGATCATGACGGATACCGTCTGGGCGCGCTTCCGAACGGAGTACAAACGCTTTGCCGGTCGGACGCTTCTCGGTCACGATGAACCCGTCGCGCTTGCCAAGGACGCGTTTCGAGCGAGTTTTCCCGAGAGCCGCATGGGTAACGAGCCGGAGGGGCTCTCCCGCGTCGACTTCGCCGGCGGCCGGCTTTCCCGTCTCGTGCGCAAAGCGATCGAGAGCGAGAAGATCAGCCTGAGCCGTGGCGCGGAGATTCTGAGGCTCTCCTTGCAGGACATGCGCGCCCTCGCGGCGTCCTGGGTGAGTTAGTGCCTTGGCCTCGGGTACGACAAGGCACCTGCTCCTCGACGCGAACGTGCTCATCGACTACGTGCAAAGCGGGCGATCGATTCTGGAGCTCACGCATCGGCACCTCGGCCCGGTCCACGTCGTCTCCGTTATCCTGGACGAGGTGGACAGCCTCGACGCCGCCGCCTGCAAGAGCCTCGGCATTGAGATCGTCGAGCCCGATCTGGCGCAGGTCGTCGCTGCCGGCGCGAGGCGCGGGCCTCTGTCTTTCCAGGACCACCTCTGCCTTGCCCTTGCCAAGGAACGCGGGTGGTCATGCGTGACCAACGACAAGGCACTCAGAAAGGCGTGTGAACAGAACGGCGTTGCCGTCGTCTGGGGTCTCGAGCTCATGCTGGAACTTGTGGGCCTTGGTCGGCTGCAACCCGATGCTGCGTTCTCCGTGGCGCAGAAGATCCATACGGCGAATCCATTCGGCATCGCGGCGTCCGTCTTGGCCGAGTTCAGAGCGAAACTGCGTGCCAAGAAGCCGCCGCCGCCGCGAAGTCGGCGAAGTGCGGCCGCACGGCCGCGGGATCGCGGACGATGGCGCGGAGGTGGCCGCGAATCTCCTCGAGCTCGGCTCCGGCCTCGAGCGCGGCCCGAATCCCGAGGCCCGCCAGGCGCGTCGCCTCGCCCTTGGGGACCCCGATCTGGGAGAGCTCCTGGGCGGCGAGTCCTCTTGTCGCCATTGGCGTGCTTCCTTCTCAGCGGGCGCCGAGCTCGATGCGCCAGACGCCCCTGCCTTCCTTTTCCACGCGAACCTCGATTTCGAGGAACTTCTTCAAGACTTCGATGTTGGTCAAGGCGTGGCGCGTCGGCGCCACGGTCCTGAACGAGCCGCCCCCGGCCATGGCCATGGGAAGGAGCAACTGATCCGCAAGGTGCGGCCCCACGGGGGCGCCGCTCGCCAGATAGTCCCTGGCCTCGTCCACGGCCGCCCGGCCCACGTTTTCGGCCCGTATGCTGCGTTCGCCGAAGGCCGTGAAGACCTCGGTGAGGCGTTCGCTCTCGATCTCGAGCATGAGCAGGTTCCCCGGCCCGTGCGAGGCCGTCTCCTCGACCTGCAGGGACTCGCGGTCCCAGCCGAGGAGATCGCGGACGCACTTGAGCTCGCGATCCGCTATGTTCCGCGGGAGGTTCGAGACGACCGCGCGGGCGAGCGTGCGCCCGATCTCCCCGCGTTCCAGGAGGTCGAGGCGCCCGAGGCTCGCGGCGGGAGTCACGTGCACGCGAATGCAGCCTCCTCCCGCCGGGTAGAACCCGGGCCGCTCGAGCACGGCCTCGACCTGCGGCCCCATGCGCGCGACGAGCGGCAGGAACGCCTTGGCGAGAAAGTCGAAGGGCGGCGCGTACGGATTGTGCGTGCCGCCCTCGAGGATCAACGTCGAGGGACCGCGGGCAACGAGGAGCGGCGGAAGCACCGTCTGGAGCACGAGCGTCGTGCTTCCGGCGGTGCCGACGGCGAAACGATACTCCCCGGGCGCGATCGCGCCGGGGGTGAAGCGCAGCTCCCCCGCGCCGAGCCTCGCGCCGGGCGCCTGCGTGCCGCTCACCGCGGCCGCCGCGGTGACGGCCGTCAGGTGCTGGCGCAGCAGCCCGGGCTTCTTGCGGCCCGCGCGGATGTTCGTGATCTCGAAGGGCCGTCCCGTCGCGAGCGCGAGGGCAAGCGCCGAACGCAGAATCTGCCCGCCGCCTTCACCGGCGGATCCGTCGATGCGTACGAGCTCGGTGTTCATGCGCGACCGCCTTTCCAGGGACCCTGTTCCGCAATTACGGTGACGCACCGAGAACCCCGCTCGGGCGTTCCGGCAAAAGAGCCCTGCGGCGGCAAAGGATGGCGAAACGTTTCTTCGTGCTCTATCCATTGAGCTACGGCCCCACGCCGGGACCCCCCGGACTCGAACCGGGAACCGCAAAGTCCATGTAGTTCCGCCTGCATCCGCCGAAAGGGCTCTTGCGACAGGCTCATTTACTAACCGTATTCCGCGGCGCCGGCAAGGGGTGTCGAGACCGAACAGTGTTGGAAATGTAGTCCCGACGGCATCCGGCGCCGCGTACGTTGCACGCAATCGGCGGCGACAATCGAAGCGAGAGTCAAGGCAGGCACGGCGCCCGCCCGCCGGGGTTCGGACCCGGTTGACCATGTACTCCCGCCGGCATTCGCCGTCGCGTTGACGCAGCACATCAGGGCTCAGAGGGTCAGCGTCTCGATGACGCCGACCCAGTGAGCCGGGTCGAGCTTCCCGTCCGCGAACTTCGCCACGACCTGGAAGACCGCGTCCGAGAACCCGCCGACATTGAGGATGTCGCTCCGCTCGACGGCCTGGGTC
Organism: Planctomycetes bacterium UBA4800; assembly: GCA_002402755.1. Taxonomy (GTDB): domain Bacteria; phylum Planctomycetota; class UBA8108; order UBA8890; family UBA8898; genus UBA8898. The sequence continues at coordinate 23,618 of DHGK01000146.1, forward strand.
GTGCCGTTGGGCTGGACGTCGATGCACACGAGCCGCGCCGAGGGGCAACGATCCTTGAAGCGTGCCCACTCGTGCAGCGTCGCCGTGCCGCGTCCGCCGCGGGCGTCGACCCACGACTCGTTGTCGGAGACGAACACCACGAGATCGCCCTGCGCCCGCTGCGTGTTGAGGCGCGCCAGCGGGGCGCTGCAGTTCGTGCCTCCGCCGCAGACCGCGGACAACTTGGTCGCGTTCGTCATCACGCTGTCGCGCGGATTGAGCTGCAGATCGACGACCTGCGCCTCGAAGGGCAGCACCTCGGCGCCCGGGTTCTTCCGCACGAACGCGGCCGCGGTCAAGGCGGCGACGTCCACGCAGCGCACCGCGGTCGTCGCGCCCTTGCGCCGGCCGGTCACGGGCGAGCGCATCGAGCCCGACACGTCGCAGCAGACGTAGACCTTTCCCGCGACGGCCGGCACGTTCTCGATGGCGTGCTCCATCGCGTCCTGGAGCGACTCGCGGATGACCGCGGGGACGCCGCCGTCGGCCGTGACGTACGCCGCCAGGAGCTGGTACGGAAACGCGCGCGCACGCGCAATCGCCTCCGGGTCCCTGAGCCGGTCGGCGACGACGCCGGCAAGCTGCGGGGCTTCCGCGAAGACGCCGTGCCGGACGAACGTGTTCAGGTTCATCCGCGTCATCTGCCATGGCGCCCGCGCGGCGATCGATGCCCAGTGCCGCTTCTGGAGCTGCAACGACGTCAGCAGTTGGAAGGGCACGTCGGGAACCTCGCCCTCGAGGTCCTTCTTGAAGGCCTCGTAGGCCCGAACGAGCGGCGGCAGCGCGTCTTCCGCCGCGCCGCGGCCGGTGAGGTAGCCGTAGAGCGCCTCACGCGACGCGCCGGCGGGCCGCGGGTGCACCATCTTGATGATGTCGGCCAGCGACGGGTCGTTCCCGGACGAGGAGCGAAAGAGCTCCTCGTCCGAGCGCGAGGCGAGCCAGTCCCTGACGAGGCGCTTGGGCAGCGAGCCGAGCGACTTCCGTCCCACGACCCCGCTGCGGATGATCTGAACGAAGTTGCGGAGCATCTTCGCGTTGTCGATCACGCGGGTGAAGATCCTCTCCAGGAGCCGCGGCGCCACGACCGAGAGCGCGGCGCAGAGCAGCGCCGGCATGTCCTTCATGGCGCCCTCCTCGCGGCTGTAGATGGCGGTCTTGGCGATGAACTCGGGCTCGATCTCCTTGCAGAGCGCGAGCACCGTGTCGAGCTGGTCCCTGTCGTCGGCGTAGAACGTGCCGTTCAGGCAACCCGTCGCGGCAAGCTGCGCCAGCTTGTGCTTGGGCGGATAGGCATACGCCGGCGCGGCCTCGCTGTTGCGCGCGTCCGTTGCCGGGATGAGCGCCCCGAAGAGCGATTGGAAGAGAGACTTGCTTGCCATAGAGTCCTCCGCAGTGAATTGCGTGTCCCGAGGCCGCCTCGCGACGGCCAATGTCTCGGGAAAAAGCAAGCACCGTGCCGGAGTGCGACAGCGGAGGCAGAAAAGTCACAACTGTTGATTGGAAAACAGGTTGAGATGTTGCGCGCGAGGCTTCCCAAAGAACCTGCATTCGGCTATAATGCTCCCACAAGATAATAAGCTATCCAACTGGATAGAAAACGCATGACCAAGAAGACCGTCGCCATCGGGTTCCTCGGCACCACGCTGGACGCCGGCAAGGGCGAGGAGCGCTGGGAGCGGTGGCGCCCCTCGGTTTCCCTCTGCCGGCAGGAGGATCTCCTCGTGCATCGCTTCGAGCTCCTCCACCAGGCCAGGCACGCCGAGCTGATGGGGATCGTCGGGCAGGATATCCGCGCGGTCTCGCCCGAGACCGACGTGCGCTCGGTTCCGTGCGAGCTCAGGGACCCGTGGGACTTCGAAGAGGTCTTCGCGGCGCTGCACGCCTTCGCCCGGTCCTACCGCTTCGACACCGACCGGGAGGAGTATCTGGTCCACATAACGACGGGCTCGCACGTGGCCCAGATCTGCATGTTCCTGCTCACGGAGTCGCGCCACTTCCCCGCGCGCCTGGTCCAGACGCTTCCCCCCAAGCGGCGGGGCACGCTCGACCCGGGCGCCTTCCAGATCATCGACCTCGATCTCTCGCGCTACGACCGCATCGCTATGCGCTTCGCCGAGGAGCGCCGCGAGGGGCTCTCCTTCCTGAAGTCGGGGATCGAAACGCGGGACGTGCGCTTCAACGCCCTCATGGAGCGGATCGAGACGGTGGCCATTGCCGCCCGGGCGCCGATCCTGCTCACGGGCCCGACGGGCTCGGGCAAATCGCTCCTTGCGCGCCGGATCTACGAGTTGAAGAAGGTCCGGCGCCAGGTGGAGGGCGGCTTCGTCGAGGTCAACTGCGCCACGCTCCGCGGCGATGCGGCCATGTCGGCGCTTTTCGGGCACCGCCGGGGCGCGTTCACGGGCGCACTCGCGAACCGCCCGGGCCTGCTGCGGGCGGCCGGCGGCGGCGTGCTCTTCCTCGATGAGATCGGCGAGCTGGGCGATGACGAGCAGGCGATGCTGCTTCGCGCCGTCGAGGAGAAGCGCTTCCTGCCGCTGGGGGCGGACGAGGAGTCGGAGAGCGACTTCCAACTCATCGCGGGCACGAATCGCGACCTGCGGGACGAGGTCGCGCGAGGCCGCTTCCGGGAAGACCTCCTGGCGCGCATCAACCTGTGGACGTTCGAGCTGCCGTCGCTGCGGGAGCGCATCGAGGACCTGGAGCCGAACGTCGCCTACGAGCTGGAGAAGCACGCGCGCGCGACGGGAAAGCGCGTGACGTTCAACAAGGAGGCGCTGCGCCGTTTTCTCGTCTTCGCCGCCTCCCACGAGGCGGTGTGGGCCGCGAACTTCCGCGACCTCAACGCCGCAATCACGCGCATGGCGACGCTGAGTGCGGGAGGCAGGATCACGGAGCGCGAGGTCGAGGACGAGATCGCGCGCTTGCGCGCGCAGTGGGGAACGGTGCGCGCGCCGGCGGGGGAAACGGTGCTGGGGGAGATTCTGGGCGCCGAGCGCGCCGAGCGCCTCGACCGCTTCGATCGCGTGCAGCTCGCCGATGTGCTCGAGGTCTGCCGGCAGTACCGCACGCTCTCGGAGGCGGGCCGCGTGCTCTTCGCCGAGTCGCGCACGCGGCGCACCCGGCTCAACGACGCCGACCGCCTGCGCAAGTACCTCGCGCGCTTCGATCTTGCCTGGGACGACCTCCCGCGGTGAGGAACGCGGCGCGAGCGAGGCCCGCCGGTTGGGCGTATGGTAAAGAAACTCGGCCGGCCCCGAAATAGGACGCCAGCAGGCTCTTGCAAGAGCGGTGTCGCTTCGATTGCGGCCGACGCGGCGGCCGATCCTCGCGACCTGCGCCCGCGGCGTTTCACGAGCTCCCGCGTCGTTGTTTGACTGCCGAGGCGTATCCGCTTATGATCCCGGATGATGACAGCGCCAACGAGATCTCCTGCGGGCCCTGCGGGCGGATAGGCGGAGGCCGACATGGACGATCCATCGATCCTCGCGAATGCCCCGATGCCGCTCGCCCGCGCCTGGCGCAGGCTGCGGAACGCCGAGGAGGTCCGGGAGCGGCATGACCTCGCCTACTACCTCCACGAGATCTACCTCAAGTACGCGGCCGCCATCGCCATGGCCCGCTACATCGCCGGCGAGGAGCGAGACCACCGGGTCAACGCCGTCCTGAAAGGCCTCGCCCGGCCGAGCCTCGGGGAATGGCTCGGCTTCCTCCGCGAGTGCGTCCGGTTCCTCTCGGCCGCCCGGGAACCCGATCCCGCCGCCACCGCGCTCCGCGACCTGCTCGAGACGAAGGAGTCGCGCTGGGAGGGCGCCGTCCGCCTCTGGAACGGGCTCCGAACCTTCCGCACGGGAGAACGCTCCGCGCGGGACAAGGTGAGCCTCGCGATGCTCCTCGAGGAGATCGTGGCCTACCGGAACCGGGTCTTTGGACACGGGGCGCCCCTCGATGCCGCCCATTACCGGGAGCTGGGCATGCTCCTGGCGGCGGCCTTCCCCGACATCCTGCGCGCCTCGCCCTTTCTCACGGTCCGCCGGCTCGTCGCCTTCGGACGGGCGCAGGTGCTGGAAAGCTCGCGGATCGAGTGCTCGATCATCGCGTACATGGGACTGAATCCCATCCGCAGCGAGGAGCCGCTGCGGCTTCCGTACGGCGCCCCCGTCCCCCGGGAGGGGATCCTCCATCTCGCCGGCGAAGGAGGCGCATTCCTCCCGCTCGATCCGTTCCTGATCGCGCGCGATGAAGACGTCTACTTCCTGAACGAGGCCTCGGGGTCGCCGGAGTATCTCTCCTACTCCAGCGGCGAGCGCTTCCGCCCGCCGGCCGCCGGGGAGCAGCAGGCGCGGCTCTTCGAGAAGATCCTCGGCTACGGCGTCGACGCCTCGAAGCTGAGCCGCATCGGCGAAGACTGCCGGCCCGCCGCGGAGGTCGCCGAGCCGGCCGGGGATCAGGGCGAACGAAGGCTCGGCAACTACCGCATCGTCCGCGAGGTCGGCCGGGGCGCCATGGGCGCCGTCTTCGAGGCGGTGCAGGTCTCCCTCGGCCGCCGCGTCGCCCTGAAGGTGCTGCCGGGGACCTTCGCCATGGATCCGAAGAGGGTCGAGCGCTTCCTGCGCGAGGCCCGTTCGACCTCCCGCATCCACCACCCGGGCATCGTCCCCATCTACGAGGTGGGCGAGGCCGAGGGCACCCACTTCTACGCGATGGAGTACATCGATGGCCCCTCGCTCGCGGCGCTCCTCGCGGGGATGCGGGAGAAAGCGGGAGGCGGCGGCGCGAAGGGCTCGGGCACGTGGGACCCGGAGTGGATCTCGTCCACGGCGCGGAGGACGGCCGAGCTGGCCGAAGGGCTCGAGAAGGCGCACCTCCAGGGGCTCGTCCACAGGGATGTCAAGCCGTCGAACATCCTCGTCGACTCCAGCGGGCGCTTCGTCCTGGTCGACTTCGGCCTCGTGCGGGAGGAGGAGGCCGAAACGCTGACCCGGTCGGGCGAGATGGTCGGCACCCTGAGCTACATGTCGCCGGAGGCGGTCGGACGGCGGCGCGTGGACGCCCGCGCGGACGTCTACGGCCTCGGCGCGACGCTCTACGAGGCCCTCACCCTGGCGCTCCCGTTCCCGGGCGCGACCGAGCACGAGGTCCAGGGCGCGATCATGTTCAAGGAGCCGATCCCCCCGCGGAAGCTGAATCCGCGGATCCACCGGGACCTGGAGACGATCGTCCTCCACGCCCTCGAGAAGGACCCCGACCGCCGGTACGCGACCGCGGCGGACCTCGCCGGCGACCTCCGGCGGTTCCTCCGATACGAGCCGATCCGCGCCCGTCCGCTCTCGACGGTCACCCGCGTCGTCCGGCGGGCTCGCAGGCACGCGCCGGCGCTCGGCGCCGGCGCCGCGATCGTCCTCCTCGCCGCCGCGCTGGCGGCCGCCCTCTTGATGATCGCGGGCCAGTCGCGGAAGGACCGCGAGGCGCGGTACCGCGACCAGGTGGCGCGCGCGGCGGTGGGAATCCTCGGCGGCCATTTCCTGTACTTCGATCCGTCCCAGCAGGTCTTCACGGCATCGCTCCTGGAATCCACCCGCGGCCTGGGGCCCATCCGGAAGGCGCTCGGGGATCTGGAGGAGGCGGCCGGCCTGATCGACGACCGGCCCGAAGCCCATTACTTCTCCGCCCGGGCCCATCTCATCGAGGGGAAGGACGCCGAAGCCCGGAAGGCGCTCGACCTCGCGCTCGCCCGGGGGCCGGACTTCGTCCCGGCGATGGTCCTGAACGCGGCCCTCCTGGAACGGGAAGGGAAGTCCTCCGAGGCGGAGGGGGAGATCCGGCGGGCGGACGCGTGCGCGGGCAGCGGGTGGCCCCGGGAGTGGCTCGAGGCGATGCGCGAGGCGGCCCTCGCCCGCTGGACGAAGGCCGCCGCGGCCTGGGGCAAGCTGATCGATCGCCTCGGGGCCGGGGAGGCGCTCTTCCCGGGGGCCCGCGTCGAGGTCCGCCTCGGCCGGGGCGTCGCCTTCCTCCGGAGCGGGAAGCACCGCGAGGCGATCCGCGACCTCCTCGTGGCGTCCGAGGAGGGACGCGGCTCGATCATACCGGGGCTCCTCCTCTTCCGGGCCCACCTCGGAAAAGGGGACTTCGAGGAGGCCGAGAGGACACTCGAGGAGATGTTCCGGGACTCGCCCTGGCAGGATCACATCGCCATCGCGGCGGTCAGCGAATACCGGTATCGCGACCAGGGGAAGGCGAGGCGGTGGGCCGAGCGCATCGCGAACCCATCCCTGAAGCTCCAGGCGAGGCTCGCCGTCGCGTGGTTCCGCGACTACGCATCGGGAGGAGATTTCGCCGTCCCCGTCCGGATCGCCGAGGAGTGGGTCGCCCTCGAGCCGAAGTCGCCGGCGGCGCATCGCGACGCTGCGCTCAGTTGGTTCTTCCGGGGCGACGACGCGAAGGCCGAGGAGCACGCGTTCCGGGCGCACGACCTCGATCCGCAGGACTCCTTCGCCTACTGGTTCATGATGCGGGCCAGCATCCGGCGGGGAGAGTACGACCGCGCCCTGGAAGAAGCCCGCGCCAGCGTCCGCTTCAACCCCTACCACGTGATCACCTGGAGCGGAGTGGCGCGCGCCCTCATAGAAATGAACAGGACGGAGGAGGCGGTGGATATGCTGATCGAGGCCATGAAGACGGCATCTCGCGGCGTCTACTGGCCCTACGATGTCTTCGATGTCTTCTTCGGCGGCCGAGCGCCTCCACGGTTCGTCGCCCGGCTGGAGGAGTTCCTGAAGGAGGATCCGGACCACCCCGGCCTCCGCGCGCTCCACGCTGCCTCCTTCCGCGCCCGCAGCATGCTTCGCGAGGCGGCCGGGGAGTACCGGGAGGCGCTGCGCCTGCTGGACGACGCGCTCTACCACGAGTTCCTCGGCAACATCCTCGTCGCTCTCGATTTCTCCGATCCCGGCGGCGGCTTCCTCGCGGAGGCGATCCGGGAGTACTGCGCGGCCATCGACCGCAGACCGCTCCACGGGAATCCCCACAGGCGGCTGTGGCCGCTCCTGCGCCGGGGGATTCCGGGGGAATGCTCGGAGGCCTTGGCCGGCTCCCTCCGCCGCCTCGAGGATGCCTGGACGGCGGAGAGGGTCGATACGCCGCAGGTGCTCCAC
>DHGK01000213.1 GCA_002402755.1 Planctomycetes bacterium UBA4800
CGCAAGGCTCTTTCCCTGCGCGTACGCCCCTCCTGCCAGGAGCAGCGCCGCCATGCCGATATACAGCCACAAGCTTCTCCGTTTCATGCGTCCTCCTTTGCCAAGAGATGTCTCTCCTTCCTCGCTATGCTCTGCTCGAGCACGGGACCAACCGCCTCGGCCGCCACAGAATTCGCTGATGCCGTCGATGCGAAGGGACCGACCCTGTCCCCGCGCGCCCTCACCGCATGCGTCAGCGTCAACAATGGAACGTACCGTTTACACTCGTGTTGCCGCAGACGGCGGGAACCCCCCGCCGCTTTCGTCGGCTGACTGCGCTCCGGCGCGGTCGATGCGCGACGCATGCATCGGCCCACCGACCGAATCCTCAACGCCAGTGTCAATAGTAGGGCCAGAGGGCATGAAAAGTCAAGCCCTCGCGCGCGGCCCGCGCCGCATCCCGCATCGCGTGCCCGGCCTCCTCCGCAGGCGGCGGAGCGCACCGCATCCCCCGATTTGCGAAACGAGCCCGCGGCGGCTATCATGGCCCGGGGCGTTCGGCCGGCGCACGGGGAAGCGGGTTTCGCCGGCGCCGTCCCCAGGAGCCTCGCAATGACCGACATGCCGCCGCGCCGACGAGGATTCCGCCCGCCGGGGCGTCAGAGACGCGCTGTCGCGCTTGCGCTGACGCGCATCAAGGTCCCGCGCGAGGAGGCATGCGCGCGGTGCTTCCGGCCGCAGGATGACTGCCTGTGCGCGCGCGCGGCGCGGATCGAGAACCGGATCTTCGTCCTCGTGCTCCAGCACCCGCAGGAGCAGCGCAAGCTGATCAACTCGGCGTATCTTGCGCAGTGCGCGCTCGCGCGCAGCCGGGTGCGGGTCGGTCTCTCATGGCCGAATCTCTCCGCGGCGCTGGGGAGCCCCGCGAGGCCCGCGGAATGGGGCGCACTGTTTCTGAAACGCGACCCGCAGCCCTCCGGCAAGGCGATCGATGCCTACACACGCCGGGGCGGGCGGCACGGCGAGCTGCCGCCGATCGCGGGCATCGTCGTCCTGGACGGCACGTGGAAGCAGGCCAAGACGCTGTGGTGGCGCAATCCGTGGCTGCTCAAGCTCAGGCGCCTGACGCTCAACCCGCACGCCCCGTCGCTCAGGCCGCAGGCGCGTGCGGCGGGGCTCTCGACGATCGAGGCGATCGGGCTGACGCTGCGCGAGCTCGGCGAGGACCCGGCGCTGGCCGAGTCGCTCGTGGATCAGTATGTGCGCCTCGTGCTCGAGCCCGCGCAGCGCTACCTGCGCGAGGGAGCGCACCGCGCGCCGGACGGGGGTGCCGAGGACTCGGGCGCGCACGAGGATGACGGCGGGCAGGCAGGATAGCCCCGCGCCCCCGTCACGCCCTCGCGTCGCGATACCCCGCCGGGCGTATGCCGCGCTCTTTGCAGCTCGCGCCCGCGCGGGCTACACTGAGTGTGGCGTCAGTCGCAAGGAGGCAGGCAATGCAAAGAGCGGCGCGCGGTTTCCTGGTCGTTGTCGCGGCCGCGGTGGCGGTCGCGGCGGCCGCGGACGAGTTCTACGTGCCCGAGAACCCGCGCTACACGATCGTCGATTCGGTCGTGGATTCGCTCAGGTTCACGGTGGATAAGACTCTCAGGCGCTGCGAGAAAGGGCATCTGGCGTCGATATCGAGCTTCGTCGATCCGGATGCAAAGATCATGGGGTGGCACGATTTCGGGTACCTGGAAGGACCGGGGTGGGCGGCGAACGCCGCCGGCGGGGCGTACGAGATCTACGCGTTCGGGGGATTCCTCGGCAGGAAGGACTGGCAGGACAAGGCGCTCTTGATTCTCGATCACGTGCTGGGCTGCGGTTTCATCGACGAGACGACGGGGTTCATCAAGTCGTACCGGCTGACGCCCGAAGGCATCGCCGCGAAGAATCCCGCGGATCCCTTCTGTCTGAACTACAAGCACAACTCCGACTGGCTGTGCCCGGGCTCGATGGCGAAGGTCGCCTACCAGCTTCTGATCTTCGCGGATGCGCTGGGCGACCAGCGCCGCGCGCCGCGCATGCGCGCCGCCGCGGCGCGCTGCGCCGAGTGGCTGTGCGCCAACCTGCCGGCCGTCGAGAACGGCTGGTTCCCGCGGCGCATCACGCCCAAGGGCGAGCTCTACAAGAAGTCGCCGGACGGCGGCAACGATCCCTTTTGGCAGACCTCGGCCGATGGGCTCTTCATCGTGCAGCTCTGGACGGCGCTGACCGCGCGCGGCACGGCCGACTACCGGGAGCGCATCAAGGCCAAGACGGATGTCTTCATGCGGCAAGGCGGCATCTTCGGCAGCATCAACCACGACACCTACGATGCCCACGAGAACGTGGCCTACGCGGTCGCGTTCCGCGTGCTCAGGGAGGTCGCCCGCGTGCTGGCGCGGCCCGACATCGCCGAGTTCGCGCGCGCGAAGTGCCTGGCGGGCCTGGAGCAGTTCAAGATGCGCGAGGACCGGAACGGCGTCGCCACCAAGGGGCTTCTCTACATGGAGAAGTCGTGGCCGACCTCGTACTTGTGGGAGAACGCGGAGGCGGCGCTCGCGCACTTCGAGTGCGCGCTGGACCTGCGCGCCGCCGACGCGGCGAAGAGCGCCGCCCTCATCCGCGACGGGCTGACGATCCTGCGCGCCGCCGCCAAGCACCACCACGGGCCGCACGGCTTCCTCACCGAGGGCGTCGACTGGTCGAACCACGTCTCGGAGAAGCACCACATCGACGGCGCGTTCTACGGCGACATCAAGTACACGGAGCCCTTTCTCAACAACCAGCACATCGCCGAGCCGACGCTGTTCTATCTCACGCACCTGGCGGCGGTCAGCGTCCTGGAGAGCGAGAACGGCGCGAAGAGGACCGAGTGGCGCGACGCCGAGGGGAACCTGCTCATCGCGCTGCCGGCCGGGCCGAAATGATGATCGTGGAGCGCCTACCCGCAGGCAGCTCGTGACCGAATCGATCACGCGTCCGGAGCTCGCGCGGCTGCGGGAGGTGCTCGCGGACTTCTTCGCGTTCGACAACGAGTACGGGACGACGCCGGAGTTCCTGCGGACGTACTTTCACGCGTTCACGCACGCCGCGCGCGCGGGCCGGTGAGCGCGGCGCCGGCGGCCGTCTCGACGCCCGGAGCAGGCGTGAGCCCCGTACGGCAGCCCTTGCCCGGCATCATGCATCCTCGATCGGATCCCACGCGATGCCGCATCGCCGCGCCGCGTAGCCGGCGGCGCGAACGTGGTCGCCGTAGGCCATGACCCAGTGCGAGTCGCGGATCTCGGCGAGGAGCCGCCGCCACGGGCCGCGAATGCGGACATCCTGCTGCGAGCGGCAGCACTCGTAGAAGGGGTTGTCGATCACCTCGCCGCGCATGCCCACCCAGCGGCCGGTCGCGTACTCGGGGTCGATGAAAGTGAGCGCCTGGCCCTCCGGCATCGCGACCTTGGGCGCGGCGCCGTACTCGGACTCGTAGTGGGTGAGAATCCGCGCGGGCGCGTAGCGCGCCCCGTCCATGCGCCGCGGCGAGGTGCAGTGGGCGCAGGTGACGATGCCGTCGTGCGGGAAGGTCGAGTTGTGGAGGAACACGGGCGCGCGCGCGACGAAGTGAAGCAGGATTCCGGCCGGGATGATGACGAAGTCCGACTCGCAGAAGGCGACGAGCCCCTCGTCGTTGAGAAGGCTCAGCGTCAGGCACGCGGTCGTGCGCGCCATCGGGAGGATTGTTCCCATGCAACTGTTGATGGTGAAGATCGACGCGCGCCGCTCGGCGAGGATGTCCTTGAAGATCCCGTAGAGGAGGAACGCGTTGACGACGAAGGATTGGTCGGTTTCGAGCTTCGTTCCGGGAAGGCGCGCGTAGGCGGCGGCCCAGGCCTCGGCGCGCGCGACGCGGCTTCGATCCTCGAACGCGGCGCGGATTCGCCCGGCGAGCTCGTCGTAGCCGACCTCGATGATGTCGAGCCCGTGGCACTCGCGGGCCTTGGCGGGCGCGTCGGCGGCGTACTTGCCGCCCGCGCCGCCGAGCGCGACGACCCTCGCGCCGGTGAAATTCCGCGCGGCGAAGAACGCCTGCAGGCGCCAGCGCAGCTCGTCCTGCGAATCGACGACCACATCATCGACCGAGACGGCGGGCTCCTCGGGGCCCGGCGCCGCGGCGTTCGCCCGCAGGTACTTGACGCTCAAGGCCTCGTACCAGTAGTAGAGGGGCCCCGAGCGCTTGCGAACGAAGATGATGGTCTTGTCTCCCCCCGCGAGACAGGCGCGCAGGAGCGCGCCCGATCCCGTGGCGGCGTAGACGATCGCGACATCCTGGCCGCTTCCGAGCGCCTCGGCGGCGGCCTCGGGCGCCGTGACCTTCGCAACCGGGAGGATCTCGAGCGGGAATCCGGCGCGCGCCGCCAGGGCGGAGAGCTCCGCGGCGATGCGCCCGGCTTCCTCCGCGGCGGCCTCGTGCGTCAGGATGCTGCTCCACGATTTCCACGAGGCGGCCTCGCGGCGCTGCGGCGTCGCGTACATGAGGAGCGGCTTGACCTTCAAGGCGGCGCCCGCGGGGCGGTACGGCCTGTCGGGGTCCCAGTAGTCGGCGGGCCATTCGGGAAGCGGTTCGGCGGCCCGCACGGCGGCGCCCGCCGCGGCGAGCATTCCCGATGTCATGCCGAGAAACGCGCGACGATTGACGGAATTGCAGCACATGACGGCTCCTCGATCATTGGGCGCGCCGGGGTACAAAGGTCATTTCGCGAGCGCCTCCGCTCCCCGCGCGGCATCCGTTTCGGCGAGCGCCGCCCCGAGGACCTCCTCGATGCGATCGACCGGGACGAGCGTCAGGCGTGCGAGCGCCGAGTCGGGCAGGGCGGCGAGCTCCGCGGCGTTCTCCTTGGGGAAGATCAAGGTCGTGCGGCCGGCCTTCAGCGCCGCGAGGGCTTTCTGGCTCGCGGCGCCGACCCCCGTGACCTTGCCGTGGAGGCTCACCTCGCCGGTGACGGCGATGCCGGGCTTGACGGGCCGTCCCGTCGCGGCCGACGCCATGGCCACGACGAACGCCGCGCCCGCCGACGGCCCCTCGCGCTCCTCCGCGATGTGGAGGAGGTGGACGACGACGCGGTTCTTCTGCAGCGTCTCCGGATCGATGCCCAGGTCGCGTCCGCGGGAGACGAGGAGCTGGTACGCGGCCCGCACGGACTCGCGCAGCACCTTCCCGCGGCCGCCCACGACCTCGATGCCCGTGCCCGGCGCGAGCGATGCCTCCATGATGATGATGTCGGCGCCGACCACGTTGGCGCCGGCGAGCAGCGCCGAGAGCCCGGTCACCTCGCCGACCACGGCCTCGTGGTTCAGGCGGTCGTAGCGCTGGATCTCCTCGGGCTCGCCGCGCATGTCGGCCGCGGCGGGCGGGAGCATGCCCTCGAAGGCGATGCGCTTCTCCTTGAACTCCCCCGGCGCGATGACGGCGAGCTGGTCGTGGACCCGCTGGCGGAACTCGACCGCCAGCGACGCGACCTGTGCGAGCTCGCTCTCGGTGAAGTTGCCGTCCGGGTAGAGGAGCTTCAGGAAGCCCGAGGCGATGCGCTCGACCGCCACGAGGTCCCGCTGCGTGAGATGCTGGTTGAAGCGCAGGCGGTGCGCCTCGCCGCGGAATTCGAGGTCGCGGAGCTTGAGGAGGTACTCGCCGAAGTAATCCGTGACGAGGCCGGGGCCGCGGCTCAGCGCCGCGCGCGTGATCTTCGGGACCTCCCAGCCGGGCAGGTAGCCGTGTATGCGGTCCAGGAACGCCGAGTCGATCAGCTCGTCGGGAAGCACCTCGAAGAGGTGGCGGTAGCGCGGGTGGGGGCGGTCGCCCTCGACATCGATGTTCCCGGCGAGAAAGAGGCTCGCCTCCGATGCGTACGTTTGCGCGCCGCGCGAGAACTGCCCGCTCTCCATGTAATCCTTGAGGATCGAGACCGTGGCGGAGGCGTCCTCGAACGATGTCGAGGAGATCTCGTCGAACACGACGACCTTGCGGATGCCGAGAATCCCCACCGAGCGCGTCGACAGGTTGACGAAGAGATTGGCGGGCGTCGCCTTGCCGCCGCTCACGACGAAGACGTGGGGCGAGGTGTTCCTGAGCAGGAACGTCTTGCCGGTCTGCCGCGGCCCGAGCTCGATCAGGTTGAGGTTGCGTTCCACGAGGGGCAGGAGCCGCGCCAGGATGACGAGGCGCTGGCGATCGCTCGCGAAGCTCTCCGCATCGTAGCCGGCGCTCGAGAGGAGGAGGCGCACCCACTCCTCGGTCGTGAATTCCTTGCGCGCCGCGATCACGTCGGCCACGGTGGTGACGTCGACCTGGAAGGGCGTGAACGCGGAGATCTCGACGGGATGCGCCGGATCGACCTCCGGCCGGTACCAGAGCTTCAGCGTGCCCCACATGCCGCCCGCCAGAAGGCCGGGGTTGGCCCCGAGGAGCGCCTCGTTGATCCTGACGCCGCGGTCCTCCAGGCACGGCACCGTCGCCCAGCGCGACTCCGCCCGCAGGTCGACGCGCGCCTCGACCGCGTCGATGAGCGTGTAGTGGCCGTCGCGCATGAGGCGGTCCTTGATGAGCTCGCGGCGGTCCAGGTCGGGCAGGCGGTCGCGGATCTGGGTCTTGAGCCGCTCGATGTCCTGCGCCGCCGTCGCCGGCTTCACGTACTTGGCGACGAGATACTCGGTCACGTAGCGCGGCAGGCGGAAGAACGCCTCCTCGCGCGCGAGATCCTTCTCGACCACGCGGTCGCCGAAGAGCGCCGCGAGCTTCGCCTCGAATGCCTGGATTTCTTCCGGGGTCATGCCGTCGGGTCCTTGTCAGTTGCCGAAGATCGCATCCAAGTCGGGGTTGTCGCGCCGGGGCGCGGACGAGTCGCTCGGGGGCGGCGGGGCCTGCGGCGCATCGCGGCGCTCCTCCGGCGGAAGGAGATCGAGAAGCCCGCGCCGCGCCGCGGCGGCGCCGTCGCGGCGCTGCCCCGCCATTGCCTGAAAGTCGCTTCCCAGCGACGCGAAACGCTCCTCCGCATAGGTGTCGAGGATGCGCGCCGCGGTGCGTTCGATGAGCGCGCGCGCGAGCTTCACATCGCCGGGAAGCTCGAGCGCCGCGAGCCATTGCTCCCGGTCGGTCTCGGGGGTCGAGGCGGCCGGCGCGGCACGCTGCCGCATGTCGTTCACGGCGACGGAAGAGATGTCGAGCTTTGCCGCAACGTTCTCGAGGAGCCGCAGCTCCGCATCGGCCGCGGCGCCCTTCTCGCGCAGCGCCGCGAGAATGCCCTCGATGAGGAGCTGCCGTTCGAGCGGCGCGAGGCGCTCCCTGAGGCGCTGCGCCGCCCGGGCCACGTCGATCGGCGCGCCGGCCAGCTCTTCCCGCAGGAGGTCGAGACGCTTACGTTCGAGCGCGTCGGGCGCGAAGCGGTCCTCGAGCATGCGCCCGATCGCCGCGATCTCGGCGGCGTCGAAGCGACCGTCCGAACGGGCGCAGGCGATCGCGAGACGAAGCGCATCGGCGGCAAGCTCGCGTTCGAACGGGGCTTCGGGGGCAGCCGGCGCGCGCGTGTCGCGCGCCGAGGCGGCCGCGCGCCGGAGCTTCCTGCGGCCGGCGGAGGGCATCTGGCCGCCGGCGCCGGCGAGGGCCTCCTCGGGCTCCTCCTCGAGCGGGGTCACCGGCCTGAGCGCCGCGCCGCGGCCCGGATCGAGACGGTGCTCGAAGTTCTCGAGCGCCGCGATGGGGTCGGTGCGGTCGAGCCTGAGCGCGGCGAGCGTGTCGCGGCGAAGGCGCGCGCTTACCAGACACGCGACCGTGTCCCTGCCGGTTCTGGGATCGACGGCGGGGATGACGCCCGAGACGATGATCGCGCCGAGCGACGGCGCCGCATCGAGCGCCGCCGCCCCCAGGAGCAGCGCGAGCGCCGCGACGGCGCGGGCATAGGTCTCGTTGCGGTCGCGTTCGGGCCAGTTGCGGTACGAGATCCGCCCGGTCTTGGTGAGCGAGCTGCGTTCCTTCGGGATCACGTTATCGCCGGGCAGGTCGATCTCCACCTTGAGGGCGCCCCGGGCGGTGCATGCCACGCGTACGCCGATCGCGAAGGGAAGCGAAAGGCGCGTGAACGCATCCTGCACGGCCGCGGCGACGGCGGCGGGATCGCCGCCGAGAAGCCGCGCGAGAGAGCTCACGCGCGCGGCCTCCTTGTCGCGGAGGCGCTGCATGCGGCGCGCGACGAAGAACGGCAACAGGTAGCAGGAAAGGGGCTTGCGCAGGCTCTCGGCCGCTTCGCGGCTGCGTTCCTCGGCCTGGGCGAGATAGCCGGCGGAGTCGTCGGGCCGCGGCAGGCGGCTCGGGGGGAGCGCTCGCTCCCATTCCGCACGCCCGCGGATTCGCGCCGGCGCGCGCGCGTGAAGGTTGAGGAGCGCCTCGATGTGGGCCTCGTTGCGCCGGTGCTCGGCCGCGGCCGAGACCTTGGCGATGACATTCCTGGTGCGCGCCATGCGTGCGAAGGACCTCCGTGGCGGCAACGCGCTCGCGTCTGGGATGGTATGGCCGGCACGGAGTCGGGTCAATACGGGCGTGTTCGGCCGTTGACCGCGGGCCGCGCCCGGTATAGGCTGCACGCAGGCGGGCGGCGGGCGAGAAAGGCGGTGCACATGGTTCTCGGCCGGCGAGGTTTTCTCGGCATGGCGGCCGCGGGCGCCGGCGCGGCGGCCGCGCGCGCGGGCGAGGCGCGGCGGTACCGCGCCTGCGTGATCGGGCACACGGGGCGCGGCGGCTACGGGCACGGCCTGGACAAGGCGTTTCAGAAGATTCCCGGCGTGAGCGTGACGGCGCTCGCCGACCCCGACGAGAAGGGCCGGGAGGCGGCGGCGCGCCGCGCGGGCGCGGCGCGCACGTACGCCGACTGGCGCGCGATGCTCGGGGAGGAGAAGCCCGATCTCGTGGCGATCGGCCCGCGCTGGGTCGAGCAGAGGCTCGAGATGATCACGGCCGCGGCGGAGGCCGGCGCGCACGTCTACATGGAGAAGCCGCTTGCGGCATCGCTTGAAGAGGCGGACGCCATCGTCGCCGTCGCCGCGAAGCACAGGATCAAGATCGCGCTCGCGCACCAGGTGATGCTCGCGCCCGCGATCGTGCACCTCAAGCGTTGCGTGGAGGAGGGATTGATCGGCGAGCTTCTCGAGATGCGCACGCGCGGCAAGGAAGACGCGCGCGCGGGCGGCGAGGATCTCATGGTGCTCGGGACGCACTGCTGCTACCTCATGCGGTACTTCGGCGGCGCGCCCCTGTGGTGCGCCGCGCGCGTGACCCGGGACGGCCGCGACATCACGGCCGCCGACCGCCGCGCGGCGACCGAACCGCTCGGCCCGGTCGCCGGCGACTCGATCCATGCGACGTACGCGTTTCCGGGCGGTGTGCACGGCCACTTCGCGTCGCAGAAGGTGCCGGCGGGGCAGGGCGGCCGCTTTCAGATCGTCCTGTACGGTTCGAAGGGCGTCGTGCTCGTCCCCATAGGCCAGGATCCGAAGGCGTGGTACCTCGATGATCCCTTGTGGTCGCCGGGCCAGACGGGCGCGCAATGGAAGCCGCTTCCCGAGGCGCCGTCGAATCGGGATCCTTCGGGGCTGGAAGGCGTCGAGGCCGCCAACAAGCGGATCGTCGAGGATCTCATGCGCGCCGCCGAAACCGGCGGCGAGCCCGCCGCCGGGGTGCTGGAGGGCCGCGCGACGCTCGAGATGATCATGGCGGTGTACGCCTCGCATCTTGCGGGCGGACGGGCGGCCTTGCCGCCGGCGGACCGGCGTCACCCCCTGGGAGCATTGTGAGCCATCGATCTCGGAAAGGAGTACGCATGCAGGCACTGAGTCGAAGAGCGTTTCTCGGGACGGGCGCGGCGCTCGCCGTCGGGGCAGGTGCGGCCGAGGGCGCGCCGGCACCGCGGCGCTTCGTGCGCTTCGAGAAGGGATCGGCGCGCGCCTACGGGCTTCTGGACGGCGACACGGTGAAGGAGCTCTGGGGGGCGCCGTTCGAGAACGTGTGGGAGACGGGAAGGAGGTTCGCGCTCGGGGACGTGAAGCTGCTCGTGCCGTGCGAGCCTTCCAAGGTGCTCGCGCTCGCCGGCAACTACAGGAGCCATCTGGGCGACACGCCGGCGCACACGAACCCCGAGGCGTTCATCAAGGCGCCGTCGGCGCTGCTTGCCCACGAGGGCGCGATCGTCATCCCGAGGGGCGCCGAGGATGTGCACTTCGAGGGCGAGCTCGTGATCGTGATCGGCAGGAAGGCCAAGAACGCGGCGCCGGCCGAGGCTGCGACGCACATCTTCGGCTACACCTGCGGCAACGACGTGAGTGCGCGCATCTGGCAGAAGAACGATGTCCAGTGGTGGCGCGCGAAGGCCTGCGACACCTTCGCTCCGCTCGGCCCGTGGATCGCGTGCGGGATCGATCCTGCGGCGCTGCGGCTCACCACGCGGGTCAACGGCCGGGTGACGCAGGACAGCCCGACGAACCTGCTCGTCCACGACGCGGCCGCGATCGTGAGCTTCCTGAGCGCCCACATGACGCTCCTGCCCGGCGACATCATCTACACGGGCACGCCGGGAACGACGAGCGCGCTTGCGTCCGGCGACGTCGTCGAGGTCGACATCGACGGGATCGGGGTACTGCGGAACCGGGTCGCGTAGGGTCACGTGCGGGAACAGGCGACCTGCTGCGGCGTGTCAGCCGCGTCCGCGCAGGGCTCCTTGTGCGCCGGCGTGCATCCGGGCCGAGGGCGTTCAACTTCGGAACGGATTCACGACATTCACGCCTCCGTAATCCTGCCCATCGTTGAGATCCTCGGAGTAGAGCGTGGCGCATTCCGCGAGCCTCGCGGCGGCGACGATCAGCGCGTCGAAGTAGGACAGCCGGAAGCGATCGACCAGCTCGAAGGCGAGATCCACGTGCGGCAGCGTGATTGAGCGCACGTCGTGGCGCTTCCAGAGCTGCACCCATGCGAGCGCCTCTCCGTGTGTGAGCGGCACGCGCCGGCGCGGGCTTGTCACCGCGCGATAGAACTCCCCGAGCACCTGCACGGAAAGGCAGACGCCGGCGCGTTTCGCGAGCGCAAGGGCCGCCGCAAACTTTGCCGGGTCCGGCCCCGCGCTCTCGATCGCATAGACGAGAACGTTCGTATCGAGAAAGACCCTATCTGACATTCATCTCCTCGCGCGAGGGATGCGTCCCGATCTGGAAACGAGCGGTGCGCTTGAGAAGAGCCTCCATCAGCCGGTCGCGTTCCTCGATCTCCGCCCGCAGCTCGGGGCTGCCGGCGCACGTGTCGCGGCCCTCGGCAATCCTCTTGTTGAGCGCTTCTTCAAGGAATCGCGTCAGGGTCATTCCTCGTCGAGCGGCCTCGGCTTTTGCTTCTCGGTATGTCGCGTCGTCGATTCTGAGTGTCTTCTGCATGCTTTCATACTACAACAATCTGGCGTTTCTGTCAAATGAAAGATTTGGACGCAATGACACCCAACCTGACCTAATCCGTGAATACGGCCTTGTTCACCGCACCAGGTCGCGCTCGATCTGCTCGAGCGACTTGCCCTTGGTCTCGGGGACGCGGAGCATGATGAAGACGAAGCCCGCGGCGCAGATGGCGGCGTAGAGCCAGAACGTACCGGCGGGGCCGAGGCGCTCGTTCAGGAGCGGAAACGTGTAGGTCAGGATGAAGCACGCGATCCAGAGCGCCGAGACGGCCACCGAGACCGCCGCGCCGCGAATGCGGTTCGGGTAGATCTCGGCAATGAGCACCCAGGTCACCGGCGCGAGCGAGAAGGCGTAGCAGGCGAGCGTCGCCATCACGGGAACGACGACGATGAGGCCCTGCAACTGCAGGAAGTAGGTGGCGCCGATCATCGCGTGGAAGAGGCCGATGCCGGCGCAGCCGACCAGCATGAGCGCGCGCCGGCCGAAGCGGTCGACGGTGAGAATGGCGAAGACCGTGAAGACCACGTTGACGATGCCGGTGATGACGATGTTGAACATGGTGTCGCTGACGCCGTAACCGGCTTCGCGGAAGATGTCCTCGGCGTAGTTGAAGATGACGTTGATGCCGCTCC
Organism: Planctomycetes bacterium UBA4800; assembly: GCA_002402755.1. Lineage (GTDB taxonomy): Bacteria > Planctomycetota > UBA8108 > UBA8890 > UBA8898 > UBA8898. Next base: position 12,105 of record DHGK01000213.1, read on the forward strand.
ATTGCTGGAGCACCGCGAGGATCACGCCGATCATCAGGATCCTCGTCATGCGGGGGTCGAGGAGCTCGGCGTAGCGCACGCGCTGGACTTCCTCGGCCGCGATCGTCTTCTCGATGTCCGCGACCTGGGCGTCCGCGTAGGCGCCGCCGCCGATGCGCGCAAGGACGTCCCGCGCCCCGGCGGCCATGCCGTTCTTGACCAGCCAACGCGGGCTCTCGGGGATGCACAGCGAGCCGATGAAGAAGAGGAGCGACGGCGCCGTCACCGCGATGAACATCCAGCGCCAGCCGTGTTGCCCGTTCCACGAGGCGCGGATGAAGTCGGGCAGCGCGTCCTTGGCGATGTCGCCGGGAACCGGCTGCGCGATGAGCCAGTTCACCGTTTGCGCGGCGACGATGCCGATGACGATCGTGAACTGGTTGATCGCGACGAGGCGGCCGCGCATGTGCGCGGGGGCGACCTCGGCGATGTACATGGGCGAGAGGTTCGAGGCCATGCCGATGGCGACGCCGCCGAGGATGCGCCACAGGACAAACGCATCGAACGTCGACGCCCGGCCGGTCAGCACCGAGGACACGGCGAATATGAAGGCGGCGGCGAGGAGCAGGCGCTTCCGGCCGAACCTGTCGCTCAGGACGCCCGAGGCGATCGACCCGAGGAGGCAGCCGACGAGCGCGCAGCTGTTCGCCCAGCCCTGGAGCGCCTTGTCGTGCTCGAGCCCGAAGAACGGCTGGAAGAACGGCTTGGCGCCGCCGATCACGACCCAGTCGTAGCCGAAGAGAAGGCCTCCCATGGCGGCGACGAGGCTTATGAGCCAGACGTAGACCAGGTTGTAGCTCCCGGGCCCGCCATCGCCGTCGTACGCGCGGCCGTGCTCCATCGTACGGTGCTCCATGTTCGCGGTGAAGGCCGCGATTCTACCGCTTTTCGACGGCGATTTCCGCAACGGCAATCGCGGCCCCGCCTGCCGAGAGGCGGAAGTCCCCGCCGTTGGCGCGGTTCGCGAAGCGCGCGTCCGCGAGTTCGAAGCGCACCGTGTGCCAGGCGCCCGCGGCCAGGGGGCCGAGCGCCGGGCCGGGCGTGAACGCCCCCTCGAAGATGGAACCCTTCGGGTCGGCGCCGTCGTACTCGACCTGGACGGGTGCGGCGCGGTCCACGCGGATCGTCATCGTGACGGTGAAGCGTTCTCCCGCCGACTCGTAGACGAAGCTGTCGTCCAGGTCGCAGTAGAAGTACCTGGCCGGGCCGTGCTGATTCGGGGCCGTCCTGAGGCACGCGACGCCGTCGATCGCGGTCTTGTCGACGAGACCGTCGCCGAGCGAGGGGATGCGAATGCCCCCGTCGGCGTCGGGTTTCCAGGAGACCTTCCCGGCGTCCCGCCACTTGCCGCGGATGGCGAGGCGCTCGCCGCGGCGGAAGAGGTCGGCGTACTTGGCCGTGAGCTCGATGTACGCCGTCCCGTACTCGGTCGAGGGGCCGACGTCGGTGCCCTCGTGGTACTCGTTCCAGGTCTCGACGTGGACGATGGCGGGCCGCCGGGCGGGCGCGAGCGCCAGGAGGCGCTCCCACTGCCGGCGATAGAACTCGCCGTCCTCGCGCGGCACGATGAGCGGCTGCCGTCCGGGGACGGCCGTGTGATCGTAGCCGGGGCCGAGGCTCGCGACCCGGTGGAGCTTGAGCCCGAGCGCGCCGCCCCAGGCGTAGGAGGCGTCGGCGGGGTAGGGCCAGGACACCTCCTTGACGAGGTAGATATCGGTCTTGAACTCGCCGCGGAAGGCCTCGCGCGTGCGCTCGAAGAGCTGCGGGTTGTCGCCCTTGTGGAAGCCGGCGCTGTAGAGGAACACCACGGGGCGGCCGTCGCGGAGCAGCCGGAACTGCGGCGGCACGAGCGCGAAGAACTCGAGGATCGTGCGGATGAAGAACTGCTCGCCCTCGGGCGTCGAGATGTCGATTCGGGTGTTGCGCGCGTTCCAGGCGAGCGTCGACGTGTCGTAGAACATGCCGGCGGGCACCGGGCCCTTCCCTTCCTTCGCCAGGCGTTCCTCCGCCCGAGCGAGCGCGGCGAGCCCGACCTTGGACCAGCTCGCGCCGTCTCCGGGGAAGCCCCAGTAGACCGGCATGATCGCATCGATGCCGGCCTTCTTGACGAGGAGGAGCTGCTCGTACCACCAGTCGGCGCTCGCGTACGAGATCTTCGCGGGGTCCGGCGGGTGGTCGGTGAGGGCATCGCTGCCGTCACCGTTCAGGAAGTGCTCCTTCGTGTCGTACCGGTACCAGTAGAAGAACGATGTGACGACGAGGGGCGGTTCCTTGGCGGCCGCGATGGCCGCGACGGCCGCGCCCGCGTCCGCGTCCGCGCCGCGTGCGGGCAGTCCCGCGCAGGCGCACATGACGAGCGTGAGCACGATCATGCGCATGACGAGCTCCTTTCCGGCCGCCGCGGGCGGCTCGGTCGCGAATCGATGCCCGAGCGGATGCTACGCGCCGGTCCGATACATCGGATCCGGTATGGGAGCCTTCGGATTCGTGCGGTCGAACTCGAGGACCACCTCGAAGAAGTCCAGCTCCAGATCGAAGCGCGGGTACAACCCCAGCCGATCCTCGAATCGATCGTAGAAGGCCCGGTCGATGGCGCGCGTCTCCAGCCGCTCGTGCGTGATGTAGAACCCGAGCTTCCGGAAGTAGCAGAGGTACTGCGCGTACGTCAGCTTGTTCACCCAGTATGCCCCGCCGATCCGCTCGACGTCGAGCCAGGAGGCCAGCACATCGTGGCTGAAGAGAAGATGGGGCCAGGGGAAGAACAGCGTGCGGTACAGGTGGCTGGCGATGGCGGAACGGTACAGATTCGCGTACAGGTACTTCTTCCCGGCCGGGCACAGAAGACGCCGGCACTGAACGAGCGCGGCGAACGGATGCCGGATGTGCTCCCACACGGCCCGCGAGATGATGCGGTCGAATCCGTTCTCCGGCAGCGCGCATTCTCCCGCCGTCACGTCGTGCGCCGACAGCGTCAGATTCGGATGGCGCAGGGTCTTCCAGTCCTCGCGCTCGCCGATGTCGATGCCCGTGACGTACGCGCCGTAGTTGCCGGCGAGCTCGAACGCGAGATCGCCGGCTCCGCATCCGATTTCCAGGATCGTCCTGCCCCGCAGGCCCACGAGACGATCGAGCCGCGCCGCGACGTGCGCGGCCCGCGCCCCGCGATCCTCGCGCCCGAGACCCGCGGGCGCGGGCACGGTGGGCGTGAGTCGATACTCGCGGTTCAGTGCCTCGACGAGCTGCGTGTCCAGCTTCGGCGTGTCTCCCATGCCGGCCTCGGCGCGTCCGTGGAGCGTGGCGAGGAACAGGCCGCGCGCGCCGCGCGCAACGGCCAGTCGGGCAGTATAGGCGTCGCGGCGGGCGGCAGTCAAGGCCGGTGCGCCGCGCCGGGATCAGCGAGCGTCGAACAGCTCCTCGATGCGGCCCGCGATCAGCGGCACGTCGAAGTGCGCGCGCGCGTGGGCCTTGACGCATGCGGCGTCGGCCTCGCCGGCGCTCCGAATCAGGCGCACGGCGTCGTCGGCGGTCGAGAAGACGAAACGGGGCGGATAGAGCTCGGCGGCGCCGTGCCAGTTGCGGATGATCGGAATGGAGCCGCAGGCCATGCCCTCGGCAATGGACTGGTGCGAGCCCTCGTGATCGCTCGTCGAGAGTACGACGCCGATCTTGGAGTACCACTGCGCCATGTCGTCGCCGTAGGGATCGAAGACGACGGCGTTGCGGTGCGGCCAGGCCTCGAGCGCGCGGAAGAAGCCGGCGTAGTAGTCGCGCTCGCGTTCCTGCTCCCACAGCCACGGATGTTCCCACGGCATGCGGCTCTTGACCGAGAGCGTCCAGCGCGAGTCGCGCTCGCGCAGGCGCGCGAGGATCTCGAGGGCGAGGTCGGGCCGCTTGCGCCTGGGGTTCATGCCGACGAGCCCGAGGTTGAACTGCGCGCCCGGCAGCTTGGGCGCATCGAGCGCGTCGCAGTCGACCGCGTTGACGATGAGCCTGGCGCGCGATGCGTGCGCGGGCTGGTCGCGCTCGAAGGTCTCGCGGTGCCGCGGGCAGATGAAGATCAGGGCATCCACGTTCTGCCACGCGACCTCGCGGCGGTACCTGAGCTCCATCTCCTGGTGGTGCAGGCGCACGATCAGCCGCTGCCCCGGGCGCTTGTGCGCCGCGTGCCAGCACGCGTTGCCGAGGCACCACTCGCTGAACACGATGTCCGCCCAGGCGAGGAGGGCGCGGCTCCGCCGCTCGTCGTGGTCTTCGTGGCCGCGCCACAGCTCGGTCTCGACCGCGTACTCGGCGCGCCGCGAGAAGTGCCGGATGATCGGTTCGAGGAACCGCAGATCGTGGCCGGCGAAGAGGAGCTTTCTCGCACCGCCGGCGGGGCGGCGCGGCGGGGCGGCCGGCGACGATCCGATGTCGCGCAGCACGGCGGGCCCCAGGGCCGCCGCGACGGCGTCGTACGTGAACGCCGGCGTTGTTCTCGCCACACGCAACGACACCTCGTTGTAGCACTCGCGGTCGCGGTGCAGCCGCCGGATGGCGTCGGCGCACTCTTCGTGCGAGCGCACGTACAGCGGATAGTCGGCGCCGAAGAGCTGCTCGTGCACTCTCGCGCGGCTCATGATGATCGGCAGGCCGTGCGCCGCGTACTCGAGCGCCTTGGTCGAGAGCTCCAGGCTGTCGTCGAACATGGGATGCCGCCACGCGAAGGCGATGTGGCACTCGCCGATGATCTTCCAGGTTGCCGCCCGGGTCCTGCGCCCGTGCCAGATGACTCCCGGCTCGTGCGCGAACCGATGCGCGAGGCGGCGCTCGTACTCGGGCGCGTCGTCGCGGCGCATGAACTTGTCGCCCACGATGTGCAGCTCGAGCCGCGGCGCGTCGCGCCGGGCCTCCCGGAAGGCATCGAGCATCTCGTCGATGTAGTACTCGCGGGAGAACTTGCCCGCGTAGCAGATGCGCTCCGCGCGGCACCCCTCGGGCAGCGGGGGGCGTCCGGGACATTCCGGGATCATGGGGGGGAGGACGAGCAGGCGGGCCGCGGATGGGTTCGCCAGCCTCGCCGCGATGTGCGCGCGCGCCTGCGGCGTCTGGCACACGATGCGCCGGTACGCCCCCGCAAACGCCTCCAGGTCGGACGGCGGCAGCCCGCGCGCGTCGGCGATGTAGAGCCAGGTCTTGCCGCCGGCCGCCGCGGGCATGGCGCGGCACAGGATGCGGGCCAGCGCGTGGTGCTGCGCATCGGCGCGGACGACCACAAGATCGAAGGCGCCGCGGCGGTCGGCGAGCTCGATGACGCGCGCGGCCGACTCGGGCGTCAGATGCGCGGCGCCGCGGGCCTTCCTCATGGCGCCGGCCCATGCCGGGTCCGCGCGCGCGTCCGCCCACGGGTCGATGAAGCGGATGCGCCGGTGGGCGAGCAGCGCCGCGATCGCGGTCGCATCCCTCACCGGCGCCTTGAGGAGCACGGAGACCTCGACGGCGTCGTCGCGCGCGAGCACTTCCGCCAGGGAGGCCAGCCAGACCGACGAGCCATCGATCAAGTTCAGGTCGATGTCGCCGTACAGCAGGATCCGCGTCATGGCACGGTGCGGAGGGCCGCGGCCCTCCTATCCTCTCATGCGAAGGGTCCAGGGTGCGCCGCCGGCGCGCGCCGCGTGCGCCGGCGCCTCGCAGCAGTTGTAGCGATACGTCGAGTAGATCGATTCGCCGGGCGCCGCGAAGGTCGGTTGCGTCAGCAGGGCATGCAATGCGCCGGGGGACAGCGAGGACTTCAACGCCGCGATGGTGCCGCTCGGGGCCTCGCGCACCATGCGATGCTCGCATTCGGCGCCCGTGGGGACGATACGGCCGCCGGCATCCGCGACGAACCGGCACGCCTTGCCCTGCACGGCGACGCCGGGCACCTGAAAGAACATCACGCAGTCGGCCAGGTAGTCCTCGCCGTAGCTGAAACCGGGGTGCAGATTGCACGCGATGGCGCCCTGCGCCTTGTCGAAGAACCCGCGGTACGACTGCGCCGCGGCCCCCGTGCGCGGCCAGCGATGCACGGCCGCGCCGCCGAGCTTCCGGCGGAGCGCATCGATCTCGGCGGCCGCCAGGGGAGCGTCGGAGAACACGTGCGCCTCGAACCGGCGGTAGGTCTGGACGCGCAGGCAGTCGGCGATCCGGTCGAGCTCCTCGCCCGGCTCCGCGGCCGCGATCACGGACACGAGCGGATCCTCGCGTTCGGCCGCCGCGATGCCTGCCGCGCGGCACAGCGCGGCGAAACGCACGGCATACGTGTGCTCGGACAGGACCTTCCTGATGCCGAGCGCCGAGGCCTCGGCCCACGCGTCATCGTCGTGCAGCAGCTTCTGGAGGAGCGCCTCAGTCTCCGCCTCGGAACGGGCGACGAACACGCCGTTGGCGCCGAGCAGGTTGCCGATGCCGTCGGAGGGGGTCGTGATGACCGGCGTGCCGCAGGCGAGAAGCTCGAACACGCGGCGCGAGAACATCGTGGGGGAATGCACGACCGAGTTCACGTTGAGAAACACCCGGTAGCGCTTGTAGGCGGCGACCATCTCGCCGTACTCCAGGCGCCCGCGGACGGCCGGCCGGTACTCCTCGGGAAACAGGAAGTCCGCGCGCTCCTTGGGCGGCGCGCCGTGCATCCGGTCGTAGATGTCCAGGCCGAAACGCATGGCGGGGCGGAGCAGCATCGCCATGTCCTCGCGGCGCTGTTCGTGCCGGGCTGCGTAGTACGCGCCGGCGAAACAGGGCGCGCGCCGGCGTTCCTCGCGCCGGATGGGGTTGTGCAGGACGGGCTGGGCGGCGAACGGCAGGACATGCACCGCGCCGTGGCCGAGCGCTTCCTTGTAGCGGGGAACGCACAGGGCATCGGTCGTGCACACCGCATCGAACGCGCGCGCCTTCCCGATGAAACGGTCGAAGTGCGCGGGATCCTCCTTGTTCCAGAAGACGGTCGGGACGCCGTTGCGCCTGCAGCACGCCGCGAGATCGAGAAGCTCATCGCCCATGTGCTGCGGGTACGATGCGATGCGGTACTGCCACGCGCCGTCGTTGCCGTGCCAGGCTGACTCGACGAGCAGCAGTCGGGCGCCGGTCGTCCTGAGCACGTTCGCCCAGTTGTCGGGGCGGAAGGTCACGAGGTCGCATTCGGGCGCAACGCATGCGTGCGAGAACGTGTCGAGGATCGCCGCCACGCGCACGCGCGATCCCGAGGGCGGCGCGGCGAAGACCGTCTGCCGCGGGTCGCACCCGGTGCCGAGGTGCGGCGCCAGGGGCGCCGTCTCGAGGACCTCGCCGACGGACGGCGCCGAGGGCGCTCCCTGGCGGCGCCGCTCGCGCCTTCGCCGGAGACCCGCGAAGAACAACGCGATGAGCCTGCCGGGCAGGCAGAGGAAATCCTTGGGGCTGCCGCAGGCCTTGACCAGCGCGTCGCCGAGCCGGTAGCGCACCTCGTCGAGGTGCTGCTGCTGCGCGAGCGTGTAGTACTCGACCGCGGAGCGCAGCCGCGCTTCGAACTGGTCGTCGAACCGCTCCGGCGCGGGCGGAAGGGAAGGCGCCTCGGCGGGCTGCCGGCGGGGCTCCTCGGGTTCCTCCGCGCGGTGCGCGCGCGCCGCCCCGCCGCCCGCCTCCGTGCTCTCGAGGTAGGCCCGGACGACCTCTTCCGGCGGGCCTTCGAGGCGGATCGTCCCCTTCTCCAGCCACACCGCGCGGTCGCATGTCTCCCGGATCAGGCTCATGCTGTGCGACGCGATCACCACCGTTTTCCGCGCGCGGCGGAATCGCTCCAGGATCGTGCCGGTCTTGGCCCGGAAGGCCGCGTCGCCCACGCCGAGCACCTCGTCGAGCATCAGCACGTCGGGGTCGATGTGCACGGCGATGGCGAACCCGAGCCGTCCCCGCATGCCGGCCGAGTACGTGCGCACGGGCGCGTTGATGAAATCGCCGAGCTCGCTCATCGCAACGATCGCGTCCATCCGCGCGTCGATCGTCCTGCGGGCAAGGCCGAGAAGCGAACCGTTGAGGTACACGTTCTCGCGCCCGCTGAGCGCGGGGTTGAAGCCGACGCCGAAGCTCAGGAGGCACCCCACTCTTCCGCGTACCGCCACCCGGCCCTGATCCGCGCCGAGGATGCCGGCCAGCGTCTTCAGGAGCGTCGTCTTGCCCGACCCGTTCGGCCCGATGACGCCGATCGTCTCGCCGGGACGCACCGTGAGGTTGACCCCCCGGAGCGCCCAGAACTCCTCCCGCCAGCGGCCGCCGGGGCCCCGGCCCGCGCCGGGCCGCTCGAACAGCCGGATCAGCGTCTCGCGGAGCGTGATCTCGCGGCGGTGGTAACGGATCAGGAACTTCACCCCGACGTTCTCGGCCGCAATCGCGGGCGCGGCCGCGTGTGCGTCAAATGTACTTGGCAAATCTGCCCTCGCCGAACGTGAACACGGCGAACCCGGCCAGAAGGACGGCCAGGGACGCGACGAGCATGTACAGCAGCATCGCCGGATCCGGCATGCGGCCCCAGAGCAAGGCATCCCGATAGCCCTCGAGCACACACGCCATCGGATTCATCATGTAGATTCCCTGGAAGCGCTCGGGGATCAGCGCGTGCTCGCCGCGCGCGTAGTAGAAGGTCGGCGACGCATACATCCACAGCCGCAGCAGCACGCCGGCCACGTTGGCCGTGTCGGCGAAGAACGCCCCCAGGCAGGCCGCGAAGAACGCGATCCCCATGGCGAAGAGGAGATGCAGCGCGAGCAGCGGGGGCAGCCAGAGCACGTGCGCCGTGAGCGCGAAACCGGTGCACAGCACGATGGCAAGAAGGACGACCACCCCCCACAGAAAGTCGTACAGCCGCGACAGGGAGACGGCGACCGGGAACACGGCCTTGGGGAACGCGATCTCGTGGATCAGGCCCCGGTTGGCCTTGATGCACAGGGTCGCCTGGGAGACCGTCGCATCGAAGAAGCGCCACGCGAGCACCCCGATTGCGAGGTACACGATGAACGTGCCCCGCCCGCGCTCGGCCTGCCCGAAGAGCAGGCCGAAGACGACGTAGTAGACGCCGACGAAGAGCAGCGGATCGAGCAGGTTCCAGACGTGTCCCAGGACCTTCTCGCGGTGCCCCGCCTTCAAGTTGCCCGCCACCAGGAAGCGCACCGTCTCCCATCGGGAAACAAGCTCGGCAATGCTCCGCGTGATGGTCGCCATGGGTGAACTTGCGCGCGCCCGGGGTTCGTGCCGCGACGGCCGGACCGACGCCCGGGCATCGTACGGGGTCGGATGCCGTTTCGCAAGACTTCAGGCCGCCCCGCGCGCGCTCACGTCCGTGCCGGGGATGCGCGCACGCGCAGCACCTCCGCGATGCGCGATGCGGCCTTCCCGTCCCAGAGCGGAGGAATCCGCCCCTGCTTCCACTGGCCGCGCAGGATCCGCCGCACGTGCCCGGCGAGCACGGCGGGATCGAGCGGCGCCAGCTCGTTCGTTCCCAGGCTGACGGTCGCCGGCCGCTCGGTGGTGTCGCGCAGCGTGATGCACGGCACGCCGATGTAGGTGGTCTCCTCCTGGATGCCGCCCGAATCGGTCAGGACGGCCGCGGCGTGCTGGACGAGCTGCAGGAAATCGAGGTAGCCGAGCGGCTCGATCGGGCGGAGATTCGGCATGCGCGCGAGCTCGTCCTCCAGGCCGAACTGCGCCAGAGCGCCTCGCGTCCTCGGGTGGATCGGGAACACGACGGGCAGCTCGGCCTGGACGGCGGCGAGGGCCTCGAGCGTGCGCTGCAGCGCCTCGCGCCCATCGACGTTGCTCGGGCGATGCAGGGTGACGACGCCGTAGCTCTTCGGCCGCACGCCGAGCGTGTCGAGAATGGGAGAGCGGGCGGCCTTTGCGCGATGCGCCGCGAGCGAATCGATCATGACGTTTCCCACCAGGTGGATCTTCTCGGGGGGAATCCCCTCGCGCAGGAGGTTGGCGACGCCGCTCTCCTCGGACACGAACAGCAGGTCGGACACCGCATCGGTGACGATGCGGTTGATCTCCTCGGGCATGCGCCGGTCGAAGCTCCGCAATCCGGCTTCGACGTGGGCGACCGGCACGTGCAGCTTGCTCGCGACGAGCGCGCATGCGAGCGTCGAATTGACATCGCCGACGACGAGCATCAGGTCCGGCTTGTGGGCGAGGACGACGGGCTCGACGGCCTGCATGACGGCCGCGGTCTGGCGGGCGTGCGTGTCGGAGCCCACGCCCAGGAAGATGTCCGGGGGAGGCAGCTCGAGCTCCTTGAAGAACACCGCCGAGAGCATCTCGTCGTAATGCTGCCCCGTGTGCACGAGCATCGGCTCGAAGCAGGGATCGGCGGCCATGGCCCGGTGAATGGGCGCGACCTTCATGAAGTTCGGACGCGCGCCGACGATGTTGATGACTCGCATTGGTTTCGCTTCGCTCCGCCTGCGCCGGCGCCTCACGCGTGCTTGTTGAGCAGCACCGCGAAGGGCGTGAGCGCGAGGATCACGAGGTCGAACAGGATCGATGGTTTCCCGATGTAGCGGAGGTCGTGCTCCAGGCGTCCCCGGATCGAGGTGTCGCCGGTGAAGCCGTTGACCTGCGCCCATCCCGTTATGCCCGGCTTCACCCGGTGCCGGAGCGTGTACGAGGGAAGATGCGCGGCGAACACCGCCACGAAGCAGGGGCGCTCCGGCCGCGGCCCCACGAGGCTCATCTGCCCCCGCAGCACGTTGAAGAGCTGCGGCAGCTCGTCGACGCCGAAGCGCCGCAGGAGCCGGCCGAGGGGCGTGCACCGGGGATCGTTCCGCCGCGGCCACACGGGCGCGGCCTCCCGTTCCGCGTCCGCGCGCATGGTCCGGAACTTCAGCATCGTGAACAGCCTGCCGCCCCGACCCACCCGCGTCTGCCTGATGAGCACGGGGCCGCGGCTCGTCAGCCTGATCAGCACGGCCACCATTCCCAGCAGCCATGCGAGGAGAACGACGGCCGCGATCGCGATCGCGACGTCGATGGTTCTCTTGGCGGCCGCGTGCAGCCTGCCGATCCGAGGAAGACGGAGCGCGGCGGCGTCGTCGCCATCACGCGCGGGCGCCGGCGATGCCGCGGCCGCGGCGCCTCGATCCGTGCCGGCGCCCGTGGGAAGAACGACGTTCCGCGGAGAACGGATGCCCGCCGCGCGGGCCCGAGCGCCCGCAACGACGCAGTGCGCGAGGCTCTGCTCGACGCACGCAATGGTCTTCTTCTCTTCTCGCTGCACTTCGCCTACATCGTCTCTCTGCCCAGGAGATACGCGCGCAGCGCGCGCGCGCACGTTTCGCGGCTGAAGCGGACGGCATTGGCCCGCAGCGCCTCGACGTTGAACGACCGCCCCCGGCGCTCGAAGCTGCGCACGGCGTCGGCGAGGCTCTGCGCCGCGGGCTCGCCGAAGAACACGCCGGTCGCTTCGCGCCCGCCCGCCGCCGCATCGATCACGGTCTCGAGCGCTCCGCCCTTGCCGTAGGCGATCACGGGGCACCCGCATGCCTGGGCTTCAAGAGGTACGATACCAAAATCCTCCTCTCCTGGAAAGATCAAAGCCCGCGCCCGGCAGTAAGACTCTCCGAGGACCTCGTCGGGCTGCCATCCCAGAAACTGCACGTTGGGCGGCGCCGCTGCGCGCGCCCGGCGCTCGCATTGCCCGCTCCCGATGACGATCAGCCGGCGGTCGAGCCCACGGAAGGCCTCCAGGGCAAGGTCGATGCGCTTGTAGGGAGCCAGCGCCCCGACCCAGAGGTAGAAATCCTCCCGGGGGACATCTCGCGGGCGGTAGAACTCGGTGTCGACCGGCGGGTGAATCACGGCGGCATCGCGGCCGTAGCAGCGAAGGAGCCGGTCCCGCACGTTCCGGCATGCAGCCAGGCATTCGCCCACGCGCGCGGCGGCGCGGCGGTCCCACCGGCGCAGGCGCCCGCGCAGCAGCCGCCACGCCCAGCGGCGGGGATCGAGGCGGCGCCGCGGGGCGAAGTACGCGTCCGCGGAGTCCCAGGCGTAGCGCATCGGCGTGAGGTAGTAGGCCACGAACCTCGTCTCCGGGGAGACGGCGACGCCGTGCGCGACGCAATGGCTGATCGCGATGACCAGATCGTAGGAGTCGAGCCGCATCCTCTCGGCGACGGCCGGAAAGAGCGGCAGGAGACACCGGTAGTATGCGCCGGCGAGCGGAAGGCGGTTGAGCCGCGAGGCGACTATGCGGTGCTTCTCGATGGCCGGCGAGACGCTGCCCGGGCGATGGATGAGCGTATGGATGTCGGCCTCGGGAAAGAGATCGCAGGCGATCTCGAGCACCTTCTCGCCCCCGCGCATGCCCGTGAGCCAGTCGTGGACGATGGCGACGCGCGGCGGGGCGCGTGTTCCTTCGCGGGCATCGGCGCGTTCGGTCCGGCTGGGCGTTGTGCGGAAGGCGGCCATGGGAGCCACTGATTATAGGCGCGCCGGAAGGCGGCCACCAGGCGGGGGCGCGCCGCCGCCGGCGACATCCGGTCGCGTTCGGCGTGCTTTACCCGCGGGAACGCCCGCACTACACTGTACGCGATGATGCCACGCAGCGAAGCCCGCACGCGCCCCGCGGCAAGGTCGCCGCGGCGCGACATCCGGTTCGTGTCGCTGGCCGCGGTGCCGTGGCGGTTCGCGCTCGCCGGCCGCACGCGGGCGCTCACGGAAGCATGGGCGGCGTCGGGCGTGCCGGCGGCGTTCGTGCAGGTGCCGTCGCTGCGCACGGGGATCGAGCGGCTCATCGCCGGCGCGTGCCGGCGCGGCCCGGGCGTCGCCGTGCTGCGGCCGTGGCCCGTGTGTCCGTCGCGTTGGTGGGCGCGCATGCGCCCGGCGCACCTTCTGAGACTGACACGAAACCGCGCGCGAGAACTGCGGCGCCGGCTGGACGCGTGTGGTGCATGGGACGGCGCCGTCGCGATCGTCGTATCGCCCGTGTGGGCGGAGTGGCTGGCGGCGCTTCCTTTCCGCCGCGTGATCTACGATTGCATCGACGATCCCTCGGTCCACGTGCCCTGCCCGCGTCTCGCCGGTCTGTTCGCGGCATGGGAGCAGGCGTTGATTGCGCGGGCCGATGGCGCGGTGGTCACGGCCGAGACCCTCGCGTCCTCGATCCGCGCGCGGCGGCCCGATCTTCCCATCGCCGTGATCCGCAACGGAGTCGATCCCGACTTCTTCCGCGCGCACGCCGCGCGGTCGCCGCGGCCGGCCGACATGCCGCCGCCGTCCCGGCGGATCGTGGGCTTCGTGGGCGCGCTCTACGAATGGATCGACTGGGACCTCATCGAATATGCGGCGCGCGCGCTGCCGGAACTGGAGTTCGTGTTCGTCGGCCCCGATGACGGCCGCGGGCAGGCCCGGCGATTCGCCTCGGCGCGGAACGTCCGGTTTCTCGGCCGCCGGGCGCACGACCGCGTTCCTGCCTACGTGCAGGCGTTCGATGTGTGCTGGGTTCCCTTTCGCGGCGACCGGGTCGGCCTCGCCGCCAATCCCGTCAAGATCTACGAGTACCTGGCGCTCGGCAAGCCCGTCGTGAGCACGCCGGTCGCCGATGTCGACTCGTTCGGGGCGCACATCCGCGTGGGCCTGACTCCCGCGGAGGTCGTGGAGCACATTCGCGTCGCGCTGGAGGAGACGCAGGCGCCGGCCGAGGCGCGGCGGTCGTTCGCGCGGGCCGGCTCGTGGCGCGCGCGGGCGCAGGCCTATGCCGAGTTCGCCGCGGCGCTCGGTTGAGCGGGCCGGACGCTTCTATCGCGGCGGCCGTGCGGCCGCGGCCATCGCGTAGGCCTCCAGCGTCTTTTCGGCTGCGGCGTCCCACGTGAACTCCCCGGCGATCCTCGCGGCGAGCGCTGCGGAAGGGCCGCGCGACAGCGCCGTCTCGACGGCATGCCGAATGGACTCAGGAGAGTCCGGTTCGCAGTAGACGGCGCCGTCCTCGAAGTACTCACGCGTGCATCCCCCCGGCGTCGCCACGATGGCGCAACCGCACGACGCCGCCTCGAGGCTCGCCAGTCCGGGCGTCTCGTACCAGCTCACGCACGCGTGTGCGCGCGCGGCGCGGTAGGCGTCCGCGAGGGCGGACTGTTTCATGCGACCCAGGAAACGGACCGTCGAGCGGGCCTCGCGCCGGCAGCGCCGGTAGTACGCCGCGCCGCCGGGGCCCGGCGCGCCGGCGATCGCGAGCGGGATTCCCGTTCCGGCAAGCGCCCGGATCAGGGTACGCTGGTTCTTGCGCGGTTCGATGCGCCCCGCGCAGAGGACTCCCTCGCGATCGTCGGGCCAGGGGGCGGCCGGCGGGCTGAAGCACACCGAATCAACCGCGTTGGGGACGATGACGGCCGGCCGGCGGCAGCCGAACGCGCGCTCGATGAGCGCCTGCTCGGCCCGGCTGTTTGGAAGGATGACCGAGACCGTGCGAAGCACGAGCGCGGCGGAGGCGCGGAATGCTCCCGGAGGCCGCCGCCATCCGCGCCGGCGGCACGCCGCCGCCCAGCGCGCGAGCAGCCTGAGGTCGGCGAGAGCCCGCCGGCCCGCCAGGCGGACGCACGCCCGCTGAAGAAGGGTCCGCCCGCGGCGGTCGTACTCTTCCGATGACCAGTAGATCGGGCTCAGGACCGCCGGCCGCATTTCCGCGCGCAGGCGCCGGCAGAGGGCCTCGTGCTCCCAGAGGCGGTCGAGGTGAAAGAGGTGCACGCAGTCGTACCCCGCGAGGGCGGGCTCGGGAGCGTCGCAGAGATCGACCGTCACGCCGCGCCGCGCCAGCGCCCGCGCGGTCTCGGCGATCTGCACCGTGTCCCCGCCGGGACCGGCTGCAAGGTCGCGGCGGACAAGCCAAAGAACCCGCATCCTGTCAGCACCCCGCACGCCGCGGCCGGCGAGGCCGCGGTCTTCCCGCGTTGCACGCCGCGCGGGCGCCGCGCGCAGGCGCCCGCCGCGAGCGTCTCCATTCTTGATGCCGGCACGTCGTTTGGGAAGAGGCGCGCCGTGCGCCGGGCTTGACAAGTCGGCCCGGAGAGTCTGTAATCGTGCGACCCCGGAAGAGCCGCGCGGGGCGTGTGAAGTGAAGATGCGGCTCTGGATGCTCCGTTCTCAAGAGGAGGTCTCCGTGAAACGTCTGCTCCTGTCGTTCGCCGCCGGTTGCACGCTCTTCGCCCTCACGGGGTGCACGCAGCGCTTGATCGACTTCACCTTCATCTCGACCAAGAACGTCGATCTCTCCAAGGCCGGCACGTTCCAGCGGGCCAAGCAGCGTGTCGAGGGCGAGGACCTCGTCCACATCATCATCTTCATTCCCACGGGCGTTCCCAACATGAAGGAAGCCGTGGACCGGGCGATCGAGAAGGTCCCGGGAGGCATCGCGCTCGTCGACGGCGTGCTCAGCTCCTACGGCTGGTGGTTCCTCTACGGCCAGCAGGCGTACATCATCGAGGGCACGCCGCTCGTCGATCCGGCGCTGGCGGCCGCGTCGCCCGCGGGAGGACACATCGTGTGCACGCTCGATGGCGATGGCGAGGTCGCCGAATTCGCGTACGTGACGCAGGAGGAATACGGCCGCGTCAGGGCCGCGTACGGCATCGAGTGACCCCGGCGCGTCGCCGGACCGCGCCGCGGAGGGATCGGAGAGGCTCCTCCGCGGCGCGCTGATTTTCGGTGCTGCATGGAGAGTTCCCGCAAGGATCTCGTCGACCGCGCGATTCGCTTTCGCTCGCCCGAACGCGTTCCCATCGTCTTCTGGAACCGCGATCAGGCCGAGGGCGATGCGATGCGGTATCACCTGTCGCTGGGCGCGCCCGGCGACGGCTCCGCGAACGCGTGGGATTGGTCCGAGAACGAGTGGGGGTACCGGCTGCAGTCGCTCGGCGATGGCACGATGGGCCATCCCGTGGTCGCGTACTATCCGGAAACGCCCTCGCCCGGCGCCATCCGCGTGCCGGCGCCGCGCGAAGAGGAGCGCTTCTCGGCGCTGCCGGCCTTCCTTGAGAGCTGCGGCGACCGCTACCGCTTGGCGAGCTTCGACCTGAGCGGGTTCACCGTCTACACGCTGCTTCGCGGCTTCGAGAACTCGATGCGGGATCTCGTGCTCGACCCGGACGGCTTCGCCGCGCTGATGGACGCGATCATCGCGTTCGAGTGCGATCTCATGCGCCTGGCCGCGCGGCACGGGTTCCACGGCATCCACTTCGCGGACGACTGGGGCACGCAGACCGGTCTGATGATCTCGCCGGACATGTGGCGGCGGCTCTTCAAGCCCCGCTATGTCCGCCAGTTCGCGTGCGCCCGCGCGCTCGGCTTGCACACGTGGTTTCACTGCTGCGGGAACTTCGGCGCGATTGCGGACGACTTCCACGAGATCGGCGCGGACGTTCTCAACATCTCGCAGCCGAACGTCGTCGATGTGGCGGCGGTGGGGCGGGGCCTGCGCGGACGGCAGTGCTTCATGCTGCCGATCAGCTACCAGACGGTATCCATAACGGGGACGCCGGAGGAGATTCGCGCCGAGGCGCAACGGCTCTACGATCTCCTGGGGGTGCCCGAGGGCGGCTTCATCGGCTACGTCGAGGAATACGGCGTGATGGGGATGCCGCCCGAGAACTATCGGGCCTGCGGCGAAGCGTTCCGCAGGCTCCGGCCTTGCCGCTGACGCGAGCCCGTCAGAGCTTCATGCGCTCCGGCCGGGTGCGCTCGTTCTTCTCCCGCTGAGCGCGCATCAAGGCGGCCATCTTCGCGTGCCAGGGCGCGGCCTGCTCGATCTGGCGGGCCCACTGGGACTCGGGATAGGCGGCGAGCAGCTCGTTGAAGATCTCGGCCACGCGCCCGTGCGCGTACTCGAGCGCTCCTTCGCGCGAATCGGGGGGCGGTCTGTCGGGATACACCCACGCGCCGAGGACCTTGGCGGGACGGTAATCCATGAGCTTGGCGATGCAGTGCCCCTGGTGGAACAGGACGAGGTCCATGCCCGCATACGACGGATAGTCCTTGCGGATCGATGCGAGGAGATCGAATGCCCGCCTGAACGCGAACGCCTCGCCGGCGTACTCCTCGAGCCGCCGGTCCGCATCGGCGTCGTAACGCGCCTCGTTGAGGCGGTAGCCGGCGTTCATGGTCTCGCTGCCCCACACGGGCAGGAGGACGCGGCTCTCGCGGTAGAAGAGCTTGGCGCGGCGGTAGCGCAGGTCGGCCTTCTCGGCGATGTCCTGCGCATCGCGCTCCATGTCGGCGAGATTCCCGAGCTCGAGGAGCAGGCGGTACTGTCCCGCCAGCGCCTGGGCGTCGATCGCGACCGACGACGTGCGCGAGAGGCGCGTGCGCAGCACCACCTGGCGCTCGCGTTCGGTCAGAAGACCCACGTACGATTCCTCCGTCGGCGCCGTCTCGGGCCGATACGGCGTCTCTCCGAGCGCGCGCGAGCGCCCCGGATAGCCGAGCATGATCTTGAGCGACAGGGGCTCGATGATGCCGTCGCGAAGCGCGCCCGACGGCTTGGCCTGCGCCGCGAGCCGGCGCGCGTTGGCGAAGACGCTCGCGGGCTCGTTGTCCGCCAGCGCATTGAAGTAGGCGAGTGCGGCGGCAAGGTCCTTCCGCGCCGTCTTCACGAACCGCTCGTAGCGCAGAAACGCGCGGTTCTGCATGCCGTCCGGGCTGTCGATGATCGCATCGATGTCGGCGATCGAGAGCTGGGAGTCGGCGAGCGCCCCCAGGATGTGCACGGCGCTTCCCGCGCAGTCCTGGTCGGGAAGGAGGGACGCCCGCTGGGCCCACAGGTAGATCGATCGCAGGTCGCGCTCCTCCAGCGCATAGTTGAGCATGCGAAGCGCGAGATCGTCCGAACCGGGGTGGCCGTGCCACTTGGCGATGAAGATGGGCATGAGGCGCCGCGCGAGCGCATCGCGCGCGCGGTCGCCATCGCCCGCAACGGTCAGGCGGTAGAGGCCGGCACGCGCGAGAAACTGGAGCGGCCTGAAGTACGGCCGCCTGAAGATCGTCTCCCAGAAACGATAGGAGCGGATTGTCGCGCGGTTCTTCTCGTCCGCCTCCTCCTTCCGGTAGTCGGCGAACTCGAACACCGGCCGGCCGACGAAGTCCTCGCTCGCCGCGAAGTCCCGGAGGAGCCATTCGGCCGCCGCCTCGTCGCCGAGCGCGGCCAGGGCGCAGCCGGCATCGGCCCTGTCCTCGGCCGCGGAGGCCGGGCTCGTGAAGAGCGCCGCCAGGCGCTCGCGCGCGTCGGCCGCCGTCAGCGCGACGAGGAAGATGATGTTCTGCCGCACCTTGCCCGATTCGATTCCGGGAAGCAGGCCGAGAAGCGAGTCGTGTGTTTTCTTTGCCTCCTCGGCGCTCCAGTCCAGGGCGTTGGCCAGGGCCAGGAAATCGATCCAGGAGATCGCACCGGCCATCGCGGTCCTGAGGGCGGCGCTGCGCTCGGCGGGCGTCCCCAGCTCGTAGAGCCAGCGGTCGGGACAATCCCACGGCGCGAACTTGACGATCCCCCGGACGATGTCGTGCTGGCGGCCGGTCAACTCCTGGGCGCCCGGAGACTCCCGCGACAGGCACACGATGCCGAACAGTGCGAAACACAAGACATCCGTCTTCATGCGCGTGTTCCTCTTCTCCGCCCGACCGCTCTCGGGCGCTCCGTCCTTTTCTCTCGTTTGCGGCGGGCGCATTTTACGCGAGGCGTCCTCCCGAGGCAAGCGGAAACCCCCGCCGGTGCGGAAGTCCTGCCCGGCGGGCACCCCGCGCCGCCGGCGGAGCCGTGCAGTCGGCGAGGTGTTTGTGTACGATAGGTTGCGCCGTGGCTCGTGTCGGGAGGTCGCGTGAGTCGTTGCCGCTGGGTAGTCTTCGGCGTGCTCGCCATCGGGTACATCCTCGTCTACTTCCACCGGCTGTGCACGGCGGTCGTTGCCAACGACATGATGCGGGACCTGGAGGCGGGCGCGACGCTGGCCGGATTCCTCGCCGCCGCCTACTTCTATCCCTACGCGCTCATGCAGATTCCCGCGGGGCTTCTCGCCGACTCGTGGGGGCCGCGCAAGACGATTTCCCTGTTCCTCGTGATCGCGGCCGGCGGAAGCGTGCTCCTCGGCGCCGCGCAGGGCCCCTCGCTTGCGATTGCCGGCCGCACGCTCGTCGGGGCGGGCGTCGCCATGCTGTTCGTGGCCACGCTGAAAGTGCTCACGCGGTGGTTCACGGCGCGGGAGTTCCCGGCGATGGCGAGCGCGCTCATCGTCGTGGGCGGCGTGGGCTCCCTGAGCGCGACGGCGCCGTTCGCGTGGCTCAGCGAGTGGCTGGGGTGGCGCGCATCATTCGTGTCCATCGGCCTCGCCACGATCGCGGTCGCGGCGGCCGTGTGGCTGTTCGTGCGCGACACGCCCGCCGATGCCGGCCTGCCTCCCATCGCCGATGCCCCCGGGGAGGCCGCCCCTCCGGCGGGCGTGCTCGCCGCAGTGGTCACGGTCCTGCGGCGGCCGGCGTTCTGGCCGCTGGCCGTGTGGTTCTTCTTCGACCTGGCGGTGTTTTTCTCGTTCGCGGGGCTCTGGGGCGGGCCGTACCTGGAGCACGTGTACGGGATCGATAAGGCGCATGCGGGGCGCGTGCTCGCGATGTACGCCATCGGGATGATCGTAGGGGCGCCGCTCTGGAGCTTCGCCCAGACGCGCATCGGCATGCGGCACAAGCCGCTGCTGGTCGTTTCGAGCGCCTGCCTGATGGGAATCACTGCGGTGTGGGCGTTCTACACCGGCACGCTGCCGCTCGAAGCCCAGTACGGCATGTGCCTGGGGCTGGGCGTCTTCAGCAACGCGATCGCGGGCATAGTTTTCGCGGCGACGAAGGAGCTGTTCCCCACGGCGATTGCCGGCACCGCGCTCGGCCTGGTGAACTTCTTCCCCTTCATGGGCGGCGCCGTGTTCCAGCCGGTGCTCGGCGCCGTGCTCGAACCGTACGAGGTCGCCAAGGGCGTGTTCTCGGCCGAGGGCTACCAGCGCGCCTTTCTCGTGCTCCTTGCCTGCAGCGCGGCGGCGCTGCTCGCGGCGCTCTGCATGCAGGAGCGCGGGCGAAAGGCGTGATCAGCCCT
>DHGK01000190.1:0-6653 GCA_002402755.1 Planctomycetes bacterium UBA4800
CCTTTGTGTCTTCGTGTCTTCGTGGCATCGTCCTTCCGTCTTCCCCGGACTCAGGCGCCGGCGGGCCGCTGCTTGCCCTCCCCCCCTGCCCGCGCTACGATGGCGGCAGCGAAAGGAGCTTCCCATGCAGCGATTGCTCGCGTTCTTCGCCATCGTCCTCCTCGCCGCCTCCGCCCCCGCGGCGGAGATCCTCGGCCGCGAAGGGAAGGGCTTCCTCCAGCGCATCGACGGGCTGCTCGTCCTCCACGTGCGCGGGACGCCGTACGAGATGGGCTTCCAGCACGGCAAGCTGCTCGCCGATCAGGTGCGCGCGCTCGTCGCCACGATGGTCCACCAGGAGGGCGGCCGGGAGATCGCGCTCCCGGGCACGAGCCTCCGGACCACCGTCAAGGACCTGGTCCGCGCGCTCTTCGAGGCGCAGCGGCCGTACTACCGGGCGCGGTTCCTCGAGGAGCTCAAGGGCCTGGCCGACGGCGCCGGCCTGCCGGAAAACGACATCTGCACCGCCAACCACATTCCCGAGCTCTTTCACTGCAGCGGCTTCGCGCTCATGGGCGCGGCCACCGCGGACGGCGAGGTGCTCCACGGCCGCGTGCTGGACTACGGCACCGACCAGAAGCTCCAGGACCACGCGCTCATCATCATCGCGGCGCCGGACGGCCGCCACGCGTTCGCCAACGTGTCGTTCGCGGGTTTCATCGGCTCGGTGACCGGCCTCAACGCGAAGGGCATCGCGGTCGGCGAGATGGGGGGCGGCGGGCAGCTCTTCTGGGCCGGCGAGCCCATGAGCTTCCTGGTCAGGCGCGTGCTGGAGGAGGCCGCGGATCTGGACGCGGCGCTGGAGATCTTCCGGCGCGGCCCGCGCACGTGCGAGTACTACTACGTGGTGTCGGACGGCAACGCCAGGCGCGGCGCGGGGCTGGCGACGACGTGGCAGGACTTCGTCGTCATCGACCCGGGGGAATTCCACCCGCGGCTTCCCGAGCCCATCAAGGACTGCGTGCTGATGTCGGCGGACAAGCGCTACACGGAGCTCGCCGCGCGCGTCAGGGCGGGCTTCGGCTCGTTCGACGCGGAGAAGGCCATCCGGCTCATGGACGCGCCCGTCGCCATGAAGAGCAATCTGCACAACGCGCTCATGAAGCCGAAGACCGGGGACTTCTGGGCCGCCTACGCGGCGCCGGGCGGCCGCGCCGCGTGGAACCAGAAGTACGTCCACCTGAATCTGAAGGCGCTGCTCGCCCAGGCCGCCCCCGAGACCGCCGAGGCGGCGCGGCCGTGAACCGCCGGCCGGGCGACGCGATTCAGTTCACCACAGAGGAAACAGAGGCCACAGAGAACGAAACGGGAGACGTTGCGCGGCTTTGCGGTCGTTGCCGCCTTCTCTCCGTATTCGTCTCTGTGTTCTCCGTGTCTCTGTGGTTCTTTCCGCCGTAGTTCCCGCGCGCTACAGATCCCACTCGTACAGCTCGGCCGTGTGCGCCGGCAGGCGGCGCTTCAGCGTCTCGCCCTGCATCTTGATCGTCTCCTCGCTCCAGATCTCGAAGATCTCGCCGCTCGCGGGCAGCCGCGCGCCCTGGTGCGCGCTCACGACGACCTCGGCCTCCTCGTCGGACCAGTTGAACACGGCCAGGTTCACGCTGCGGTCGTCGACCCGCTGCCAGATGCGCGGCAGCGGCACGACGCCCAGGTCGAGCGGCACGGCCGGCGTGTTGCCGGCGCGGTGCAGCGCCTTGCGGATGATCGCCAGGCCCTCGGCCGACAGCGTCGCGATCCGGTCGCCGAGCGTCGCCAGGCCGCCGCTCATCACGATCCACGTCGCCCACAGCCGCGCCTCGTGGCGCCTGAGCATCGGCCCCTTCTCCCAGCCGTAGCGCTCGTACGGCCCGCCGGCGTTGTCCCCGGGCCGCAGGCCCTCGGGCTGCGCCGTCTCGGGGCCGCGCACGACCAGGAAGCCCGGATCGTTGAGCCACATGAGCCCGTGCTGGTAGGCCCGGAACATGCCGGAGCGCGCGCACCCGAGCAACGTCGCGAAGTAGGGCCGCGCCGCGGGCCCGACCGACAGCGCATCGCAGAGCCCCGCCACGGGTCCGATGGGCGCGTGCTTGACGTGCCAGAAGGAGTCCTCGCCGGCGGCGGCGCGTATCGCCAGAATCACGGACCGGAAGCTCTGCTGCACCGATTCGGTGCGGCCGCGGAACTTGTACGTCCCGGGCTCGATCTCGCAGCCGCTGAAGTCCGTCGTAAAGTACCGGTAGCCCCAGTCGTACAGCCTCCGCATCGCCGCGTACACGTGGTCGCGCACGGCGGGCAGCGTGTAGTCGAGCTGTCCGATCTCGGGCTCCTGCTTGTCGGCGCGCCTGAGCACCCAGTCGGGGTGCTTCTCGGCGAAGGCGCTCTTCGGGCTCACCGCGAGCGGCGCGATCCAGATGCCGGGGATGAACCCCGCGTCGGCGATCCGCGCCGCCAGCGTGTCCATGAGGCTCGGGAAGCGCTCCTGCGGCTCCCAATCGCCCAGGGCCCGCTGCCACCCCCGGCCGACGATCACGTACTGGATGCTCTCCCTGAGCCACGGCGTTTCCTTGAGAAACGCCAGGTTGTCCATGATGTCGCTCTCGGACAGCTCCTTGGAGTACCAGTCGCTCGACGTCCACGCGCGGTAGCCGGCCGCCTCGATGCCGCGCCGCCGGCCGCGGTGCAGCGCCGCGAAGCGCTCCTGCGCGTCGCCCAGCGGCACGCCGCCGCTCACGACCAGGAGATCGGTCTCGACGCACCCGTAGGACGGAATCTCGCAGTTGAAGTCCGCCATCACGAAGACGTGATCGCCGTCGATCCCCAGGCGGCTGCGCGCCCGGCCGCTCATCAGGCAGCCGGCAAAGAGGCAGTCGCCGCCCGGGACGAAGAGCGCCGTGAAGTTCCGGCTCACATCGCCCTCGACCTCGTCGCCGGACGGCTCGCCGAAGACGCCGTGCAGGCCCACCGTGCCGCTCGTATGGTCGCTCTCGCGCAGCATGTACGGCCTGGGCGCCGAGCCGATGGGCGCGATCTTCCTGAGCGGCGCCTTCAGCAGCGTGATGCGCTGGAGCGAGATGACGGCGCTCTGGAGGTTGCGCACCTGGACCCCGATGCCGACCCACGGGCCCTCCTCGGGAAGGACGAAGTTCACCGTGATCTCCAGGCCGTTCTGGACGTTGCGGGCGAACAGGCGTGCGCCCCCGCCCGGCAGGGAGTCGTTCGGCAGCGGGGGCGAGAGCTGGACGCCCCTGAGCGGGAAGATGGCGCGGCCGCTCTCCATCTTGACCTCGAGCTTGGAGCCGGTGATCCTGACCGGGCCGATCTTGAGGTTGACGGCGCCGCTCGCGCTGATGCTGACGGCCTTCTTGCCCTGTCGGTACACGTTCTTCGCCATTTGCGCTCCCTCCCTGCAGTGTCTGCAGCGAATGGGCCGGCGTCCCGGCGCGGCCGGGAGCACGCGTGTGTGCGCGGCAAGGCGCGCGGTGCGTACCCTCCACGCGCCGCCTGCATCCCGCACGCTCCGCCGGTCAAAGACCGGAAAAAACCGCGGATCTCGCGCGCCCTGCCGCGGGAATTGTCTGCATTCTATCCGTAAAGCCGCGTCCTGAAAAGGATGAAATCAACTTCCCCGGCCGAGCCGCCCGCCGGGCCGCCGCGCCGCGCCCTAGCCGTCCAGCGCTTCCCGGAGGGTCCGGCCGAGCTGCTCGATCCTGAAGGGCTTCTGCAGGAAGGCATCCGCGCCGCGGTTCTTGAGCTCGCCGGCGGCCTCCTCGGGCTCGTAGCCGCTGCAGATCATGATGCGCATGCCGGGGCGGGCCTCCCTGAGCATCGGCAGGAGCGCCGCGCCGCCGAGCCCCGGCATGCCGACGTCGAGAATCGCCGCGTGGATCGGCCCCTCGAAGGTCCGGACGATCTCCAGGGCGCGCTCGCCCGTGGTCGCCGCGAGCACGCGGTAGCCCAACCGCTCGAGCGCCCGCCGGCCGATCTCCACGATCGCCGCCTCGTCGTCGATGAAGAGGATCGTCTCGTCGCCGGCGGGGATATCGCCCTCGGCGCGCTTCCTGAGCACGGTGCGCGGCGCATCGGCGGCCGGGAAGTACGTCTCGAACACCGAGCCCTTGCCGGGCGCGCTCTTGACGTTGAGACAGCCGCCGTGGTTCTTGACGATCCCGTACACGGCGGCAAGCCCGAGGCCCCGTCCCTGGGTCTTCGTCGTGTAGAACGGCTCGAACACCCGCGCGAGCGTCGGCGGGTCCATGCCGCGGCCGGTGTCCTCGACGGCGAGACACACGTGGCGGCCCGGCTTGAGGAATCCGCCGTGAGCGACATCCTCCGGCCGCAGTGCGACGTTGCTCGTCCGGATCGTCACGCGCCCGTTGCCTTCGATCGCCTCGCAGGCGTTGATGCAGAGGTTCATGAGCACCTGGTGCATCTGCACCGGGTCGGCCTCCACGTTCCAGAGGTCGGGCGCCAGGCGGCGCTCGATGGCGATGCGCGGCGGGAAGGAATGCTCCTGGAGCGCGAGCGTGTCGCCGACCACGTCGTTGAGCGAGATGACCCGGGGCTGGTACTTGCCGCCGCGCGCGTAGGCGACGAGCAACTGGGCCAGCTCCCCCGCGCGTTCGGCGGCCCTGGCGATCGTCTCGATCTGCGCGCGCGCCTCGGCGTTCCCCTCGAAGGCGGCGGCCAGAAGCTGCGCGTTCCCGAGCACTCCCGTCATCAGGTTGTTGAAGTCGTGCGCGATGCCGCCGGCGAGCGTCGCCGTCGCCTCCAGCCGCGAGGCGCTCCGCATGGCCTCCTCGATCGCCTTGCGCTCGGTGATGTCCTCAAGCAGCGTGATGATGCGCACGATCCGGCCCTCCTCGAGGACCGGGATTTTCCGGACCTCGAAGACCGCGGCGCGGTCGCCGAGCTGGTGGCGCTCCTCGCTCACGAGCGGCAGCCCGGTGTCGAGCACCTGCCGGTATTCCTCCTCGATGCGCGGCAGAAGGAAGGGAAACGCCTCCGGTTCCTTCCGGCCCACCGGGTCTTCGTCCCGGCCGGCCTGCAGGCTCCACTGCCTGACGATCTCGTTGACGAACAGGACGCGCAGGTCGCGGTCCACGCTCACGACGCCGATCGGAAGGGCATCGATCGTCGTGCGGTAGAGCTTCTCGGAGCGCCGCAGCGCCTCCTCCGCCGCGACGCGCTCGGTGATGTCGATGCCCGTCCCGACGACGAGCTTCACCCGGCCGTCCTTGCCGCAGACGGCGCTGTTGGCCCAGGCGATCGTTCGGAGCGTTCCCGCCTTCGTCTTCCAGTAGTTGACGTGCCGGCTCGGGAAACGGCCCGCGCGCAGATCCCCGAACACGCGCTTGACGGCCGGGATCTCCTCCGGGACGACCAGCGTGTCCCAGAGAGGCTTGCCCAGCACCTCCTCGTTCTCGTAGCCCGTCACCCGCCGGCACACGTGGTTGAACGAGACGATCCGCCCCTTGCGGTCGAGGATCACGAGGAGCGCGTCGACCGTATCGAGGATCGCCGCGGCGAGCTCGGGAGTCTTGTCGAAGACCTCGATCCTCTCCGGCTCCGTGTCGCGCGTGTCATCCTGTGAATGGTTATCCATGCACCACGCCCTTGCGGGTGAACCGCAGAACACATGAACATGTTCTAATCCTACGTCATTGTACTGCACCCGGGCGGAAAAGACAATGAACCGAGGTCAATCGCGGGGCGGATCCGGCGCCGCGGCGCCGACCGGCCCGCGATGCGCCGCTATCGTGCGGACGATCTCCGCGAATCCCTCGCCGCCCTCGTTCTCGGCGATGTAGGCCGGCCACGCCTTCAGGAAGCGCGCGAGCGCGCGGATGTTGGCGACCCCCGCCGCGTTCCTGAAGAACGCGAACATGGGCTCGTCGTTCGGCGAGTCGCCGGCGAACGCCACGCGCGCGTTGTCGCGGTCCGGATCCAGGCCGAGCTCGTCGCGCAGGTACCGCCGCGCCGTCGAGAGCTTGTCGAACTCCCCGAACCAGCCGTTGACGTGAATGGAGCTTATCCTGGCCCTGGCGCCGTGCGCGTGGAAGATCTCCTGGATTCGCAGGATCCGCTCCTCGCTCAGGCGGGGCACGTCCTCGCAGAAATCGATCGCCAGGTCGAACTCGCGGTACGGCTGGTCGGCAGAGACCGCGCAGCCCGGCACCGCCGCGAGAATCTCGTCGCGGATGCGGTCGAGCCGCGCGCGAAATCGCGCCCGCTCGGCGGCTCCGTAGGCATACCAGCGCTCGATCTTCCCGCCCGTCTGGCGGAAGTACAGGCCGCCGTTCTCGCCGATGACGCCGTGGACGGGCCACATCCTGGCGATGTGGTCGCACCACCCGGCCGGCCGCCCCGTCACGACGACGACGGGAAGGCCGGCGCGCTGCGCCTCCCACAGGGCGGCGAAGGCCCGTTCGTGGAGCTTTCCCCGCGTCGTGAGCGTGTCATCGAGGTCGCACAGGAGCGCCGCGAAGTCGCGGCACACGCCGGCGGGAAGCATGCGGATGGGCTGCGGGCTGGCTGCCATGAACGGCCATTGTACCTGAGAGCGCACTCCCAACCTACGGCCTGAGGCCGCGAACCGCAACGGGGCTTCCGCTTTGGTAACCGTTCACGGTTTTCTC
>DHGK01000190.1:6710-9658 GCA_002402755.1 Planctomycetes bacterium UBA4800
TCCTTCTCTGTGCTCTCTGTGCCTCTGTGGTGTGCTTCCTCGGAGAGGACGCCCGTCCGCCTGCGTGCACACGGCGAGGAAACCGTGAACGGTTACCCGCTTTGTCGTGGGATCGGAATCGGCGCGCGGCCGCCCCCCGCGCGGCGCGCTTCTCTCGCGGCCGCGGCCGTGCTACACTCGCTCCCTTCGCGGACGCGCATTCACCTTGAAGGAGGACCGCATGCGACTCATGATGCTCGGCCCGCCCGGCGCGGGCAAGGGAACGATCGCCAAGAAGCTCATCGACAAGTACGCCGTGCCGCAGCTCTCGACGGGCGACCTCTTGCGCGCGGCGGTCAAGGAGGGCACGACGCTCGGCCTGGAGGCCAAGAAGTTCATGGATGCCGGGGAACTCGTGCCCGACAAGGTTGTCATCGGCCTCATCAAGGAGCGCCTGGCCCAGCGCGACTGCCAGAAGGGCTTCATCCTCGACGGCTTCCCGCGCACGCTGCCGCAGGCGGAGGCGCTCGCCAAGATCACAACGCTCCAGGCCGTGATCAACCTCGATGTCTCCGACGAGGAGGTGATCGTGCGCCTGAGCGGCCGGCGCACGTGCGCGAAGTGCGGCGCGATCTACCACGTCAGGAACATCCCGCCCAGGACGCCCGGAAAGTGCGACAAGGACGGCGCCGACCTCTTCCAGCGCGATGACGACAAGGAGGAGGCGATCCGGAACCGCCTGAACGTCTACCGCCGGCAGACGATGCCGCTCATCGATCACTACCGCGCGGCCGGGATTCTCCACGACGTGGACGGCGCGGCCGGCGTCGACAGCGTCACGGCCGCGTCCGTGAAGATCATCGAGACGATCAAGTAGTGGCTCGAGTCGTGGCGTATCCGCGGAACGGCATGCCCGCAGCGCTCCGCGCGGCGTGCGCCTGCGCCGCGGCCATCCTCGCCGCGTGCGTGCCGCTCCGGGCCGCCGATCTCGTCCTCGGCCGGCGCGATGCGACGCTGCGCCTGAACGCGATCGCGTGGCAGTGGACGAACCCGGGCGAGCGGCCGTGGCGCGACGAGATCCTGGCGGACGTCGATCCCCGCGGCGAGCTGCTGCTGGTCGTGACCGGGCGGGACGAGCGGCGGCTCCTTCTCGTTCCGCGCGGCGCCGAGCCGATCGTCGTCTCGCGCTCGTTCTTCGAGCTGCGGCCGCCGTGCTTCGCGCCCGACGGCTCGGCGTTCTTCTTCTCGGCAACGTACGGCGAGTACGCGCGCGACGGCAGGACGTACCTGCGCGCGGGCGTCTTCCGCGCCGACCGCGAGGGCCGGGCCGCGCGCGTGTTTCCGCCGCCCGCGGCGCCGGCGGGCGCGGCGTTCGGCATGCTGCTCGATGTCCACCCAACGCGCAACGCGCTTCTCATCGGCATGGGCGCGGACCTCGACCCGCTGCTTGTGCCCCACGGCGGGTACGATGTCGAGGCCGCGGAGCTCGACCTTGGCGACGGTTCCGTGCACGCTTTCGGCGTGCGCCTGAACGCGCGCGCGCCGGCCTTCTGCCGCCGCGACGGCACGGGGTTCTTCTTCCATGCGGAGCCGCCGCTCGGGCGGCTGTACCCGCTCACGCTCCACGACCTCGCGACGGGGGCGCAGACCGTCTGCCCGTGGAACGTCGATTCGGGCGGCGCACCGGCGGGCGATCTCCTGGCATGGACCGAGGCGGTGCGGCATCTCGGCGCGTTCAGGGAGGATGACTTCCCCGTCTTTCTCATCGGCAAGGCGGCCAGGGGCCCGCGCGTGCGCCTCGAGCTCGCCGGGCCGCTCGCGGCGCTTCAGGGCGCCGGCCTCGCGCTCAAGGCGCTCCGCGGCGGCGTCGCGCTCTTCTCCCACGGCATGCCCGGCGCGGAGACGTACACGATCGCCGAGCTGCCGCGCGCGGGCCTCGCCCCGCTCCTCGCCGAGGCGCGCAGCCGGGACGTGCGCTACACGCCGCTTCGCGTCTTCTTCGGCGAGGCGCCGCCCGCGACGGCCGAGCTTCTCCGCGCGGTCCGCGCCGCGCTCGACCCGCCGCCGCCCCCCGCGGACGCGGTCGCCGTCTACACGCGCGAGTCCCTGGACCCCGGCCTGAGCCTCCGCCAGACGATCACCGCCTCCGCCCGCGCGGACGGCAGGTTGCTCGTCAGCCTGGCCCCGGCGAGCGAGGGCGGCCCGCCTCCCGTGCAGTGGAGCCGCGATGGCGCGACGTCTTGGCGCTCAAGCGAGGGAAGGCAGTCCCCGGTCCCGCAGCGCGAGCTCGCCGTCCTCGATGCCGCGTACTCGCCATATTGCCTTCTCTTCGACCCGGCGGGGCTTCTCGATCCGGAGATCCGCTTCGCCGAGCCGCGCACTGAGGAAGGCCGCATCGCGATTCCCTTTTCCTACGCCGACGGCTACCGCGGCACGCTCTTTCTCGACGCGCGCACGAAACTCCCGCAGGAGATCGAGTCGCCCATCAATTTCATCGTCGCGGCGCACGCCGCCGAGCTCGGCAATGTCGGCCGCGCGCGCTCGCTTCGCATCGAGTCGTGGCGACGCGAGGCCGGCCGCCTTGTCCCCTGCGCGATGGTCTTCCACGACGGCGCGGCAACATTCAGGCTCGCGCTCGAGAGTCTGCGCGTGCCGTCCGGGGACAGTCACCGATTTCCCGGCGGAAATCGGTGACTGTCCCCGGACCCGGGATCGGCATGTCGTTCAGTGCCCGAAGCGGCGCTTGAGGTAGGCGCGCGGGTTCTTCGCGGCCATGAAGCTGACGATGAGCTGCGAGACCCTGCCCGGGCCTCGGAACGCGCGCAGGTCCTTCGCGTAGGCGGCGGGATCGATTCCCCGCAGGGTCATGGCCTTCCTCAGCGAGGCGAGCGCCTCGGCCAGGTCGCGCTGAATCCCCGCACGGATTCCCTCCTCGCGACCCTCCTGGCGGCCCTCCTTGCGACCCTCTT
>DHGK01000190.1:9791-10128 GCA_002402755.1 Planctomycetes bacterium UBA4800
CCGGAAATCAGTGACTGTCCCCCGACAAGCCGGCGCAGGATCTTGTCCGGCAGCGTTACGACATCGACGAGGAAGTACCGCAGCCGCACCGCCAGTCCCCAGAACCCTCCCAGCGTCCGGCTGCTCTCCTCCAGCGTCAGCGGCGCGTCCCAGGGCTTCGCCGCGCAGTGAAGCACCACCGGAATCACGACCGGAGGCTCCGCCTCCTCCGCCGGAGCCTTGTCGAGCCACTCGCCCAGCACCGCCGCCACGTAGCGGAACATGCGGAGCGCCATGTGCGCGCAGCTCCCGCTCTGATGCTCGATCAGAAAGTACACGAAGCAGTCCCGGGCCTTCC
>DHGK01000190.1:10153-13586 GCA_002402755.1 Planctomycetes bacterium UBA4800
ACGCCAGCGCCTTCGCGACTTCGGGCACGAAGCCGCGCAGCAGCTCCTCGACCGCAGTCTTGTGGCCGAGGATCTCGCGCCAGGAGATGTCCTGGACGTGCTCGCGTGGGCGGGCGCGTTGCGTACGCATGCCCGGCGATAAGCAAACGGCGTGCCGCCGGCGAAACGGGCTCGGCCGGCCCGGAAACTCCCCTGCCGCCGCCCCGGGTGTCGCGGTCGTCCGGTTCCGGACGACACATGCGGACGGGGCGACGAGGGCCCGTCCGGGGATAGTCCCCGGAATCGGTCCGGCTCGTTCCCTCAAGCCCGGGACGCGTTCCGGCCCACGCCGACCGCCCGCCGATCGCCCCGCTTTCGCGGGCCAGGCGCAGGACGAGTTTCAGCTCCTCCACCTTCCCCCTCACTTCCCTCAACGTCGCCGTCCTGTCCTCCTCGGAGTTGGCGCGCGTGATCAGCTTGGCGATCTCCCGGCTCAGATTGCGCAGATCCGCGCCGAGCGTGTACTTGTCGTACCGCGCCATGCCCCTGACAAGCTGCTCGAAGTACAGGCACAGGTCGTAGGCCTCGCGGTAGATCGGTAAGTGCTCGTAGCGTGCCATCGCTCGCGATGCTCGCGTCGCCAAAATTCGATCCGGCCTCGCTCCGCTCGGCCGGATACGGAATAATCAAATCACTCAAATCACCAAAGGATCAAGGTCAGCCGCGGACGGCGCGCACAAAGCTGAGACGGCCCTTGCCGACGACGTCGAAGACGTAGCCGTCGTAGAAATAGACGAGCCAGGCGTAGCCAGGGAGGCTGACGTGGGTAGACGAGGACCAATACCGCTCGGACTTGGCCCCGAACACCGGATCGATGCTCGGATCCCTCCGCCCGTAATCCACGATGCTCTGAAGCTCACGCACGTTCGGAAGACGCCAGTCGTCGTGGCCGGCGAACTCCAGACTCTCGCAGTACTTGAGGGCATTCTGCCATGTCAGGGTATCCTGCTCCCAGACGATTGTGCCGTCTCCGTTGACATCCGCCGTGTCCTTCTGCCACACAAGTCCCGTGCAGTTGTCCGTCACCGTCCCGTCGCCATTGTCCGTGAACCGCCCCGCCGTCGGGCAGCCCGACTGGTAGTAACCGTCCTGCCCGGGATACTCCGCGCTGTCGCACGGAACCTCCACCCAGCCCTGCTCCGCGACGTACCCGTAGCACGCCGTCTGACCCGTCGCAGGCACCGCGCCCCCACTCGGCGGCGGACAGCACGAATCGCACGCCACGATCTCGATCGCCTCCGGCGCCGGTCCCTGCGCGAAGAGATACGACAGGATGTACACCGCGTCCGCGATGTCTATCCCCCCGCTACCGTTCACGTCCCCGTTCCCGGACGGCGGACCCGCAAGCGCCGCCTCCTGACCCACGTGCGGCAAGAGCAGCGCAACGTTCAGCCCCAGCGACAGGCACACAACCACGCCCACAAGAATCTTCCGCTTCACGACACACCTCCTTCTCGAGGAATCCGGGAAACACTCGCCTGAGCTATCGACCCTCCATTAACGCCATTGTAATCCAAGGCGGGGGTCGAACCCAAGCCCGTCCGGGGGCGCGTCCGGGGACTATCCCCGGGATCGGTCCGTGGTACAATCCTGGTGAGAGGTACCACCCATGCGCTGGCAGGAATTCATAGAAGAAAACCCCGATGTCATGGCGGGCAAGCCGGTCTTCAAGGGGACGAGGATCACCGTCGAGCACGTTCTGACGGAACTCGGCCGCGGAATGTCCGAGGAAGAACTCCTGCGCGGCCATGCCCATCTCACGCCTCAGCACATCCGCGCCGCCATCCTCTATGCCGCAGCCGTCCTCGGCGCCCAAGAGGTGATCACCTGAAGGTGGTCTGAACCGTGCGATTCCTCGCCGACGAGAATATTCACGGCGCCTTCGTGGAGTGGCTGCGCTCGAAGGGTCACGATGTGCTCCATGCCGCCGAATCCCTGTCTGGCGAGCCCGATGAGGTCGTCCTTGAGGTCGCCCGGTCCGAGAAACGGATCCTCGTGACCGACGACAAGGATTTTGGCGAGCTCGTGTTTCACCGGAGGCTCGCGAGCCAGGGGATCGTCCTCATGCGGCTCTCGAGCCCGCGCATGGAAGAGCGCCTGCGACGGCTTGCCGAGGTCTGGAGCGCGATCGAGGCTCATCTGGCGGGGCGATTCGTCGTTCTGGGCGACAAGAAGGTCAGGATCCGTCCCATCACGCTGGCACGTTGAAGATTCGGCGACTCCGTCCGGGACGCGTTCCGGCCCACGCCGACCGCCCGCCGGTCGCCCCGCTTTCGCGGGCCAGGCGCAGGACGAGTTTCAGATCCTCCACCTTCCCCCTCACTTCCCTCAAAGTCACCGTCCTGTCCTCCTCGGAGTTGGCGCGCGAGATCAGCTTGGCGATCTCCCGGCTCAGATTGCGCAGATCCGCGCCAAGCGTGTACTTGTCGTACCGCGCCATGCCCCTGACAAGCTGCTCGAAGTACAGGCTCGCGTCCGGGGACAGTCACCGATTTCCCCGCGGGGAAATCAATGGCTGTCCCCGGAATCGGAGCAAGATCACGGTCTGCTATGGCCGCGGAGATACGCCGGGAGGCGGCGTGCCGCGGCGAGCGCTCCAGACGGCGAGAACGTACGCCACGGCGTGCCGAGCGTCGTACATGTAGTAGACCCAGTGCTTCACTCGCCGAAGCAGGAGACGTCGTACGCCGGGGATCGTTGTGCGCGTGAACGCGGGACCGACTTCCGGGGTCTCGGAGATGAGTTGCACGGCTTCCTGGAACTCGTCGAGCAGCAGCGAGGGCGCGGCCGGGTTCGCGGTACGCCACCACGACAGCGCCGCAGCAAGCTGGGCCTCGGCTTCCGGGGCCGTGAAGACTTGCGTCGTCATCGCTCGTTGCGGAGCTTCTCGACGACCTGCTCGACGGGGCGGAAACTGCCCGCCTGCACCGAACGCCAGGCGGCATCGAGGGCTTGGTTCAGTACGGCGACTTCTTCGGGCGACATTGCATCGCCGGG
The DNA here is from genome assembly GCA_002402755.1 of Planctomycetes bacterium UBA4800. Classification (GTDB taxonomy): domain Bacteria; phylum Planctomycetota; class UBA8108; order UBA8890; family UBA8898; genus UBA8898. The sequence continues at coordinate 13,190 of DHGK01000190.1, forward strand.
GTCGGCGACACAGAGCTCCAACTCGGTCCCTTCGGGAAGCCCGGCCGGCGCTTGGCCGACAATCTTACCGTTCTCGACGCGCACCTTCAGCGTATTCATGCTCTCTAGTGTACTCCATGGCGCCCGAGAGGCAACCGGCGTGTCCCGGGTCCGTTTTTCGGGGGACAGTCACTGTGCGCGTTTTTCGGGGGACAGTCACTGATTTCCGGCGAGACGATTGCTGCTTGAGGGAGCAGATTGCGGCTTTAGGGAAATCAGGTCGCGGTAGGGACCGCCCTCGCGGGCGGCCCCCCGCACGGATCCGAACGAGCGCTGCTAGCGCATTCGGCTCTTGCCTCGAGTTCTGGCGTCAAATCACGTCGAGCGACCTGTCGCACCCGCTCCAGCGCACTTGGCA
>DHGK01000209.1:0-817 GCA_002402755.1 Planctomycetes bacterium UBA4800
ACGGGCGTCTACGGCGGCGGCTCGGTGATCGACACATCCGTCACGGTCGCCGGCGACATGTTCCTCTACGTGCCGGCCCACGAGATCAACTGCGGCGCCGCGGTGATCGCGTATCGCATGAAGAAGGACGGAGCCGCGACGAAGGGGGAGACGCCGCCCGTTGCCGCGCTCACCGGCGAGGAGTGGAAACGTGTCCGGGAGCTTCCGTGGGACTGGGATCTCCTGGGGATGTCGAGGCTCGACCACGTGCTCAAGGCGTTGCCGGGTCCCATCCCCGGCACGCGCCAGCAGCCGCTTTTTGACGAGGCCCGAAAGGCGGTTGCGAGTCTCGGCGACGCGGAGCTCGATCGTTACATCTGGGTAACGCGCGCGCCGGCATTCTCGGATTCGAGCGAGTGGCGGAGGCAGAGGTGGCATCTGTGCCTGCAACTCAGGCACCTGACCGAAAAGCAGTGGCGCCCGCTTGTCTTTCCCGCGGGGAAACACCCCGAAGAGGCCTACCGGTTCTTCAGCGAGCCGACTCAGATGCTTGAGGTGCTCGCGCAGGTCTACCGGTATCTCGACAGCGATCTGCGGGACAAGGTTCGGACGCTTGTCGAGTCGATGCGATCTCCGGACGGCCCGCTCCAAGGTCCGACGGGCGCGCCGGCGTTCGCGCCGGATGCGGGCGAGGTGCGCTCCTACTACGATCCGCCGCCTTCAGCGCTCGTGCGTGTTCGCGATGACATCATGCGGACGCCGCTTGCGCGCCTGTATCCCCTGTGGCTCTGGGCGCATGCAACCGGCGACTGGGCGGCGCTCGAGAAGGACTGGCCGC
>DHGK01000209.1:835-6906 GCA_002402755.1 Planctomycetes bacterium UBA4800
GGCTTGATCGCCTATTGCAGAATCGCCCAAAAGGTCGGCGATGCGGCGGCGCTCGAGAAGGGGCTCGCGAAGACGCGCGCCGCGCTCAGGGAACGGCTCGTCTATGAGCTCGCCCATACGCGCGGCGGGCTCATCACCTCGGTGCCTGTGGGACGCACGATTCTTGGCCGCTGGCGGAACCTCACGCCGGAAGTCGGCCGATTGATCGCCGACCGCGCCATGCCCGTGACGCAACGGCTCATGGATGTGTACATCGATCGCCTTCGTCCGACGTGGCACCTGGCCTGGAATGTCGAGACGATGTGGCGCAACGAGTGCCCGTTCGAATTCCCCACGATGTCGGCGGAGGTTTTCGCCGCGCGCGCGCTGATTCTCGGCGAGACCGCCGAGGCGCTCCGGCCGCGCATCGATATGCCCTGGTGCTACGCCGATCTTTTCTACATGCAGAAGCTCCTTTTCTGCGTGGATGCGGCGGGACAGGCGAAGTGGCAGGATGTCCGCGTCTGGCCCTCGCCGGAAACGCCGGTCGGGAACGTCTGGATGGCGTTCACGGGGACGATCGCGCGGTTCGGCGGCGAGCCGGAAGATGCGCCGGAAGGTGCCGCCGTGCACGTCGTGGACCTGAAAGGTGCCTATCTGCTCGGGATTCGGATCGAAGACTCGCCCGCGGGGATTCCCGAATTGCAGCCCGAGAGCGTGGTCTTCTTTGCGATTCAGGACCTCCCGGGGGTGGACTGGGACCCGTTGGAGAACAAGACATATCGTTTCTGGGTTCGCGTGAAGGATGCTCCCGGCGGAAGGAAGTTCGACCGTATCGAGGTCGATACCTAGGGGCGGGAAGCCCGCGGCTCAGCAGCGAGGCCAACGAACAGGTTGCTCTCACGGCACCACAGCGGTACACTGAAGCATGGACTTCGAGATCGTAGGTCGGATCGAAGAAGTAGAGACTATCGCGGTCGGAGGCCGTATCCGCGATATCATGCGCCTCCGTTGGCGCTTCGGCGAAGGCCGCTGGCGTAAGCTCAAGGGGATTGCCCGCGTACGGATCGCCAGTGGAGCCGTGTGCAAGGCGGAGTTGCATTGGTACGAGGCCCATGGTATCGGCCGCAAGATGATGAAGATCAAACGTTTTCTGAGATGAAGACATGGCCAAGACTGCAACGAACCAACAGTACGTTGTCTGTGTGCGAAATGAGGCGTGCGAGGACCTGGAGGTCAGGAAGATCTACCGGCTCCTGCCCGACAAGCGGGCCTCCCTGAACGGGTACGTTCGAGTGATAGACGAATCCGGCGAGGACTACCTGTATCCGGAGGCGTACTTCGTTCGCGTCAAGCTTCCCCAGAAAGCGCAGAAGGCCGTCGCGGCAAGCGCATAGGCTTTTTCCGGGGACAGTCACCTTTTTCCGGGGACAGTCACCGATTTTTCGAAGAAAAATCGGTGACTGTCCCCGGATTCCTGTCCCCGGATTCTAGACGAGGGAGTTGCCGGCGGCCATGATCGCCGCCGCGACCATCAGGATCGCGATGGCCAGGAACATGAGGTTTCTCGGCCTGCCGCGGACGCCGCGCCACTCGCCGCTCAGGAAGCCGAGGCCCTGGCTTCCCGTCATCTGCATGGCCTGCTGGATTCCCCAGCCGACCGAGCCGCCCAGGGCCCCCAGCAGCAGCATGCCCTTGCCCATGAGCGCGACCGCGACGCTGAAGTTGATGCCGATGATGACGGCCAGCGCGAGCTCCTTCCCCTGCCCGACGAAAACTCCCCACGTCCGTTTCTTCGTCAGGAGGTAGGCCGCGTAGGCCAGGTTGACGAACGCGCCCGCCATGAGCCCCACCGCCCAGACGCCGAAGTTCGCGGGGATGCTTCCCGTATCCACCTTGACGGCGGGCGCCTCGGGGTCGTTCACAAGACCGATGCGTTCGGCAATCCGATCGGCGGCCTTGCTCGCGCGCAGGCCTCCGATCGAGACGCTCACCGAATCGCTCAGCGCGATCGTGCCGCCGGCGCCGACGCGGAAGCTGCCCGAGAGATCCTTTCGGCCGTCGACGGCGATGGCGACGGTGCTGTCCGCCGCGACGATGCTGAGGTTCGAGACGATGGGGTGCTGGCTGTAGATGAAGGTGAACGCGGTCCCGGTCGAGAGAACGCCCGCGATCACGGTCATGATGAGCCCGCCGAGGAATCCGCCCGAGGGGCGCTCGGCCTTCTTGAGCTCGCGGTCGCGCCCGAAGCCCGCGAACGCCGCCGTGACCACGCCCCCGAGCATCACGGCCACGGCCGCGAGCACCGTGATGCCGGCAGTCGAATCGATGTCGGGCGCGCCCTTGAAGAGCCCCGAGCCCTTGAAGACAAGCGGAACGATGGCGCCGATCGAGACGCCGAGGCCGGCGAGGATGGCGCCGGTCAAGGCCACGCCGATCCTGACGAAGCACAGGCCGCAGAGCACGTTCGCGATGCCCCACCCGAAGGCGAACACGTTAGCCTTGAGGATGGCTCCAAGCGGCACGTTGCCGAGGCCCTCGAGCGCGCCGGGGCAGCCAAGCAGCGTGATCGTCCAGGGCATGATGACGAGCCCGACGAGCATCCCGACGAACCACCAGTGCTCGAACTGGAAGGTCCGCATGAGCTTGAAGGGCCAGGCGCCGCTTCCCATGACGAGCCCGCCCAGCGCCACCACCGCAACGCCCAGCGCCATTTCCATGAGAACTCCTCCTTCGCCCGGCGAGAGCCTCAGACTCCCGGCAGGTAGCCCTTCCCGAAGCGGGCCGACGACTCGCTGCGGAAATCCGAGATCAGGGACATGAGCGAGGTCGTGCCGCCGTCGGCGACGATCGTCTGCCCGACGATGTACGACGCGTCCTCCGAGCACAGGAACGCCGCGATTCTGGCGATGTCGATGGGCAGGCCGTAGCGCGCGACCGGGACCGCCTTGCGCGCGGCCTCGCGGGCGTCGGCCTCGTTGAAGCCCGGGAGCACCTTGTAGTAGTTCTCGACGGTGACCCAGCCCGGCGCCACGGCGTTGACGCGGATGCCCTTGTGCGCGAGCTCGACGGCGAGCGCGCGCGTGTAGGCGACGATGGCGCCCTTCGTCGCCGCATAGACGGAGTGCTCGGGCGCTCCCTGGACGCCGTGGATCGATGTGATGTTGCAGATGGCGCCCCCCGACCCGCGCCGCAGCATGTCGCCGGCGATCTTCTGCGTCAGCAGGAACTGCGCCCGGATGTTGACGTGGAACATCGTGTCGAACTGCGCGCGGGTCACCGCGAGAAACGGCTTGTTGAACGTGATGCCGGCGTTGTTGACGAGGCAGTCGATGCCGCCGAGGAACCCGATCGCCTCCTCGGCGAGGCGCGCGGGCTCCTCGGCGGAATCGAAGTCGGCGCGGAAGGCGGCGGCGCGCCGGCCCATCCGCGCGATCTCCTCGACCGCGCTCTTCGTCCCCTCCTCGCTGTGGGCGTAGTGCAGGACGACGTCGGCGCCCCGGCGCGCGAACTCGAGCGCGATCTCCCGTCCGATGCCGGTCCCCGATCCCGTGACGAGCGCCTTCTTCCCGGCCAGCGCATTTGCGGAACTCATGCGGCACCTCCGAAGCGTTGATGCGAAGGAATCCGTGCTCACTCCGCGATCTTCTTGTAGGCGACCGTCGCGGCGCCCGGCCGCCCGGAGACCTCGACACGAAGGCCGCGCGCCGCGGCCATCAGGTCAGCGCCGGTCGCAACAGTCGTGTGCTCCGGGGAATCGAAGTTCTTGATCTCGTAGCGCGCCTCCGGATCGAGGCCGCGAAGGATGAATTCGGCCGCGCAGAAGATGCTCTGCGAGCGGCGGAAGGCCTGGACGACGCCGTCCTGCGTCTCGGGGCGGTGGAACTGCCACGCCAGCCAGTCCTCCTCGGCGACCGAGTAGGGCGTGAGCGGATAGTAGTCCCCGAAGTAGCACGGGGCGATCGCCCGCCACTCGGCGTCGAGCCGGCGGATGAGGGCGTAATCCAGGCTGCGATCGCGCACGTCGAAGCACGCCGTGTTGTGCGGGCACATGTGGCTGCGGTAGGTGTAGGGATCGTACCCGCGCGGCGAGCACACCGCCGTGCCGAAGAAGGGCAGCCAGAAGGCGAGGCCGTAGGTGTGCCCCTGCTGGCCGACGGGCTCGAAGATGTAATCGCTCCGAAGGAGCGGCACGGCGCGGCGCATCGTCTCCAGGTCGTTGCGGTGTCCGCCCGATGCGCACGAGTCGATCAGCATGTCGGGGTGCTTCGCGAGGAGCGCGTCCCAGTAGGCGAGATAGCCCTGGACGTAGAAGTTCTCGGTGATGCCCTGGCGGTCGGGGCCGTCCTTCGCGCGCCACGCGCCCAGCGGGTCGATGTTGTAGTCCTGGCGGTAAAGATCGATGCCTTCGCGCGTGATGATGCCGTCGATGTGCTCCGTGAGCCACGCGCGGGCCTCGGGCATGCCGATGTCAAGCAAGCCGCCGTTCGCGCCGCCGATGATCCACTCGGGGTGATTCTTCGAGAGCCAGGTCCCGGCGGCGACCCGCTCGGGCTCGAACCACACGATGGTCTTGACGCCCTTGGCGCGCGCGTGGTCGCTCACGGCGCGAAGTCCGTTCGGGAAGCGCTTCGTGTCGACCTCCCAGGTGCCGGTGTGCGGCCAGCCCCAGTCGTTGATGTACCAGCCCGCATCCATCCACCAGTAGTCGAGCTTGAGCCCCTCCTCGAGGTACCGGTCGACGAAGAGCTTCTGGTTCGCCTCGTTCGCGTTGATCATCTCCGCGAACTGGTGGGAGCTGCAGGCCGCGAGCTGCGGTACGGGCGGGAGCTTGCCGCCCGGCCGCGGGAGGTTGTGGCGGAGCATCCAGCGCCGCCACGCGTTCTGGGCGTCGATCCAGTCGCCGCCCTTCCAGGGCATGAGGACGATGCGCGGCGTGCGCACGAGCTCGCCGGGCCTGAGCTTGAACTTCGTCGTCTCCTGGCCGGCGGTCACATGCAGGTCGCGCCCGAGGTCGCACGCGAACTCGGCCGCCCACTGGCCGGCCCACCCGACGACGATGATCATGCCTTCGCCGCCGCTCTCCAGGTTGTAGTAGGGAAAGACGTGCCCGCAGGGCCGGCCGCCCGGCGGCGCGAACCTGAGCGAATCGCACGGATCGAGCGCCGTCGTCAGAGGCTCGTAGTCGTCGCGGCGGACAAACGTCCCCTTCCAGTGGCGCAGCAAGAACCCATTTCCCGGGCGCCTCCGAAGGATGACGTCCAGCGCGCAGATATCTCTGATGAGCGGCGTGTCGGCCTTGCCCTTGTTCTCGAGGCGCACGGTCCACTCGACAACCGGCGAATCGAGGTACTCGATGCCTTCCCAGCGGACGGCGAGGCCGGTTTTCGGGTCGGTGAACTCGACGGTGCTCGCCGTGCGGTCATCGTCGAGGAGCGACACGGTCGCCTCGACATTCCAGCCCCTGAGGAAGTCCTCGGAGGCAACGTCGTCGTAGACGAAGGAGAACGGCGGGGCGATCTTGTCGGCGGGGAAAGCCTTCTTCAGGTCATCCAGGGTCCCGGGCACGCCTGCATGAAATCCGGCGACGGTGCGAAGCCAGAGAAACGGCTCGGGCGGGCGCGGCACGTAGCGCTCGACCTGGAGTGTGAAGCAGCCCACGTAGTCGGGCTTGCCGCTCGGCTGCGCGGCATGGGGTCCGACGAGATCGAGGCCGGCCGGCTCCATGATCCGGAAGTCCGCCAGCGTCGCCCGCAGCGCCTCCGGTCGTTCGTCGAAGGTCGCGAGGCCGCCATCGCCCGCGTCGAAGACGAGGCTTCCGGCCCCGGGAACCTCCGCAATGGGGGGCCCCATGGTGGCGGCGGCGCCGTTCGCCCTGAAGGCGGGGTAGGGCGGGCCGCCCGCGGCGGGTTTCGCGAAGACCGAGACCGCGGGCTTGTCGTTCCTGCCATCGAAGAAGAGGTTCATGCCGAGGAGCGGGAGCGAGCTCGTGCTCTCGAAGTGAAACGTGTACGTGTGCGTGCCCGGCCGGAGCGGGATCTTGATCCCGTGGTCATCGCCGTTGAGCCAGCGAATTCGCTCTCCGCTCTTCG
>DHGK01000267.1 GCA_002402755.1 Planctomycetes bacterium UBA4800
TCAGTTTCTAACCGCCATCGACAGAGAAGGGGGGAAACGCCGGCTACGGCCGGCGCCTGCAGGGCCACGGGTTCACCGAATATGTACGAGTAACGCCCCTCTCCGTATCTGCAAGTCAAGTCAGGGAATAATGATATACACGCAGAGCATCCCTGCGCTTGCGAAGTAGGCATTCTGCGCCTATAATGTAGGCACACAGTGAGTACACAAGGAGATGCTCATGGAAAAGATCCAGTACACGATTCGCAACGTCCCCGCGCAGGTCGACCGTACACTGCGAAGAAAAGCGAGCGAGCAGAAGACGAGCCTGAACAGCGTGCTGCTCGCCGCGCTTTCCCGTGAGGCCGGCGAGGGCGGCGCAGTTGCCCACCACGATCTCGACCACCTGGCAGGCAAATGGGTAGAGGACCCCGACTGCGATGCGGCACTCGGCGCTCAGGACCAAGTCGATGGGGAGCTCTGGCGATGAGAGTCGCGCTCGACACGAATCGATACATCGATTTCAGCCGCGGCATCGCTAAGGTCGTCGAGCAGATGCGGGAATTCGAGCGCGTATTCCTGCCGGTGTTCGTGCTGGCCGAGCTCCGCGCCGGCTTCCTCTGCGGGACGAAAGCCATCCGCAACGAACGACGCCTGATCGAGTTCCTCAGCTCCCCACGCGTCGAGGTTCTCTACGCCGATGAGACGACGACGCACCACTACGCGCGCCTTTTCGCCCAGCTCCGGCGACAGGGTGCCCCCATCCCGACGAACGATCTGTGGATCGCCGCCCTGGTGCTCCAGCACGATCTTCTTCTCTATGCACGCGATCGCCATTTCGACGTGATCCCCCAGCTAGCTCGAGTGTGATTTGGGCGCCCGCGACTCCGGGCGCGACACGGGCGGCATACGTCGCGTCACGGCGCGAGATCGTGTACAGTGTTCTGGTACGTTCAGAGAGGCATCCAGCCCATGGTAATCGCTCTCCTGTTGACCTTGTCCGCCGCGGCGGAGCCCCCGAGGGGCTCCGCGCCGGCCGCCGGCGAGACGGCCTCGAACGTCTTTCTCGAGGGCGAGCCGGTGCGCATCGCGTGGCCGAAGGAGGCTCCCGCCTCGGCCGCGACGGCATGGCGCGTGCTCGACGACGGCGGCGCGGCCGTCGCCGAGGGCGCGCCATCCGGACCGGCCGCCCGCCGTGAACCCCTTGACGCCGGCCCCCTCGGCATCGGCTGGTACCGCGTCGAGTTTCTCGACGAGCGGGGCGGCTGCGCCGGCTGGACGACGGCGGCCGTCCTCGCGAAGCTCAAGGCTCCCGTCCCCGACGATTCGCCCGTGTGCCTCGATGCCGCGATCGCGTGGTTCGCGCGCGGCAATCCCCCGGCGCAGGAGCGGTACGCGCGGCTTGCCGAGCTCGCCGGCGTCGCCTGGACGCGGGATCGATTGAGTTGGCGGGACATCGAGCCGGGGAAGGGCGACTTCACCAAGGGCCCCACCACGTACGACACGGCCGCGGATGCGCAGGCCGCGCACGGCCTCGACGTGCTCCAGGTCTTTCACGACACGCCCGTCTGGGCCGCGGCCGTCACGAAAAGCACGGCGCGCTTCCCGCACGACCTGCGCGATGCCTATCGCTTCTGCAAGGCGATGGGCGCGCGCTTCGCGGGCCGCGTGCGCGCGTGGGAGCCGTGGAACGAGGCGAACATCGAGTCCTTCGGCGGCCACACGGCGGCCGAGATGTGCTCGTTCCAGAAGGCGGCATACCTCGGCATCAAGGCGGGCGATCCCGCGGCGATCGTCGGGTGGAACGCGTACGCGGGCGTTCCCACGCCGCTCCACACGAAGACCGTGATCGCGAACGAGGCCTGGCCGTACTTCGACACGTACAACATCCACACGTACGACCGGCCGGACACCTACGCCGAGAACTGGGCGCCGGCGCGGGAGGCCGCATGCGGCAAGCCGCTCTGGATCACCGAGTCCGACCGCGGCATGAAGTATGACTCGCCCGGTCCGTGGTACGAGCTTCCCCGGCACGGCGAGATCCTGAAGGCCCACTTCATGGCCCAGTCCTACGCGAGCAGCATCTTCGCGGGCGCCGCGCGGCATTTCCACTTCATCCTCGGCCACTACACCGAGGACTGGAACAAGGTGCAGTTCGGGCTCCTGAGGTTGAACTTCACCCCGCGACCGGCGTACGCGGCGCTCGCCGCAATCGGGCGATTCCTGGCGGGCGCGCGTCCGCTCGGACGGCAACGGATCGCGCCGGATGGGCTCGTCTACGCCTTCCGCGCGAAACCCGACGGCGTCGAGCAAGACGTGCTCGTCGCGTGGGCCGAGAAGCCGGTCGAGTGGCCCGACCGCGGGAAGACGAGCGCCGCCTGGGCGCTTCCCGCCGGCGTCGCCCCGGTTGCCGTGTACGACTACCTCGGCCGGTCGCTCGGCGCCGCCGCGCCCACGACGCTCGGGTCCGCGCCGATCTTCGTCCTGCTCCCGCGCGGCGCGGCCGAGAAGCTCGCCCTGGAAGTGCCGCCCGCCGCGGCGGCGCTGCGGCCGGGCGAGCCAACGCCGGTCGTCCTGCAGGTCGACATTCCGCGCGACGGCGGGAAGAAGATCGAGGTCGTCCCCTGGGCGGGGGAATACGATCACGTGGTCGCGGTCGAGAAGGACATCGAGCTTCGCATCTTCGCGTACAACTTCGGTCCCGCGGCGGCGTCCGGAACCGTCGCGGTCGAGCACGCGCCGGCGGGCTGGAGCCTCACGCCCCGCACATGGAGCGCGAAGCTCGATTCGCTCGATCGCCTGCAGCTCGACCTGCGCGTCAGGCGGCCGAAGGGCGCCGCCGGCGACAAGACCGCCGACACGTGGATCGTGTTGCGCGGCGACTTCGGCCCGGCCGGCCGGCCGGTCCTGGCGTTCAGGCTCGCCGCGTTTCCGGGGGAGGGGTACGAGGGATAGGATCTGCACGCGGCCCCGAGCCGCGCGGGTAACCGTTCACAGGGCATCCCGAACACGCGAATCTCCGCCTTCAGTACATCACATTCCGGCCTCCTTCGTGGTGCTCTTTCTGATTCACCACAGAGAAGACAGAGGGCACAGAGAACGGAACGTGAGACGTTACGCGGCGCCGTGTCACGTGCGGCGTTCTTTCTCCGTTTTCTTCTCCGTGCTCTCTGCGCCTCTGTGGTTTCCTTTCCGTCAGATGC
>DHGK01000329.1 GCA_002402755.1 Planctomycetes bacterium UBA4800
GGGCGGCGGCCGCATCATCGACAAGACCATCGTCGGCACCTCGAACGGCTATCTCCTCGACACGCACCCCGGGAACTCGCTGCGCGTGATCGTCGAGGCCGACACCTTGCAGCGCGACGGAGCGCTGGCGCCGGGCGCGTGGGTGCACGCGGCGGCCACGGTGGCGCCGTCAGGAAGGCTCGCCCTGTACATCGACGGCAAGGAGGTCCTGGCGCGCACGAAGGACATCTTCGAGGCGTGGGGCGGCGTGGCCGCGAAAGTCGCGCGCCTGCGCGATTTCCACGCGCGGTGCGAAGCCGCGGGGCTCGGCGGCGGCTACGAGGCCGCCCACGCGCGCCTCGCGGTCGAGTACCTGGCCGTCGCGTGCGAGCGCGCGGGTCTGCAGGCGAAGGGCGCGCTGCCCGTCCTGCCGGCGCGGTCCCAGCACGCCGCGAACCTCTCCTATCTCCAGACGACGTTGAAGCTCTGCGCGGGGCTGGAGAAGACGATCGAGGCCTACGCGGGCTCGCAGGACCCGCGGAAGCAGCGCGTGCACGCCCTGTGGAAGGAAACCGCGGCGCGGTAGGAGGATATCGAGAATGGTTGCAGCGGTCGTTCTTGCCGCCGGCCTCGCCGCCGGCGCGGCATCGCAGGACTTTCCCGCGCTCGGCGCGTACTACGCGCATGCCGTGCGCGAGGATGCGTTCGGCGTCATCGCCCCCTGGCACGAGGGCCTGAACGGACAGCTCGATGCGCGCGCGCGCATAGCCGTCCAGGTCTACAAGCGTTATCCGTGGGTCGGCAGGGACAGGGCCGTGATGGCCGCGCCCGACTTCATCTACAACTCGCACTGGCGCATCGCCGCCGACGGCACGATCTCGATTCCGCCCACGAACGACTGGATGTGCGGGGATCTTGGCCAGCGCGCGTGGAGCATCGTCAAGGGCCTGACGGCGTACTACGCCTACAGCGGCGACCCGATCGCGTTCGTGTACATTCCGCTCGCCGTCGATTACGTTCTGGAGCACGCCCAGACCGGCGCGGACCACCCCTGGCCGCGCTTTCCCGTGAGCACGCCGACGAACGGCAAGGCCTACGGGGCCTGCGACCCGAACTGCCGCAACCAGCTCGATCTGTGCGCGCTCCTCGGCCGCGAGGTGTTGCGCGCGCACAAGCTCACGGGCGACGTGCGCTACCTCGATGCGGCGCGGCGCTGGGGCGATGTCTTCGCCGCGCACTGCAGGTTCGATACCGAGTACCCGCCCTGGGACAGGTACGTCGATCCGTCGGTCGTCGGGTGGTCGGACCTTCTCACGGGGAGCACGGCCCTCATCGTCGAGTTCCTCGACGAGCTGATCGATGCGGGCTACGGGGGCGCCGGCGGGCGGATCACGCGCGCGCGCGACGCGGGCCGTGCCCACCTCGCCCGCGAGATGCTTCCCCAGTGGACGCGGAACGACATCTGGGGGCGCAACTACTGGGACTGGGACAACCCGGTCATGTGCGGCATCGTGTCGATGTGCGGCGACTATTTCCTGGCGCGGCGGGACGCCTTCCCGGGCTGGGAGCGCGACTGCCGGAACATGCTCTCGCTGATCTTCTGCCGGAACGGCGTCGACCCGAACTCGCGCGGCGACATGTACAGCGGCGCCTGGGCGTTCCCCGAGTCATCGACGTGCTGCGGGACGAGCCTTTCCTACAACCAGTACACGGCGGCGCCGACGTTCCTGAGGCTCGGGGCTCTCGCGAACGATCCGCTGGCGGCGGAGATCGGCCGGCGCATGATCCTGATGGCGACCTACGACAGCGAGGAGACAGGCGTCGTCAAGGACGGGCTCCTCGGCGAGGCCGTCGCCACGGGCGAGTGGTCGAACCTCGCGCATCCCTGGCCCCTGTGCCAGATCATGGAGGCGCTCGCGTGGGCGCCGGAGGCGCTCGGCCCCTGCCGCGAGAACCACATCATGCGCAGCACGTCGGTCGTGAGCTCGGTGCGCTACGCCCGCGGGAAGATCGCGTACACGACGCACGATGCGCCGCGCGGCACCCTCGACGTCCTCCGCCTGGCGTTCGTGCCGCGAAGCGTGACGGCGGACGGCGCGCCGCTTGCGGCGCGGAGCGACACGGCCGCGAACGGCTTCGTCGCGGAGGGGATCGGCGAGGGCGACTGCCTGCTCACGATCCGCCACGACGGCGCCCGCGCCATCGTGGTCGAAGGCGACGATCCGCAGGAGGAGGCGTCGTTCGAGGCGCTGAAGTTCGCGGGGGCGTGGCGGACGCTCGACGGCCTCGGCGTGCGCGCGGCCGCGGAGGCGGGCTGCACGGCGTCGTTCGCGTTCGAGGGCACGCAGGTCCGGATCATCGGCCGCGTCGACCCCGAGGGCGGCCTCGCGGACGTGTCGATCGACGGCGTCAAGGACCTCGCACCCATCGATTTCTGGAATCCCGCGGCGCGCGACGCGCAGGTCGTGTTCTCGCGAAGCGGACTCAGGGCCGGCCGCCACGAGCTCGTTCTCGCGGTCGCCGGCAAGGGGAATCCGCTCTCGAAGGGACGGTCGGCGTACATCGGCGGCGTTCAGTGGTCGGCCGCGGAGGGGCGCTCCGACTGGGGCGCGGGCGGAGGGCCGCGCGGCGCCCAGCGCATGATCTTCGGCTACACGAAGCGCAAGGACTACGTCGACGCCGCCGGCCATCGATGGCGCCCGGCGACGGAGTTCGTCGTCCGGACGGGCTACGGCACCGATGCGGTCGCGCGCGCGTGGTGGACGCTCCCGCGGAGCATGTACATCGGCAACACGCGCGATCCGGAGCTCTACCGCTACGGCGTGCACGCGCCCGAGTGGTGGGTCAACGTGACGGCCGGTCCGGGCGTCTACCGCGTAACGCTCAAGTTCGCGGAGACGCCGCTTCACGAGTTCCTCGAGCGCGACGCGAAGGGCCGCCGCATCACGCACACGCAGAGCGTGTGGGTGAACGGCGTCGCCGCGCTCGCCGACCGGAACATCGCCGAGGCCGCGGGCGGCATCTTCAAGGCGTTCGACGCGACCGTGCGGCGCGTGCGCCCCGAGCACGGGGCGATTCGGATCGCGCTGCGCGGCGCGAACGGCGCGGAAGCGATCATGCAGGCCCTGGAGATCGCGCCCGAGGAGGAATGACGAACGCTGCCCGCGCGGGTCCGGCGCCGACTGTCGCGCGAGCGTTTCCTGCCGCGTCGCCCCTTGCGCGGGGGCTATTGTCGCTGGCGGCCCTCGCCTACAATGAGAAGAACGAACGGCCGCGGCGCCGCCCGAGGATGCGCGCCGCGCATCGCCGTTGTGGAATGGAGGCGCGGCAATGACGAGACGACGGGACATCGTGCGGCGGGAGTTTCTCCGCCGGGGCGCGGCGGCGGCGCTTGCCATGCCGCTTGCGATCAAGGCGAGCGCGTTCGGCGCGCAGGATCGCATCACCATGGGCTGCATCGGCATGGGCGGGCAGGGCCGGGGCGACATGGGGGGCTTCATGGGCTTCCCGCAGGTCAGGGTGCTCGCCGTGTGCGACGTCGTCGGCGAGCACTGCGCCGCGGCCAAGGACATGGTCGACCGGCGCTACGGCAACAAGGACTGCCGGGCGTACGCCGACTTCCGCGAGGTCGTCGCGCGGAGCGACCTGGACACGGTGTTCATCGGCACGCCCGACCACTGGCACGCGATCATCTCGATCGAGGCCATGAAGCGCGGGAAGGACGTCTACTGCGAGAAGCCGGAGACGCTCACGGTGCGCGAGGGCCGCGAGATGGTCAAGGCCGCGCGCCGCTACGGCCGGGTCTTCTCGGGCGGCAGCCAGCGCGTGTGGGATGACTACAACTGGTTCCATCGCATGGTCTGGGGCGGCCGCATCGGCACGGTCACGGAGGCCTGGGTCAACGTCGGCGGACCCTCGGGGTTCTGCAACCTGCCGCCCGTCGAGGTGCCGCAGTCGGTCGACTGGGACATGTGGCTCGGCCCGGCGCCGTGGCGCCCGTACCACCCCGATCTCACGCGCGGCGGCTTCCGGCCGTATCGTGACTACTCGGGAGGCGGCATGACCGACTGGGGCTGCCACGGCTTCGGCGGCGCGCTCTTCACGTGCGCGCTGCACGAGACGGGGCCGGTCGAGGTGATTCCGCCGGACGGCAAGGATAACCCGACGCTCACGTACGTCTTCGCGAACGGCCTGCGTATGCACCACGGCGGCGGCTGGGGCGGCATCATCTCCTTCAAGGGCACCGGCGGCGAGGTGCCGAGCCGCAAGGGCAGGGACGAGGACGCGCCCGACGTCCACGTGCCGCACTACAAGGGTTCGGGCGGGATCTTCGGGGACTTCCTGCACTGCGTCAAGACGCGCGAGCGGCCCTTCCGCGACATCGAGCGCGCGCACCGCACGGCGAGCCTGTGCCACCTCGGGAACATCGCCTACTGGACGAACAGGCGCCTGCGGTTCGATCCCGAGACCGAGGAGATCGTCAACGACCCCGAGGCCGCCATGTGGCTCGACCGCGCGAAGCGCGAGCCGTGGTCGCTCTGAGGAAGGAAGGTGCGAGTCATGAACCATCGACATACAGCACTGGTTTTCGCGATCGCGATGTGCGTTGCGACCGCCTCCGCGGCCGCGGCGTTCGACATGGCGGCGTTCGAGAAGAACGTCGGGAGCCTGGCGGCGTACACGGCCGGGCAGAGCCCCGCCGATCTCGGCTTCATCGAAAACGCCGTCGCGCAGGCCTCGAAAGACCCGTCGGTGCGCGGGCCGGCGGAGCAGAAGCTGCTCGAGGCCCTCGATGCGGCGACGACGGCTGACGCGAAATCGTTCATCTGCAGGCAGCTCTGGATCATCGGCACGGCCGCCGCCGTGCCGCGGCTCGAGAAGCTGCTTGCCGACCGGGAGCTCTCGCACATGGCGCGCTACGCGCTCGCCGGCATGAACGCGCCCGAGGCCTCGCAGGCGCTCCGGCGCGCGCTGGGGACGACAAGCGGCTGGATCAAGGCCGGCATCATCGACACCCTCGTCCAGCGCGGTTGCCGCGCGGCGCTGCCGGATGTGGCCCCGCTCGCGGGCGCGGCTGACAGGGAAGTCGCCCTCGCGGCGGCCAAGGCGCTCGGGCGCTTCGGCGGCGCGGAGGCGGTGAAGGCGCTCGAGGCCGCGCGCGCAGCCGCGCCCGAACCGGTCGCGATCGAGATCGACGATGCGCTGCTCGCCTGCGCCGAGAAGCTCCGCGCGGAGGGCAAAAACGAGGACGCCGCGAAGGTCTACGCCGAGTTCTACCCGTCCGGCCGCTCCGAGCAACTGCGCGTGGCGGGCCTGCGCGGCCTTGCCGCGACGCGCGGCGACAAGGCGGCCGATCTGCTCGTCGCGGCGATCAAGGGCGCGGGCAGCGACGCGGCGCTCAGGCGCAACGCCATCGCCATGCTCGCGCTGCTCGAGAACGGTGCACCGGCCGGGAAGCTCGCCGAGCTCTACGGCGCGCTCGGCCCCGAGGACCAGGAACTGGTCGTGCGCGCCGCGGCGTCGCGCGGCGATGCGGCCGCGATCGTCATGGATGCCGTGAAGAACCAGAACGCGGCGGTGCGGGTCGCGGCGCTCGACGCCCTCGGCGACGCAGGGACGCCGGAGGCGCTCGCCGCTCTCGCGCGGACGGCCGCGACTGGGGAGGGTCGCGAGAAAGATGTCGCGCGGGCGAGCCTGACGCGGCTGCGCGGCCCCGACATCGAGGCGGCGTTCGTGCGCGGGGCGGAGGCGGGCGATGCCGCCTGCCGCGTCGAGGTGATCCAGGCGATCGGCAGGCGCACGATGCGCGGCGCCTTCGAGCCGCTCGCGAAGATCGCCGCCGGGGATGCCGATGCCGCCGTCCGCCGGGAGGCGATCATCGCCATGGGACGCGTCGGCACGCGCGCCGGCCTTGGAAACGTGCTTGCGCTCGTCGCGGCGCCCAAGGAAGACCAGGACCGCGGCGCGGCGGCGGAAGCGGCGCGGACTCTCTTCCGCACCGCCGGCAACAAGGATGGCCAGGCCGGCGCCGTGATCGCGGCGCTTGCATCGGCCCCCGCCGGCGGCAAGGCGGAGCTGCTTCGCCTTCTTGCGGTGCCGGCGACGCCGCAGGCGCTCGAGGCCGTGCGCGCGGTGCTCCAGGACCAGGATCTGGTCGTGAGGGACGCAGCCTTCGCGACGCTCGGCGACTGGCCGAACGCCGAGCCGGCGGCCGATCTCTTCGCGATTGCCTCGGGAAGCGGCGATGCGGCGCAGAAGGCGGCGGCCTTGCGCGCGTTCGTCCGGATCGCGCCCTACGCCGAGGACTCGACGCCGCTCTTCGTCAAGGCGCTCGAGCTTGCCGCGACGCCCGACGAGGTGAAGTTCGTACTCGACGGCATGGGCAAGGCCGACACGTGCGCGGCGCTCTCGGTTGCCGAGGGTTACATGACGAAGGACGAGTTCAGGGCCGAGGCCTGCCGCGCCGCCGTGCGCATCGCGCGCAACTGCTGCTGGGAGGACTCCGAGAAGACGAGAGCGGTGCTCGCCAAGGTCGCCGCGGCGACGCAGGACGGCGGCCTCAAGGAGGAGATCGGGCGCATCACCGCGGACATGGACAGGTGGAAGAGCCACATCTTCGCGTGGCGCGGCGCGGGTCCCTTCACTCTTGAGGACGTGCAGGACGGCCCGAAGGTCTTCGGCACGGCGTTCCCGCCCGAGAGTCCGGATGCGAAGGATGTGGCGTGGGTGCGCGTCAAGACGCATCTCGAGGGCGAGCGCATCAACCTGGAGGCGACCTTCGGTCCGATCGACTTCTGCTGCGCGTACCTGCGCACGGTCATCGTGTCGCCGGTCGAGCAGGAGGCCCGCCTGGAGTTCGGGGCCGACGACTATGCCAAGGCCTGGCTCAACGGCGCCCCGGCGGGCGCCGGCA
>DHGK01000130.1 GCA_002402755.1 Planctomycetes bacterium UBA4800
GGCGGCGGCGTGTACTGCTCGGGCTCGTCCCCGACCCTGACGAGTTGCACGATCTCGGAGAACTCGGCGTATTCCTACGGCGGCGGCGTGTACTGCTCGGACTCCTCCCCGACCTTGACGAACTGCACGATCTCGGCGAACTCGGCGATCTACGGCGGCGGCGTGTACTGCCGCTCAGGCTCCGCCCCGACCCTGACGAACTGCACGATCTCGGGGAACTCGGCGAGCCAGTTCGGCGGCGGCGTGCTGTCCGAACGCTCTTCCTCGACCCTGACGAACTGCATCGTCTGGGGCAACACGTCCGAATCGGTCTGCGGAACATTGTCCCACTGCCTGACCGACCGCGATCCCCTCTTCGTCCACAACGGGGTCTTCGACTTCACGCGCTTTGTCACGGTGGAGATCTTGGGCAGGGAATACTCGCTCCCCGACTTCATCGTCGTGCCGCCCGACTACCGTCTCCAGCCCGGCTCCCCCGCCATCGACGCCGGGACTTCAGAAGGCGCCCCGACGACCGATATCGAAGGCAACGGCCGTCCGTGCGGCGCCGGCGTCGACATAGGGGCGTACGAATCTGGAGACTGCCCGGCTCCGACCGCGCATTTCAAGCGCGGCGACGCCAACGCGAGCAACGGTCTCGACATCGCCGACGCCGTCTTCATCTTGAGCTACCTGTTCGCCAAAGGCACGGCTCCGGCGTGCCTCGACGCCGCCGACGCCAACGACGACGGGCGGCTCGACATCGCCGACGCGATCAAGATCCTGGGGTATCTCTTCGCGCAGGCCGGCCCGTTGCCGGAGCCGTTCGAGGCGTGCGACATCGACCCGACGATCGACGCTCTGGACTGCATCGACTTCGTGCCCTGTCGGCGGTAGCCGCCTGAACGACTTCAGGCCGCCCCCGTCCACGAGCCGCACGAACCGCAGCCAGGGCAGCCCGACCTGCGCCGGATCGAAGCGGTCTCCGCCCACGGCGGGATCGCCGGCGTTCACCGGAAAGGAATCGTGACCGGCGTCGGGTCCTGCCGCCTCAGCGTTCTATCGTGCCGCGATCTGCAGGAGGAATTCGGTCTGGAATGCCCATCGACTTGAGAAAAGACCCAGTATTTATGCTACAGTCTCGGATTCTACGGCAGATCGTAGCCCTGCAGACGGTGGAGGACGTGGTCGATGACGAATGAGGCGGGAAACGAAAAGGGCGCCAGACGCGGACGACGTCCCGAAAAGCCCTCGGAGTTGCCGAATCTGGTGCGCAAGCTGCGCACCTGCTTCTGCAGCTCATGTACTGGTGGCGAGCGCTGCGTGTGGCACGCCAGTACTTGGGCGCACCGTTTCATTGCGAAGATCGCCGAAGACATGCGCACACGGACGCCGCCTGGCGACGCAACGATCGAACCGGCCTTCCATGTGCGTCTCGACACGACCTGAGATTGCGCCGGCCAAGGGGTGCTCGCGCAATGGACTCGCCACCGACCTGACATTCTGACACCCTGTTCATCAAGCGCCACCCGAGCCTCAGACCCGCCCCTCGCCCGTCTTCGGCTCTCGCCGGGTTCCTGATTCCTCAGCGCTGGGTCAATCCCCTCGTCCGGCGCCCGTGTGGTGCGCGGAGGCGAAATGTCCTATACTGTGCGCCATGGCATCCCAGGCGCAGCTCATAGACGGCAAGGTCATCGCGGAGAAGATCAGGCAGGAGGCCCGCGACATCCTCGCGCGCGTGCGGGCCGAGGGTCGCAACGTGCACGTGGCGGTCGTCTCGGCCTCCGATGATCCCGCGTCCAGGATGTACGTGGCGCGCCAGTGCGCCGATTTCGCCGCCGCCGGGATCGACGCGGCCGTGCGGGAGCTGCCCGGCGGCGCGACCGAAGCCGAGGTGATCGATGCGGTCGAGGGCCTGAACCGCGACGGCGGAGTCACCGGCATCGTGCTCGCGCTTCCCCTGCCGGGCGGCATCGATGTCCGGCGCGTCCAGGAGAGGATTCGTCCGTCGAAGGACATCGAGGGCGTGCACCCGCAGAACCTCGGCATGACGGCGCTCGGCCGGCAGCGCGCGGGCCCGTCGACGGCGCAGGCGGTGATCGAGGCCATCGATGCGACGGGCATCGATGTGTGCGGCAAGGAGGCGGTCATCGTGGGCCGCAGCCAGATCGTCGGCAAGCCCGTCGCGCTGATGCTCATCGAGCGCAGGGTGACGGTGACGGTGTGCCACACGGCCACGCGCGATCTGGCGGGCCACACGCGGCGCGCGGAGATCCTGGTCGCGGCCGCCGGCAGGCCGGAGGTCATCACCGGCGACATGATCAGGGAGGGCGCGGTCGTCATCGATGTGGGCATCAATCGCGTGACGCGCCCGGACGGCGCGCGCCGCACGGTCGGCGACGTCGAGTTCGAGGCGGCCAGGGCGCGGGCGGGCTGGATCACGCCGGTGCCGGGGGGCGTGGGGCCCGTGACCGTGGCGGTGCTGCTCCGGAGCGCGGTGAGCGCCGCCCTGGCCGCGGACCGGTGAGCGGGAGGGCCGCGGATGCGGAAGATCGTCCAGCTTCCTCCCCGGGTGGCCGAACGCATCGCCGCGGGCGAGGTCGTCGAGCGGCCCGCATCCGTCGTCAAGGAACTGGTCGAGAACGCGGTCGATGCGGGCGCGACCGACATCGCGATCGGCCTGCGCAAGGGAGGCAAGGACCTCATCCGCGTGCAGGACGACGGCGCGGGCATTCCGGCCGACGAGCTTCCCCTCGCCGTGGCCAGGTACGCGACGAGCAAGATCTCGGGGATCGAGGACCTGTGGCGCGTGACGACGCTCGGCTTCCGCGGCGAGGCCCTGGCGAGCATAGGCCAGGTCGCGGAGCTGGCGATCACGAGCGGCACGGGAGGCGGCGAGGGCGCGGCGATCACCGTGAAGGGCGGCGTCGCGAGCGGCGTGCGGCCGGCCGCGTGCCCGCGCGGGACCATCGTCGAGGTCCGCGACCTCTTCTTCACGGTGCCGGCGCGGCGCAAGTTCCTCAAGCAGGATGCCGCCGAGTTCGGCCGGGCGGCCGAGTGGGTGACGCGGATCGCGCTCTCCACGCCGCGGGCGGGCTTCACGCTGGAGCACGACGGCAAGCTCGTGTGGAGGATCGCCCCCGACGCGACGCTGGCCGAGCGCATGAGCATGCTCTTCGGACCGGAGGCCGGCGCGAAGCTTCTCACCGTGGAGGGCGGCGGCGCGATCGAGGTCCGGGGCGCAGTCGCCAGGCCCGAGGTCTGGCGCCGCGACCGGCGCGCGATCAACTTCTTCGTGAACGGCAGGCACGTCCGCGACCCCATGCTGAACCAGGCGCTCGAGGAGGGGTTTCGCGGGTGCATGGTGCCCGGGCGGTTTCCGGTCGCGGTGCTCGGGGTGCTGATCGACCCGGAGCGCATCGATGTGAACGTCCATCCGGCCAAGGCCGAGATCAGGTTCGCGAACGGGAGCGAGGTCTTCCAGGCCGTCGTGCGCGCGGTCAGGGCGGCGCTCGCGAGACTCGGGCCGCGTGCGATCGAGGCGGCCGTCCCGCGCGCGGATGCGGCGGCCCTCCCGATGGCGCCGGCGCGTGCCGGCCGCGCGGAGCCTTCGCCGCGCAGTGCCGCGGCGCCGGACGGACTCCCGGCGCGTACCGCGCCGTTCCGCGACGCGGCGGACTTCGCCCCGCGCTCCGGGCCCGTCCCGTTCGCGCCGCCCGCGCCGCCCGCCGCGGAGGCGCCGGCCGCTCCGGCGCGCGTGCTGCAGGTCGCGCGGATGTACCTCGTGCGCGAGGGGACCGAGGGGATCGAGATCGTCGACCAGCACGCGCTGCACGAGAAGATGCTGTTCCTCGCGATCCGCGCGCGCCTTGCGGAGGGGCCCCTCCCCGCGCAGGAGCTCTTCTTCCCGGTGCCGGTCCGGCTGCGGCCGGAGGAGGCCGCGGAGGTCGAGGAGCGGCGCGATGCGCTCGAGACGTGCGGGCTGCGCGTGGAGATCATCGGCCCCGACACGGCGATGCTGCGCTCCGTGCCGGCCTTCGGCGAGACCGGCGATCCTGAGCGCCTGTTGCGCGAGGTGCTCGAGGACCTACGCGCGGGCGGCGGCGGCGCGGCGGAGGCGATGGCCGCGCGCCTCGCGTGTCACCTGGCGGTGAGGGCGGGGCGCACGCTGAGCGCCGGGGAGGCCGGCGATCTCCTCGGGCGCGCGGACGGCATGGAGGAGGTCGACACGTGCCCGCACGGACGTCCCACGAAGCTCGTGCTCGGCTTTGCGGAGCTCAGGAAGCACTTCGACCGCCCATGAGCTTCATGCCACAGCCTGTCATGCGCGCCGTCAGCCCTCGCGGCAAGGATGCGGCACCGTGATCGCGCGCGATCTGGGGAACGGCACCCGGCTGGTCATCGTCCCGTCGGCGAAGTTCAAGACGGTGTCGGTGCGCGTCCACCTCCAGGCCGGCATGGATGGCGGGCGGACCTGCCGGAGCCTGCTCGCCGCCGTCCTCACGCGGGGGACGCGCACTTTCCCGGACATGACCGCGCTCCAGCGCAGGCTCGACGACCTGTACGGCGCGGTGCTCGGCGCGGACACGCACAAGATCGCGGACGTGCAGCTCACGGCGTTCACGCTGAGCGCGGCCGACCCCCGGTTCCTCGCCGATGCGCCCGAGCTGCCCGCCCAGGCCGCGGCCCTGCTCGGCGAGGTGGTGCGGGAGCCGGCGCGCGAGGGGCGGCTGCTCGTCCCGGCCTACGTGGCGACGGAGAAGGAGAACCTGCGCCGGCTCCTGCGCAGCCAGAAGGATTTCAAGGCCGGGTATGCCGCCCTGAGGCTCGGCGAGATCATGTTCGCGGGCGAGCCCCACGGCAGGAACGAACTGGGCGATGCGGAGGACATCGACGGCATCGATGCCGCGCGCCTGTCGGCGCACTACGACGAGTGGATCCGCACGGCGCCGCTCGACGTGCTGGTCGCGGGCGACGTGGACGCCGATGCAATGGCAACGGCGTGCGCGGCGTTCGCCCGCGGGCGCGCCGGCGGGCCCCGGCGCGCGGCGCATCCGCCGCGGCCGGAATGCGGCGCCGTGCGCACGGTGTACGAGGAGGACGATGTGCGCCAGGCGCGGCTGGCGATGGGCTTCCGGCACGGCGCCGTGATCGGCGGCGCGGGCCATGCGGCCGCCGAGGTGGCGAGCGGCATGCTCGGGGGGTTCCCGCATTCCAAGCTCTTCAGGCGCGTGCGCGAGAAGGAGAGCATGGCCTACTCGGTGGGGTCCGCGTACGATGCCGCCGCGGGCGTGCTCGCGGTCTCCGCGGGCATCGCGGCCGACGCCTGCGAGCGGACCGCGGCGATGGTCCGCGAGGCGGTGGGCGAGCTCGCGCGCGGGGAGTTCGAGGAGGACGACGTGCGGGCGGCGCAGGCGGGCATCGTCCGGCGTGCGCGCAGCGCGGGCGACGTGCCGGCGTCGATGCTGGTCCAGCGCTACGTGTGGTCGCTCTTCGGCGCGCAGTACGATGAGGACGAATGGGTGCGGGCGGTCCAATCCGTGACGGGCGCCGATGTCGCCGCGGCGGCGCAGCGGCTGCGGCTCGACACCGTGTACTGCCTGCGCGGGAAGGAGCGCGGATAGTGGGGGAGCGCGTGCGCCGCGAGACCTTGTGCGGAGACGAGGTGCGCACCGCGCGCCTCGAGTGCGGGGCGGCGCTCGTCGCGGTCGCGAAGCCGGGGTTCGTGCGCTCGCACGCGGCGGTCGCGGCGAGGTACGGCTCGTTCGACCGGACGTTCCGCCTGCCGGGGCTCCCGGTCCGCGAGACGCCGGCCGGCATCGCCCATTTCCTCGAGCACGCGCTCTTCGAGGGCCGCGGCGGCAACGCGCTGGAGCTGTTCTCGCGCCGCGGCTCCCTGATCAACGCCGCGACGTCGTACCGCGTCACGTCGTACTACTTCACGGCCGTGGCGGACTTCATGCCGCAGCTCGCGATGCTGCTCGGATTCGTGCGGGCGCCGCACTTCACGGACGCGAGCGTCGCCAAGGAGCGGGGCATCATCGGCCAGGAGATCGGCATGTACGACGACATGCCCGATGACGTGCGGCGCCGGCTGCTCATGGGCGCGCTCTTCGCGCGCCATCCGATCGGCACGCACATTGCGGGCACGCGCGCATCGATCGAGCAGGTGACGCCGGGCCTGCTCGACGAGTGCTTCGATGCCTTCTACCGGCCCGAGAACATGGTGCTCATCGCGGCGGGAGACCTGGACTTCGACGCCGTGCGGTCGGCCGCCGAGAACGCGTTCGCGGCGGCGCCGCCGCGGGGGTCGTGCGCGGGCGCGCCCGCGCCGGTGTTCGAGGACGAGACCGGCGGCGCGGCCGAGCGCTGCGTGTCGCGGCGCATGCCGGTCGGCTGCCCCAAGATCGCCGTGGGCTACAAGGAGACGCGGAGCGCGGAAGAAGGAGCCGCGCTGCTCGCGCGGGAGTGCGAATCGGACTTCCTGTGCGAGATGATGTTCGGGAGGGGAAGCTCGTTCTTCGCGCGGCTCTACGAGGAGGGCATCATCGACGAGAGCTTCCACGCGCACGGCGCCGTCTTCCCGCGCATCGGGTACGTTGCCGCCGCCGCCGACACGCCGCGGCCCGCCGACTTCATCGCCGCGGTCGAGGACGCCGCCGCGCGCGCGGCCGACAGCCTCGTCGAGGAGGATTTCGCGCGCGCCCGCAGGAAGTTCGAGGGCGAGATGCTCCGGCGCTGCAACTCGCCGGAGTCGCTCGCGGGCATGTGTCTCGGGGCCTGGGTCGACGGGGCGGGCGTGGTCGAGTCGTGGGATGCGCTCCGCCGGGTGACGCTCGATGATGTCCGGGCCCGGGCGCGCGCGGTGTTCGCGCCGGAGGGCCGCGCAGTCGCGGCGGTCCTGCCGCACGAGTGGGAAGGTAGGCTGTAGACTATAGCCCAATAACCGTTCACAGGGCTTCCCGAGCACACGAATCTCCGCCTTCGGTACAACACATTCCGGCGTCCTTCGTGGTGCTCTTCCTGATTCACCACAGAGAAGACAGAGGGCGCAGAGAACGGAACGTGAGACGTTACGTGGCTCCGTCTGAAGTGCGGCGGNNGTGCCTCTGTGGTTTCTTCTCCGTCAGATGACACGTGTGTGCACCCGAACACGGCGAGAAAACCGTGAACGGTTACATAGCCTGTAGCAGCCTATAGCCTATAGCCTATAGCCTCCGGTCCAGCTCCCTCGCCAGCGCGTCGCACGCCGCGCGCTCGTCGTCGTCGGCCGCGGCCGTACGGAGCAGCGCCGTGAAACGCGCCGGGCCGAGTTCCTGCCACGTCATGCGC
Source organism: Planctomycetes bacterium UBA4800 (assembly GCA_002402755.1). Taxonomy (GTDB): domain Bacteria; phylum Planctomycetota; class UBA8108; order UBA8890; family UBA8898; genus UBA8898. The sequence goes on from DHGK01000130.1 coordinate 7,312, forward strand.
TTGGCGCGCCGCTCGTCAGGCTTCTCGTGGTAGTCGAACGAGCTCTCGCGTATGCGGATCACGGCGACCGTCACGCCCCCGGCGAGCTCCAGCGGGCGCGGCGGCGGATCCTGCTCCAGGCAGAGACGCCTGAAGAATCGCTGGCCGGCCTCGGCGCCGTCGATCCGCCGGGCGACCGCCGCGCGCAGATCGTCCGTTGCGATGGCGTCGCGCAGGCGCCTGAGGCGTTCGACCGCCGCCCTGAAATCGGCGGCGGCGAGGAAGGCGGCGATCGCGCGGTCGGCCTCGGCGACGGCGGCCGCATCGGCCTCGCGCGCGGCGCGGGATGCGGCCTCGCGCGCCTCGGCGGCGCGGAGGGCCAGGCTCGCGCGCGCCGCCGCGACGGCGTCATCGAACGTGCGCGGGAGCGCGCACTCGGCGATGATCCGAAGCGCGCCCGCGTCATCGCCGGTGCGCGCCAGCGCGTCCGCGTCCACGAGCCTCGCGTCGAGGTGCGCCCGCGCGAGGGCGTCGACGCGCGCGGCCTCGCCGGCGATCAGGCTGCGGGCGGACGAGCCCGAGAAGCGCGCCGGAAAGGCCGCCCAGACCTCGAGCGCGAGCCTGAAGTTCTGCTCGGCGAGGTAGGCGTCGCTCCGGCGCTTGATCGCGTCGAACTCGGCCCGCGCCTGCGCTTCCCACTGCGCCTGCGCGCGCCGGCGGTCGTCGCGGGCCTTGAGCTCCAAGGCCGCCCTGGCCGCCGCGCCGGTGCCGTCGTAGCGCTGCCGGAGCTCCTCGATGCTCGCATCGGGAGCGTCGTGCGCGAGGAGATCATCGAGCGCGCGGTCGGCCTCCTGCGCGCGGAGCCGCGCCGCGTGCGCGGCCTCGCTGCGCCGCAGCTCCTCGATCCTGGAGGGAATCCACGCCAGCCCCTCGGCGCCGGCGTTGTCGCGGGCGAACGCATCGAGGAGCGCCGCGGCCTCGGCGTGGCGCCGCCCGCGGGCGAGCTCGTCGGCATCGGCGCGGAGCGTCGCGACGCGCGCGGCGAAGGCGGCCGCGCGCGTGTGCGCGTACCACTGGCGCGCGAGGTACACGCCGGAGGCCAGCGCGGCGAGCACGACCGCGGCGCCGAGCGATGCCGGCAGCCAGAACGAGAACGTGCGGCGGCGCGTTCCGGCGCCGAGCCCGCGCAGCAGCTCGTCGAGCCGTTCGCGGACGATGGCCGCGGACGCGGGCCGGTCCGCGGGGGCCTTGGCCATCATCCAGGCGACGAGCTCGCACACGCCGGGAGGAATGTCCGCGCCCTGCGCGGCGAGCGGCGGCGGGGGCTCCGCCACGTGCTTTCCGGCGATCTCGCGGCTCGACGTCCCGGTGAACGGCGTGTGGCCGGCGAGCATCGTGTAGAGCGAGACGCCGAGCGAGTAGATGTCGGCGCGGGAGTCGACGGGGCGGCCGAGCGCCTGCTCGGGGGCGATGTAGTGGGGCGAGCCCCCGCCGCGGAACGGCTCCTCCTCCTCGATGTCGATGCGCCCCGCGATGCCCAGGTCGCAGATCTTGACGGCGCCGCCGGGCTCCAGCAGGAGGTTGCCCGGCTTGATGTCGCGGTGCACGAGCTTCTTGCTCTCGGCGTAGACGAGGCCGTCGCAGGCCTCGCGCGCGATGCGCAGGGCCTCGGCGGCCGGCAGCGCGCCGCGGTGCGCGAGCATCTCCTCGACCGTGCCGCCGCGGACGAGCTCCATCGAGAAGAAGTGCGTCGCGCCGGCGGAGCCCGCCTCGTAGACCTTGACGATGTGGGGGTGCGCGAGCGCCGCCGCGGCCCTCGCCTCGCGCAGGAACAGCGCCACGAACTCGGGATCGCGGGCGAGCTCCGGGGCGAGGACCTTGAGCGCGACCGTCCGGCCGAGCGAGCGCTGCTCGGCGCGGTACACGGAGCCCATGCCGCCGCGGCCGATGCGCGCCTCGATGCGGTAGCCGCCGATCTCGCGCGCGAGCAGCTCGTCGACCCGCGCGTGCCCGGAGAAGCGGAGCACCGAGGCGCCGGCCTGGAGGCTGTCGCCGTCGGCGAGCGCGATGCGGGCGATGCGCTGGCCGTTCACGAACGTGCCGTTGACGCTCCCCAGGTCGCGCGCGAAGAAGCACTCGCCCGTGACCTCGATCTGGCAGTGGCGGCGGCTGACGAGGTGGTCCGGCAGATCGACCTGCGCGCCCTGCCCGCGGCCGATGAGGAAGGCGGCGGGCTTCATGATCTCGAAGACCTTGCCCGCGAGCGGCCCCTGTTCGACAATGAGTTTCGCCACCCGGCTCCTCGCTCCCGCCGGCGCCGCCGGCCCCGGCGCATCAGCCCGCGAGCGCCTCGGCGTCCAGCCCCGCGAACAGCGCGCTGCCTATGCGCACGATCGTCGCGCCTTCCTCGATCGCCGTCTCGAAATCGTTGCTCATGCCCATGGAGAGCGTTGCAAGTCTACCATCGCCCAGGCCGCGCCGCCGCGCCTCGTCCCCGAGGCGCGCGAGCGCGCGGAAGAAGGGCCGCACCCGCGCGGGGTCCGTCTCGAACGGCGGGACGGTCATGAAGCCCTCGATGCGCAGGCTCGGGAAGGCGCGCATCGCCTCCATGGCGGGAATGGCATCGCCGGGAGCGAATCCGCACTTGCGCTCGTCGCCGCCGACGTTGACCTCGATGAGCGCGCGCACGGAGCAGCCTGCGGCGCGGCGGTCGAGCTCCTCGGCCAGCCGCAGCGAGTCCACGCTGTGGATGGCGCGGAACAGCCGCAGCGCCCTGGCGACCTTGTTGCGCTGGAGGTGTCCGATCATGTGGAACTCGATGCCGGGCGCGAGCGCGGCCGCCTTCCGCTCGGCATCGAGGACCTGGTTCTCGCCGAACGCGCGCACTCCCAGCCCGGCGAGCGCGCGGAGGACCGCGATGCCGGCGTACTTGGTCGCGGGCAGGAGGAGCACGCCCGCGGGATCGCGGCCGCATGCGCGGCAGCGCGCGTCGATCCGGGCGCGCAGCGATGCCAGGTTGGCGCCCAGGATCGAGTCGATCGCATGCTGCTCCATTCCCCGCTCCGCGCCGCCTCACGCGACCATGGCGTGCTCTTCGGGCTGCACGGGGTGCAGCCGCGCGCACGCGCCGCCGAGCAGCTCGTTCACCTCGCGCAGGAAGGCGCTCCCGGGGGCCACGCGGAGCTCGGGCCCGAGCGCCAGCGTCTTGTCCTTGCCGTTGCGGCGGAAGATCAGGTTCACCGGGCAGGCGCCCGGGTGGTCGGCGAGCACGCGCTTGAGCGCGAAGAGCGTCTGCTCGGTCGTGCCCTTGGCATCCAGCTCGATGGTGACGACGCGGCCGAGCGCGGCGGGCGCATCCTCGAACGACACGACATCCTGGGCGATCAGCGAGCGCTTCTCGCCGCGGGAGTCGACCTTGCCGCGGATGAAGACGTTCCGCTCCGGCGCGACGAGCTCCTTGCCGCGCTGGTAGGCCTCCGGAAAGAGGACGACCTCGATGGATCCCGTGAGATCCTCCAGCGTCAGGAAGGCCATGCGCTCGCCCTTCTTGGTCGTCAGCGCGCGCACGGCCGCGACCTGCCCGCACAGGAGCACGCCGCGCCCCGCGGGAATGCTCTCCGCGTCGGCGAGCGCGCAGGTCCTGAGCGCCGCCATCAGCTCCTGGTGGCGGGCGAGCGGATGCCCGGTGAGGTACAGGCCGAGCACCTCCTTCTCGAAGGCCAGCGCCTGCAGCTCCGTCCACGGCGGGGCGTCGGGGCACGCATCCTGGAGCGCCGCCGGCTTGCCCTGCGCGCCGAGCAGGTCATCGAACGTGAGCTGGCCCATGGCGCGTTCCCTGCCGCGCGCGTTGGCGCGCGCGATCGCGGCCTCGGCCGCGGCCGCGACCCGCGCGCGGTTCGCCTCGATCGAGTCGAACGCGCCGGCCTTGGCGAGGTTCTCGATCAGGGTCTTGTTGACGACCTGCGTGCCGAGCTCCTCGCAGAACTGAAAGAGCGACGCGAAGCGCCCGCCGGGCAGGCGGCGCCGGCAGGCGACGATGTCGCGGACCGCCTTCAGGCCGACGTTCTTCACGGCGGACAGGGCGTAGACGATCGTGCCCTCGGCGACGCTGAAGAGGTCCTCCGAGGAGTTGACGTCGGGCGCGAGGATCGGTATGCCCATGCGCCGGCACTCCTCGAGGTAGTAGGCGACGTTCTCCGTGGCGCTGATCTCGCTGGAGAGGACCGCGGCCATGAACTCGGCCGGGTAGTTCGCCTTCAGGTACGCGGTCTGATAGGTGATGAGGGCGTAGGCGGCGGAGTGGGACTTGTTGAAGCCGTACTTGGCGAATTCCTCCATGAGGTCGAAGATGTGCGCGGCGAGCGCGTGCTCGACGCCGCGGGCGACCGCGCCCTGGACGAACTTCTCCCTGAACCTGCGCATGAGCTCGACGTTCTTGTGGCCCATCGCCTTCCTGAGGTTGTCCGCCTCGTTCATGGAGAAGCCCCCCATGACGTTGGCGATGCGCATGACCTGCTCCTGGTACAGGATGACGCCGTTGGTCTCCTGCAGCACGGCGGCGATCGATTCGTGCAGGAACGCCACCGCCTCCTCGCCGTGCTTGCGCCTGACGTAGGTCGCGTCCATGTTGCTCCCGAGCGGGCCGGGACGGTAGAGGGCCAGGAGCGCGATGAGGTCCTCGAAGCGGTCGGGGGCCATGCGCTTGATGAGCTCGCGCATGCCGGTGGACTCGAGCTGAAACACCGCCACCGTGTCGCCGCGGCGCAGGAGCTCGTAGGTCGCGCCGTCATCGAGCCCCATCTCGTCGAACCTGAGGTCGACGCCGTGGCGCGCGGCGATCATCGCGCGGGCGTGGGCGATGATCGTGAGCGTCCGCAGGCCCAGGAAGTCCATCTTGAGCAGGCCGAGCTTCTCGAGATGCTCCATGGCGTACTGGGTCGAGACGACGCCGCCCGACTGGTACAGCGGCACGATGTCCATGAGCGGCCGGTCGCCGATCACGACCCCCGCCGCGTGCGTGCCGCAGTTCCGGTTGACGCCCTCGAGCTTCTGCGCGATCGCGAAGAGCTCGCGGTAGCGCGCGTCCTGCTGCGCGAGGTCGCGGAGCTCGGGCTCCTCCTGGAAGGCCTTCTCCAGCGTCACGCCGGGACCGCTCGGGATCTTCTTGGCGATGGCGTCGACATCCTTGAGCGGGATGCGCAGGACGCGCCCGACGTCGCGGATGACGGCGCGCGCCGCCATGCGGCCGAAGGTGATGATCTGGCAGACGCGGTCCTCGCCGTACTTGCGCTTGACGTAGTCGATGACCTCCCCGCGCCGGTCCATGCAGAAATCGATGTCGATATCGGGCATGGAGACGCGGTCCTCGTTGAGGAAGCGCTCGAAGAGCAGGTCGTATCTGAGCGGCTCGATCTGCGTGATGCCCAGGCAGTACGCGACCACGCTGCCCGCGGCCGAGCCGCGGCCGGGGCCGACGGGGATGCCGCGCTCGCGGGCGTAGCGGATGAAATCCCAGACGATGAGGAAGTAGTCGACGTAGCCCATGCGCTCGATGACGCCCATCTCGTGCACGAGCCGCGCGCGGGCGCCGGGCGGGGGCGAGGGATAGCGCCGCGCGAAGCCCTCCTCGCACTTCGCGCGGAATAAGGCGGCGTTGTCGGCGACCCCCTCGACGCTGAACCTCGGCAGGCACTCCGCGTCGAAGTTGAAGTCGAACTCGATGCGTTCGGCGATGCGCCTCGTCGCGAGCAGGGCGTCCGGGAAATCGGCGAAGAGCCGCTGCATCTCGGCGGGGCTGCGGAAGTAGAAGTTCTCGGTCGCCATGCGCATCCGGGCGGCATCGTCGATGCTGCTGCCCGTGCTGATGCAGACGTGCACGTCGTGCGCGCGGGCGTCCTCCTGCATGAGGTAGTGGATGTCGGAGGTGGCCACGAGCGGCGCGCCCGTCGCCGCCGCGAGCGCGGGCAGGGTCTTGAGGAGGGCCTCCTGCTCGGGCATGCCGTTGCGCATGATCTCGAGGAAGAAGCCGTCCTTTCCGAAGATCTCCTGATACCGGCCGATGAGGGCCTGCGCCTCGGCGGTGCGGCCTTCCAGCGCCGCGCGGTTGACCTCCCCGCTCAGGCAGGCGCTCAGCCCGATGAGGCCCTCGTGCGCGGACGCCAGCAGCTCCTTGTCGATGCGCGGCCGGTAGTAGAACCCTTCCGTGTACGCCTGCGAGGCCAGCCGCACGAGGTTGCGGTAGCCGGTCTCGTTGCGCACGAGCAGGACGAGGTGCGCGGACGACTCCTTGGTCCGGTCGTGGCGCGACCGCGGCGCGACGTAGGCCTCCATGCCGATGATCGGCGTCAGGCCCGCCTTGCGGCAGGTGACGTAGAACTCGACGGCGCCGAACATGTTGCCGTGGTCGGTGAGCGCGAGATGGGTCATGCCGAACTCGGCGGCGCGGCGCACGAGGTCCGGCACACGGCAGGTGCCGTCCAGCAGGCTGTAGTGGCTGTGGACGTGCAGATGGACGAAGTCGCTGTGTTCCATGGCTTTCATCGCCGGGGCGCGCCCCGGCCGCGGGCTCTCCGTTCGCCGCCGGCCGATTATACTCCGGCCGGAGCCCAAGACAATCGCCCGCGGCCGCATCGCCTTCCGCCCGCGGCCGCGGGAAGCTACAATGGCCGCGTTCGTCCGGCGGTCGTGCGCCGGCGGCCGGGCTGCGGTCCCGCGGGCGTGCGGGCGCGGGCCGCAAACGCGCGGGCGCCGTCGAGGATATGCGGGCACATGGCGCAGGAAACGTGGGATTTCGCCGGGTCCGCGGGCGCGTGCTCGCGGTGCGGCGCGGCGATCAAGCTCGGCGATGCGTTCTTCTCCACGCTGGTCGCGGCGGAGGACACGCTGGCGCGGCGCGACTTCTGCGCCGGGTGCTGGAGCGCGGGGTCGAGCCCCGGGGGGCTTGCGTTCTGGCGCACGATGCGGCAGCCGAAGGAAGCCCCGCGGCGGCGGTACGTGAAGCTCGACATCGAGGTCGTGTGGCAGATCTTCGGATCGATGCAGCCGGGGGCGGCCGAGGGCATCGAGGGCGAGCTCAGGTACGTGCTCGCGCTCATCCTGCTTCGCCGGCGGCGGCTCGAGCTCACGGCGAGCGGCGGCGGCGAGCTCAGGTTCCGCGACAGGGATGGGAAGGAGCACGTGCTCAGGGACCCGGTCCTCGGGGAGGCGCGCATCGGCGAGCTCACCGACAGGCTCGGGGACCTGCTCTGGGAGCGGGAATTCGAGGCCGCCGCGCCCCGATGACGGCATGCTCATGGAGCGGTCCGAGTCGGAAGGAGACACGCGCGCCGGATCCGGCCGGAGCGGCGGGCGCGGCACGGGGGTGCGCGTAACCTTCCCGCGTGCGTCGTCTTCCGAGCGGGATGTAGCAATCCGCACGGGGGCGGCTATAATAGATCTCATTCGTGGTACTGTGACCTGGCCTAGCGAGCGCGCGGAGCCTGCTCCGCGGCGCGAGGAAGGCTTTCTACAAGAGGAGCCAGGCATGCGGCGAAGCAAGCAAAGAGGAAGTGGAAGATGCGTGCTGTTCTCCGGCGCCGTCCTTGCATGGTGCGCGATCGCCGCGCTGCCGGGCTGCGACGGGGGATTTGCCGGCAACCGCAACCGCGTCGACGAGCTGCCGGGCGGGTACTTCTACCGCACCATGGAGATGTCGCTGCCGCGCTACGAGCACATGGCGGTGACGCTCGACGACGGCACGGCGTTCGTGATCTCCGGCACGGATGAACGCTGCTTCTCCAGCCTCGATTCCTGCGAGATCTTCGACCAGAAGCTCGTGCTGGAGCCGGAGCCGCCCAGCAAGAGCGGCGGCTGGATCACCACCGATTTCGAGGGCGAGGATCTGCGCCTCCAGGACGGCGGCCGCGTCTTCCACACCGCCTCCCGCGTGGCGGAGGGCAACGTGATCGTGATCGGCGGCGCGCCGGACGCCATCCTGGGCGGAGCGTACCAGCATCCGGAGATCTTCAACCGGCACACGCGCAAGTTCACGGTCATCTCCGCATCGCTCGGCATCCCGCGCTTCCACCACACCGCCTACGGCGTCACGGAGGGCGAGATCCTCATCTTCGGCGGCCAGGTGGGCGTGAAGATGACGATCGTCGATCCGCAGTACCCGCCGAACGACCCGCGCTTCATCCAGGAGATCAACACGTTCCCGAGCACCAACAGCATCGAGGTCTTCGACTCCAGCCTGCCCAGCGACGATGGCCAGGGCGATTTCATGGTGCTCAAGGACAACAACAACATCGCCGTGAAGCTCCCCGGCAACTACGGCCGGGCCCTGCACGCGACCGTGCGCATCGCGGGCTCGGACAACACGCTCGGCAACGCGGGCGACAGCTTCCTGTGCGCGGGCGGCATCCAGACGCTCAGCCCGATCAACGCGCCCGTGACGAAGCTGCGGCGCACGCAGCAGGGGCAGAGCGAGCTCCAGAAGACCGTGGACATCTACGACGGGTCGGGCAAGACCTGCTTCATCGCGCCCGGCATCTTCCTGGAGTGGCCGCGCGCCCACGGCGTGAACGCCGACAATCTCGGCTGGTACAGCGACCACACGTACGACGGATACCGCGGGCAGTCGAACACGTTCATGATCTGCGGCGGAAGCGACGACACGCTGGCGACGTGGGGCATGGAGCTCTCCGAGGGGTTCGCGGCGACCTTCTCGGGCTTCGGGCCCGGCGGCGGCATCTCGCTGCTCAGGCTGGAGCCTCCGGCGGGAGAGACGGTGGACACCATTGCCGCCACCTTGAACTTGACGAGCTGGGACTTCTTCCTCAACGGAGACGGGGGACAGTGGCTGGGTCTGAGGTTCTACCTGGCGGCGCCCCCGGCCTTCTGGCCCGTCGAGGAGATCAGGATCGGCAAGTACTTCTCGACGGAGCTTCTCACGAACACCGCGTACGCGGGCATGGCGCCGATCAACCGCGTGCACACGCAGACCGTCAGGGTGCTGCGCAGGGTGTACACGATCTACGGATCGCAGGTGCTGGGAATGGTCTTCACGGGCGCGGGCGGCTTCTACTACCGGGTGCTGGGCGGACAGGTCGAGATCTACGACAACGCCCCGGTTGCGGCGGGCGAGTACTTCGACCCGAACTTCAACGTGCTCAACGGCCTCTTCCTGCCGCAGATCTCGCCCTACGACCTGACGGTGATGCGCAAGTACTGGCACATCAAGAACGACGTGCCGCTGCCCTTGCCGAACAACCCGGGCAGGCATCCGAATCCGACGGGGATCGACGGCGCGTGGCTCATAACCGACGGCTTCGTCCCCGGCGACGGCTTCGAGGGCTATCAGCTCGTGCCGCCCACCACGGCGAGCCTCGACGACATCGCCGTGCGCTTCATGGAGAAGGGCCGCGCGTGGCACACCGTGAACATCCTCCCCGGCATGAACGGCAGCATGGAGGACGACGACGACCGCGTGCTCTTCGCGGGCGGCGGCGACAGCGTGATCTCGTACGGCGGCATGCCGGTGACCCCGAGCGCCATCATTTTCGTGCCGCCGACCCCGAGGTAGCCCGCGTCCTCCCGGAAACGACGAGGCCGGTCTTCCGGACCGGCCATCGGTGCTGGTGCCCAGGGGGGGATTCGAACCCCCACGCCCTAACGGGTACAAGGCCCTCAACCTTGCGCGTCTGCCAGTTCCGCCACCTGGGCGCGGCGTGCCCGCAGGCGCGCGGCGCCGGACGGGCGAGGATTCTAATTGTAGCGATGC
>DHGK01000194.1 GCA_002402755.1 Planctomycetes bacterium UBA4800
GGGGGTTGCAGGGGGTGGCGAAGCAGTGATGACGTGAGAGTCAGGCCAGAGCCGGCCTGGACTTGTTCATGCCGACAGGAATACCATACGCTGATTCAAAAGTCTAGGATGAAATTGATTTAAAGCGCGGCGCTCCTCCGCGTCCTCGCGCACGATCGAGAAGACGGCTCACGCCTGAGCCTGGCGCGATGGGTGCTCCGCCACCATGGACAACCCCCCGACCCCCTTCGGGAGAAGGGGGTGGACGGCCGGCGGACTTGTGGGTAATCGTCAGTCGGGGGAAGGGGGGAAACGCCGGCNNAAACGCCGGCGACGGCCGGCGCCCGGGGGGCCATGGGTTCACCGAATATGTACCGCCGGGAGGCCCTTGGCAGGGAAATGCCGCTCCGGGAATTGCATCCCTCCCGCCGAGTAGCTATAATATGGACTTTCTTCGCCGCGGGCTCGAACGTGCGGGCTCGCCGGCGCCCGGCGGTCGGGGAGCGTCTCGTTTCGGCGTCCTTTCCCGGCCGGGCCCTCGACCGTTTTTCGTGGCGACAGGTACGGACTGCATGAACAACTACAAGGGACCCAAACTCAGGCTGAGCCGGCGCCTCGGGGTGCCGATCGCGGAAACGCCCAAGCACACGCTCGTCCTGGAGCGCCGCAAGGCCGGACACGGCGGCGGCGGCAGCGGCAGCGGCAAGCCGCGGCGCCGCAAGCAGAAGAGCATCTACGGGATGCAGCTCGACGAGAAGCAGAAGCTGACCTTCTACTACAACATCGGAAACAGGCAGCTTCGCCGCTACCTCGAGCTTGCGAAGAAGGACCCCGCCTCGACGGCCGATGTCCTCGTCGAGCTCCTGGAGGCGCGCCTCGACAACGTCCTGCGCCGTCTGGGCTGGGCGCGCACGATCTGGCAGGCGCGGCAGCTCGTCTCCCACGGCCACGTCACGGTCAACGGCAGGAAGGTCAGCCGTCCGGGCTACAACGTCCGCGTCAACGACGTCCTGAAGCCCAGGAACGATGCCTGCAAGAAAACGGTCTCGGCCTACCAGGCGACGGCGGTCAGCGCGACGCCGCCTCAGTGGCTGACGTTCGACGCCGACAAGTTCGAGGCGCACGTCGTCAGCTCGCCGAAGTTCGGCGAGATCCAGCTCCCGTTCCCGCTCAAGACGAGCATGATCATCGAGTTCTTCTCGAAGTGAGCGCGGCCGCGGGCGGAGCCCGAGCGCCTCTGGAGGCGTTCGGGCTTTTTTGTTGCCGCGCGCGCGCCGTCTTGCGCCCCGCGCACCCCCCTGCTACCTTGGAAATGCGCGCGCCCGCGGGGGGCGCCGCCGCGACACGTTTCCCGAGGCACGACGAGGATCGCTCCATGCTCGCACCGCGCACGCTTCCGCTGTTCCTGGCCGCTCTCGCGGCGCTGCCGGCCCTCGGGGCCGAGACCGTACCGCTCGCATCGCTCGACCTCGCGCACATGCGCCAGGGCTGGGGCCGCCCGCAGGTCAACCGTTCGATTCGCGAGACGCCGCTCTCGGTCGGCGGGAAGCGCTTCGCGCACGGGGTCGGCACGCACGCCGCGAGCGTGCTCTGGATCGAGCTCGACGGCAAGGCCGAGCGCTTCCTCGCCTCGGCGGGCCTTGACGATGCCGCCGGAAGCCCCGCGGGCTCGGTCGACTTCACGATCATCGGCGACGGCAGGAAGCTCTGGCAGTCGGGCGTCATGCGGCAGGGCGATGCCGCCAAGGAGGTCGACGTCGATCTTCGGGGCGTGCGAACGCTGCTCCTCATGGTCGGGGATGCCGGCGACGGCATCGCCTACGACCACGGCGACTGGTGCGAGGCGCGCTTCATCGTCGCGGGCGCCAGGCCCGCCGCGATCGCCGCGCCGCGCGAGGACGCGGTGATCCTGACGCCGCCGCCGCCGCGCACGCCGCGCATCAACGGCGCCAGGATCTTCGGCGTGCGCCCGGGCTCGCCGTTCCTCTTCACGATTCCGGCGACCGGCGACCGGCCCATGACCTTCGCGGCCGACAACCTGCCCGCGGGGCTCGCGCTCGACCCGGCGACGGGATTCATCACCGGCTCGCTCGCGCGGAAGGGCACGTACGCCGTCGCCTGCCGGGCGAGGAACGCGCTCGGCGCGGCCGAGCGCACGCTCACGATCGTGTGCGGCGACACGCTCGCCCTGACCCCGCACATGGGCTGGAACAGTTGGTACGTGTGGGAGAACCACGTGACCGACACAATCATGCGCGACGCGGCCGACGCCATGGTCGCCAGCGGCATGATCAACCACGGCTACATGTACGTCAACATCGACGACTGCTGGTCGGTGAAGCCCGGCTCGCCGGACGCCGCCCTCGGCGGCGAGCCGCGCGACGCCCGGGGCATGATCAACTCCAACGCGCGCTTCCCCGACATGAAGGCGCTCACGGACTACATCCACTCCAAGGGCCTGAAGGCCGGCACCTACACGTCGCCCGGCCCGCTGACATGCGCGGGCTTCGCCGCCGCCTACCAGCACGAGGAGCTCGATGTCCGGCGCTACGTCGAGTGGGGCTTCGACTTCCTGAAGTACGACTGGTGCTCGTACGGCGGCGTCGCCAAGGACGGCGGCACGGCGGAGCTCCAGAAACCGTACCGCCTCATCAGCGCGATCCTGGCCAGGCAGCCCCGCGACATCGTGCTCAACCTGTGCCAGTACGGCATGGGCAACGTCTGGGAGTGGGGCAAGGAGGTCGGCGGCCAAAGCTGGCGGACGGCGGGCGACCTCGGGGGCAGCTTCGAGGGCATCGGCGCGGCGCTCTTCCGCGACGGCTTCGATGTGTACGCCCGCAACGAGCTCCACAAGTTCGGCGGCCCGGGCGGGTGGAACGATCCGGACTACCTCCTGATCGGGTATCTCAGCAACTGGCGCGGCCAGACCGTGCCGACGCCGCTCACCCCCAACGAGCAGTACACGCACATGTCGCTGTGGTGCATCCTCGCGGCTCCGCTCATCTTCAGCGGCGACATCACCCGCGCGGATGCGTTCACGCTGAACATCCTCTGCAACGACGAGGTGATCGCGGTCGACCAGGACCCGCTCGGGAAACCCGGCCGGCGCGCCGCCAAGAACGACGATGCCGAGGTCTGGGTCCGGGAGCTGGAGGACGGAGCCAGGGCCGTCGGCCTCTTCAACCGCGGCGAGTTCGAGACCGTCGTGGCGGCCGCGTGGTCCGACATCGGCCTGGAGGGCCCGCAGGTGGTGCGCGATCTGTGGCGCCAGAAGGATCTCGGCCGGTTCACGGGCAAGTTCTCGGCGCCGGTGCCGCGCCACGGCGTCGTGTTCGTGAAGCTGGCGGCGGCGAAGTAGGCCGGCCCGGACGGAAGCGCACGCCGCGCGGCGGCGGCCCCGCCTCGCCGGGCGGCCGAACAAACGAGAGATCCGCACCGGGGCGGCTTTCGAACAAACAAGAAGCCCGCATCCGGATACCGCCCGGATGCGGGCTCGCCTCTCGAGGAATCGGAGCCGCCGACTACCTTGCGATCTTGAACTTGCCGTTCGTCGCGCGCGAGAGCCGCTCGAGCAGCGGTTTGCCGATCGTCCAGTCCTCGCCGCTCTGCGGGCCGGTGTAGACCGTGTTGATCGGCATACGGGTCACGTTCTTGGCCATGATCCGCTTGAACACGTTGTCCGGATTGTTCTCGCCGTTGCTGCAGTGCGTGCGGCCGTCCGCCACGAGGATCATCGTCCGGTGCTCGTTCTGCGTCTTCATCGCGATGCCGAGCAGCTTCTCCGCCCCGCGGAACATGCACGAGCCGTTGCTGATCGGAGTCCCGGACACGCGGCTTATGAGCTGCGCCTTGGCCGCGGGCTCCATCTTGATCGGCGGATCGCCGTACGTGAGCGGCTCCATGTCCACGTTGTAGAAGACGATCGAGACGACCGATCGCGAGGTCAGGCCTTGGAGCGCGCGGATCACCTCGCGCTTCATGACCGCGTACTTGACCTCGCCGCTCGCGGTGGTGCCGCCCATGGAACTGGAGCGGTCGAGGCAGAAGAAGAAGGCATCGCCCTCGAACTCGTCCGCGTAGAACTCGATGATCTCCGGTTCGATCTCGTCTTCCCCGGTCACGCCGAAGCCATCGGGGAGATCCAGAAACGCCACCTCGTCTATCACGCCGGACGCGGCGCTCGAGAAGAGGTGCCCGGGCAGCATGCAGAGGCCCAGTGCGAGGAGCACAACCGCGACGACTTTCATGGTCCACCTCCCTCATGAAAGTTCCGCTCACGCCGGCGCTCTCGCGCGGAAGCCCGCGCAGACCACACCCGCCTGCGCGCCACGCGCTTCCGCGCGGAAGTCTCGGCGCTCCACGGCTTTTCGTTCCGCGCGAACCCCCGCGAGTCGCGGCACGGCGCCGCACCCTTCTTCTCGCGGCAGGCTCGACATCATCCACGACGCGCAGCGGCATACGCCGTCGCAGAAAATCGCGGTTTTAATCTTCGGGCCGGGAGGGGCCGGGGCGGCGCCCCCCTCGTGGCGCCCCGCGGAGGCCGAAACAAATGAAGTAACCGTTCACGGTTTTCTCGCC
>DHGK01000382.1 GCA_002402755.1 Planctomycetes bacterium UBA4800
CCTGAAACGCGCGGGCTTCCGGCGGCGTCGTTTGAATCGGAACGGAAGTTGCTTATAATCGTTCGGGCTTTCGAGGCCCGAAGGCTTCGAACGCGCAGGAGGTCTCCATGGTCAGATTCGTGAACAACCTGAAGACGACGATCCTGCTTGCGGCCATCATCGGGCTCGCGATGGGGATCGGCAGCATCTGGGGAACGCGCGGGCTTCTCGTCGGATTCGCGTTCGGCGGGATCATGAACATCGTCGCGTTCTTCTTCTCCGACAAGATCGCGCTCGCGACCATGGGCGCCCGGCAGGTGTCCCCGGCCGAGGCGCCGGAACTCCACCGCATGGTGGAGGCGCTGAGCGCGCGGGCGGGCATTCCCGTGCCGCGCGTGTACGCGTCGCCCCAGCAGGCGCCGAACGCGTTCGCGACGGGGCGCTCCCCGAGCCACGCCGCCGTGTGCGTGACGACGGGGCTTCTCCAGCTTCTGAGCCCCGCCGAGGTGCGGGCCGTGCTGGCCCACGAGATCGCGCACATCAAGCACCGCGACACCCTGATCAGCACCATTGCCGCGACCGTGGCGGGCGCCATCACCATGGTGGCGTACATGGCGTGGTTCATCCCCGTGCGGGGCGGCGACGGCCAGGGCGGCAACCCGCTCGCGTCGCTGTTCCTGATCCTGGTCGCGCCGATCGCCGCCACGATCATCCAGCTCGCGATCTCGCGCTCGCGCGAGTACGCGGCCGACCATCGCGGCGGCGAGCTGCACGGCGAGCCGCTCGACCTGGCGCACGCGCTCGTCAAGCTCGACGGCTACGCGCGCCGCATTCCGATGCGCTTCTCGCGCACCCACGAGAACATGTACATCGTGCAGCCGTTCTCCGGCGGGCGCGCGGCGAGCCTCTTCAGCACGCATCCGCCGACCGCCAAGCGCGTGGCGGCCCTCGAGGCGCAGGCGCAGGGGCGCTGAGCGCACGGCCATGAAACGAAGCGCGCGCACGTTCGACGGCATCATCGCGGCGTTCCCTCGGAGCAGCGTTCTCGTCGCCGGCGACGTGATGCTCGACCGGTTTCTCCTCGGCGACGTCCACCGGATCAACCCCGAGGCCCCGGTGCCGATCCTCAGGGTCACGGGCGAGAAGCTCGCCCCGGGCGGCGCCTCGAACGCCGCGGCGAACGTGGCGAGCCTCGGCGGGAGGACGTGCATCGCCGGCTACGTCGGCGGCGATGCGGCGGGGCGGAAGCTCCAGGCGCTCGTGCGCGGGTACGGCATACGGACGGCGTTCGTCCCGTGCGCGCGGCCGACGATCACGAAGGTCCGGGCCGTCGCGCGCGGCCAGCAGCTCCTCAGGCTCGACTACGAGGATGACCGCGCGGTGAGCCGGCGCCTGGAGGAGAAGCTCCTCGCGGCGATCAAGGGGCTCGGGCGGCGCTTCGACGCCGTCCTGATCTCCGACTACGGGAAGGGCGTCGTCACCGAGCGGCTCGTCGAGCTGTGCACCGGCCTCGCCCCCGTCGTCACGGTCGATCCGGTGCCGCCGCACCGCGAGCTTTACCGCGGCGTCACGCTGCTGACGCCGAACACGAAGGAGGCCGCGGAGCTTCTCGGCGCCGACATCCGCACCGACGCGGATCTCGCGCGGGCGGGCGCGGAGCTCGTCCGGCGCCTCGATGCGCACGTGCTGGTGACGCGCGGCGAGCGCGGCATGACGCTCTTCCGGCGCGGCGGCGGCCGGCTCCACCTTCCCACCGTGGCGCAGGAAGTCATCGACGTCACGGGCGCGGGCGACACGGTCATCGCGGCGGCGACGCTGGCGCTCGCGGCGGGCGCGCCGCTCGAGCAGGCGCTCGTCCTCTCGAACCTGGCCGCGGGCCTGGTCGTCTCGAAGAGCGGCACCGCCACGGTGAGCCCGGAGGAGCTGCGCGCGGCGGCGCGGCGCGCGTAGGGCGGCCCTGCTACTCGTTCCCGCCGGGCTCGCCGGGCAGGCCGATCCTTCCGGCTGCGATCCTCGCGCCCATGCGGGCCAGCACGAATGCGAGCGCGGCGCAGATCGCGACTCCGGCCGAGAAGTGCCACCAGCGCGGCTTCTGCGGCAAGAGTTCCGGCCCGATTGTCGCGAGGCACGCCAGGACGAGCAGGATCGCCCAGATGAGCTTCGTCCTGAGGAACGGCGCCCCGCCGGCGGCGCGGCGGCGCCTCGATGCCGCGATTCCGCTTGCAAGCGCGAACGGGAGCGCCGCGGCGCCGACCAGCACGCAGTTGAACGCATCCCGGCGGGAGTCGCTGCCGAGAAGGCTCAGGACGAGCGCGATCGTGAACGCGAGACAGAGCGCGAGCGCGAGCGCCGGGTGAAGGCGAACGCGCCGCGGCCGCGCACCGTCCGGCGTGTCCGCGGGGGGCTCGGGAACCTCGCGACGCGGCTCAACGGGCTCCGGTGCAACGGTGTCGTTCATGCGTCACTCCTTTCGCCTTGTCCGGGCCGCAACGACCTCGCGCCAGAGGGCGCAGGTCTCGGCGGCCATGCGCTCGGGACGGAAGAGCGCGTCCCAGCGCGCACGGCCGTCCCGAGCGAGCGCCGCGCGCCGCCCTTCGTCGGCGAGAAGCGCCGCGATCGCGTTCGCGCAGGCGGGAGGGCTGCCGGCCTCGAAGAGCACGCCGCAGCTCCCGAGCACCTCGGGCGTCCCGCCGACCCGCGTCGCCGCGACGGGCGTTCCCGCGGCGAGCGCTTCGATGAGCACGCGGCCGAGGGGTTCCTGGCGCGCGGTGTGGGCGAGCAGGGTCGCTTGACCGAGTATCGCGCGCGCATCCGTCCGCCAGCCCAGGAGGTGCAGCCTTCCGGCAAGCGGCGGGCTCGCCGCCGCGGCCGCGATCGCGGCCTTCAGGCGCAGGTTCTCTTCCTTCTCGCCGAACACGTCGCCGCAGAGCGCGAAGTGCGCGTGCGCATCGCGGCGGGCGATCTCCGCGGCCGCCGCGACGAAGACCTCGGGCGCCTTCCTGACCGTGATCTGGCCGAGCCAGGCGACGAGCGGCGCGCCGGGGGGAAGGCCCAGCTCGGCGCGAATGCCGGGTCCTCCCGCCGCGGCAGGCGGCGACACGCCGTTGTAGATGACGCGGATCTTCTCGGCGGGGATTCCCTGCGCCGCCAGGTCGTCGTGCAACGCCGCCGACACGGCGATGAGGCGCGCGTTGGCGCACAGGTGCGCGCGCACGCGCGCGCCGAGCGTCCCGAACTCGCGAATGTGCGCGACGGCGGGGATGCCGAGGTCCGCCGTCACGGCGCCCGTCAGGCGGCCGAGGTGCAGCGTGTTGGCGTGCAGAACGTCGAAGGCGCCGCGGGCGAGCGCCGCGCGCCGGGCATCGCCGGCGTCGCCGCCGCGCGGCGCATGCCAGGGCTGGTGCGGCACGCCGAGCGCGGCGAGGCGCGCGGCGAGCTCGCCGCCCGGCGGCGCGAAGGCCGCGGCCTGGAACTCCCGGCGGTCAAGGTGCGCGAGGAGCTCCAGGCCCGAGCCTTCGGCGCCGCTCACGGTCGGGTGCTCGAAGAGAAAGGCGATTCTCATCGCGCGCTCCGCCCGCGCGCGGCGCCCGGACGCCGCACGGCTACTTCCTGACCTTCTTCATCGGCACGTCGAAGTTGATGTCCGGCCCGAAGAACTTGATGATCTCCAGGTCCCGCGTGCCCGTGTTCCTGACCTTGACCGGCGTCACGGCCTTGGCGTGGGTGACGAGGAGCTCGTCGTCGCCGGGGCTGTCGCCCTTGACCGGAATCCCGTCGTAGGTGCCCTTCCCGCGCCAGACGAGGAGCGAGTAGACGCCCCTCTCCTTGGTCGTGAAGGTCTTGCCGGGCTTGACGACGAGGCGCTTGCCGCTGAACTTGAGCGTGTTGTAGTAGATCCAGTACTCGCTGCCGCCGGGCTGCTTGTCGCAGAGGAGCGGCTCCAGGTGCCGGTTCTCCCAGAAGTAGGGGTCGGAGCTGAGCTCCCAGTCGATCTGGTCGAGGATGATGCGCTCGCCGTAGCGCTTCCTGTCCTTGGGGCTCACGTCCTTGAAGAGCAGGCTCTTGGGGATGATCTTGCCGGCGACGAGCGCCTGGCACATGCCGAAGACATCGGAATCTTCCTGGAGCTCGATCGTGACCGCGGTGCCGGGGGCGTGCAGGATTCCGGCGGGCACGTGGAAGCCCTCGCCGGCGACGAGCAGTTCCGCCCAGGCGTGCTTCAGGATCAGATCGCTGTTCCAGTCGACGAGGTAGGGCAGGATCACCTTGGCCTGCGCCTTGTCCTCGACGATCCAGCGGTGGACGCCGAAGAACGTCTCGGGGTGGGGGCCCATGTCGACATCGGTCGGAAAGTAGTAGGCCTCTTCCTTGGCGTTGTGGCCGACCTTGGCCGCGTCCTTGGCCATCTGGTGGTAGTGGTGGGGAATGCGCGCGGCGAAGTCGTAGATCTTGGGCAGGCGGCCGAGGCGGTTCCCGTGCTTCCTGGCGTAGGCCGCGCCGAGGAGCATCGGGCCGCCGATCTGGACGGCCTCCCTGAGCGTCATGCGCGCGCCGTGGTCGAGCGCGACGTAGCTCAGGCCCTCGTCCTTGGGGCCGACGGCGTTGTCGGCCTTGGTGGTGGACGCGAGCCAGCGCTCGCAGATGTGCCCGCGCGTGCCGACGCGGGCCTCCTTCTCGCTCAGTCCGATGCGGAAGAGCGTCGGCAGGAAGTCGCGGGCGACCCATGCCGGTTCGAGGCGCAGGATGCCGTTGCCGTCGGCGAGCGCCTGCTCGAGCAACGCGAGACGTTTCGTGTCTGCCATAAATCCTCCTCTGGAAAACCGCGGTCATTGGTACGTATTCGGTGAACCCGTCGGCCGAGACACGCGATACACGGGTTCATTGCGCAGTCTTGGTCCTATCGACGCACGGGGGCGGGGAATGTGGTTTTCTCCGCGGCAACCGCTCGGCGTTCCTGCTCACCTTGAAACAACCCCCC
>DHGK01000028.1 GCA_002402755.1 Planctomycetes bacterium UBA4800
ACGCACATAAACACCGCAGCGGTGTTGTCGTACAGATCCCGGTTGTGCTGTTGCTGACGACTGTGAAGATTCACCAGTTCATTCAATGATTTCCTGACCTGATCAACCGGACCGGCCCGAACAGGCCAGACTCCAAGGGCCCGCCCAATCCGACCTTCTGCGTGATGCGGGTGATGCGCTTCTCTGGAGGCAGCTTGGCGTCTCCGGCAAGACGGTTTGCCCAGAGGTTCGTGATCTTGACCACAAGCTTGTTCCTGCCGGGCTGGACGAGGCCGGTGACGTCATAGCTGAACGGCGGCTTCCAGCGAATGCCCAGTTCCTTGCCGTTCAGCGTGACTTCGGCGACGTTACGCAACTGGCCGAGATCAAGCTCCAGACGTCCGCCCTTCGCGAGCAGCGCCGCGTCGGCTTCAAACTCTTTCAGGTAGGTGGCCGTGCCGGAAAAATACTTGATGCCGTCGTCGGGAATGGTCGTCCACGAAACGAGTTCGTCGAAAACACGCGATTCCGGCGCGCCGAGGTTCGGTGGGAACTGCACTTCCCATGAATCGGAAATCTCCTGCGCCGCGAGCACATTGGTGTGCGGCTCTGTTGCTGCCGGCGCCAGCGTGGGCTTGGTGTTGCCGCCGAAGACGACGAACACCGAGCCGGCGGGCGGCAGGCGCAGTTTTAGTTTCACGCCGCCGGTGACGGGCTCGGCATCAGGAACGGCCTGAATCTCGCCGGTGTCGGCACACCAGAGTTGCGTCGGGCGCGATGCCACGCGGAACACGCAATCGGCTTCGGCGTCTTCGAGTTGCGTGTTGCTGACGAAATAGATATCGGAATCCAGCGTGCGCCGGTGGATGTAATCGAGGTCGGTGGGCTTGCCAGGACTGGTGTAGGCGAAATCCGGGCCGAGGCCTTGCTGCTGCAGAATCTCGCGCACGCGATTGCGGTCGGCGATGACCCGGCCCTTGCCATAGCGGCGATCCAGATTTCTTCCGACTTCGCCCGTGCCCCACACGCGATCGGCGATAGCCTGGATTTTCGTGTCGCGTTGTGGGTAGTCGGCCAGTGTCACATCCCGCGAAGGTTTCGGGCCGAGCAACGTCGCGCCGGACCGCACGAGCTTCTCCAATTTCTCCAGCACGGCGAGCGGCATGTCGGCGCGTTCCGGCAGAACAATGACGGAGTAATTCACGCCGTGCGGCAGCGTCAGGCGGCCGTCTTTGAAATCCAGACGATTCTGGATGACCTCTGAATCAATCACGTCGTAATCGTAGCCGACGCCCAACGGCGTGGCGGGCGCCGGATTCGGGCGCGTGCAATGGGCGCAGGTGTCGCCATCCAACCGTTTCGAATCCGGCCCGATGCGGCGCGTGGCGACCAGGTTGGGAGCGTCATCGCCGTAGTACAAGCAGACATCCGCCACCGGCAGGCCTTGTTGCAGGAGATAACAGCAGCGCGAGAAATAGGACACCATCGGCCCGGACTGTTGCCACCACGTCGAGTTGACGTTGAAATGCTCGCCCGCGTGATAATTCGGGCCGGGCACGCCGAACGCGGGCGGGGTGTGGGCAAAGGTGTGGAACGTGATGCGGTTGAGCCCGTCGCAAAAAGCCGTGTCGGCCAGCCGCTTGTATTCCAGCGGCCCGTCCTGCCAACTCCGCCAACCGGTGAAGGACTCCGCATCCACCAGCGGTTGCCCGTAGATGTGCGCCGCCGAGGCCGCCTCCTTGACCACCCAGAATGGCCTGCCGTTCCAGAATTCGCCGCGCGAGATGTTCCCCGCGCCCAACGAGCGCAGCGGATCAGTGCGCGGATAACCACCGTGGCCCGCCTCGGTGACGAGTTGGATGCCGTAGGAGTTCAGGAACTTCGCCGACGCCCGGTAGTGCCCGTCAACCCACAGATCGCTCACGGTCATGCGATAGTCGTGTTGAAAGCGCGCGGTGATGTGCGAGTCCTCAAACTCCCTGCCCTTGAGCGCGGGCAGATAGGGCAGCGGATCGTAGCCGCGGCGCGTGCGGAATTCGTCGACGAACGCGCCGGTCCAGTCCGTCTGGTCGTCGACCTCCACGCTGTCCACTTCCATATAGCGCAGCGCATCGAAGCTCGGCCGCGTCTTGAGAATTTGATCCGTGATGTAACGGAAGTGCGTATCCGCCGCGCTGGCATCGAGGTGATCAATCATCAGCCCCTTGGAATTCGGGCTGGCCACCATCAAGTTCTGTCCGGTGTTGCTCGTGATGAAGCGAGTGATCACCCAATCGCCCACCGGCACGTCCCACGTGAGCAATCCGTCGGCATTCATCTTGTCGCTGAGATTGATGACGGCGGCGGGTTCGCTGATGACTTTGTTCGTCGTCTGTTGGAACGCGAGCACGGCGATTTCTTTGAAATAGATTGGCAGGCCGTTCGTGCCTTTCGGCGCGCGCGTGGATGGGAACGGCAGCACTTGCGAAATCCGCGCCGGGCCGCTCACGGAGATTTCACTCTGGTAAAGCCCCTTCATCCCATCCTTCGGCTCGATCCAACTGCCGCCCGCGTTCCAACTGCTCGACGCCACCATGCCGAGGTGCAGCCCAAGCCGGTCCGCTTCATCAATGACATGATTCACCGCCTTGAGCGATTCCGGTCCGAGAAAGGCCGGGCCGGCCGGCATGGGCGCATCCGGGTTGGGGCGGATGATGCCGATGTCCCAGATTTCCGCGCCGGACATGCCCTTGGCTTTCATCTCGCGCAACTCGCGCGTGAGTTGCGCCAGATCAACATTGCCGTTGAGCCAGCCCCAAAACGCGCCGGGCCGCGCCTCCATCGGGGGGTCGCGGAACAACGCCAGCGTCGGCTCGCGCTCCGCCGCCGGACTCGCGTAGGCGATGACGAATTCCACCAGCTCCGCGCATTGGAAAAATCCCGGCCACATATTGTGCCCCTGGCCGGGCGGCACGCGCAGCCGCATCGAACCGCCAAGCGCACGATAACGCCGCGCCAGCTCCGCCGAGTTGTCCGCCAGCGGCACTAACATGTCGGCGTCGCCGTGGATGTGGAAGATCGGCACGCCCGCCTTGGCGAGCGGCGCTAGGCGATCAATGGGGTCGTGCTGCGCGAGCTGTTCGCCGAGTTGCGCGGCGGTCAGGCCGTACGCGCTGCACGCCTTGTCGAGACCGGGCCAACTGCGGAGATTGCCGACCGGATAAATGCCCGCGATGCCGCCCACCGACTCCGGATGTTCAGCGGCCCAGTTGTAAAGCTGCAAGCCGCCGCGACTGCGCGCCAGCAACACCGGCGTGCGGCTGAACCCGCGCCGCTCCGTGAGTTCGCGATAGAGCGCCGAGAAACCCTCACGCCCCTTCGGGCTGCCGTGAGATTCGCCCACGTCCACGCCTGCGATGGCGATGCCCGCCGCGAGGAAGCGCTGGAACATCCATGTTTCTTCGACCGCGGGCAGTCTCGGCAGCGTGGGCGCATACCACACCCACGGCACAGGGCGATTGGTGTGCAGATTCTCCGGCGATGGCAGGATGACGAACGCCGTCCGGCACTCGACCTCAAAGACTTCTCCCGGCAGTGGCAAAGTTTTTTGTGGCTTCGGCGCGTCGGCCGCGTGGACGGGATTCAGCAGAGGGCTTGCGATCAAGGTGAGCAGGCCAATGACTGACGCCACGATCCGAGACCGACTTGCGTGCGATGTGCTGTTCATGCGCTTGATTCGTCTTTCGTTGTGATAATGTGAACTGGTCCGAGCAGGCCTGACTTCATCAGCGGCGGGAGCATGGCGTACACGGGCCGCGTCGGACCTTCCGGAACCCGGCCGTAGGAACTGTCGGAAGTCGGATCCGTGTGAATCCGGTCGAGATTGCTGCGCGTGAAATGACGTGACTCGGGCGGCAGCGAATCCCCGTTCAGCCGATGCGCCCGGAGATTGGCGACCCGAACCTCCAGCCCATTCGAGCCGGCGTGCGCAGCTTCGGAGATTTCGACTCGATAAGGCGGCAGCCAGACAGATAGGCCGTAACTCCCGGTGGTGCCGTTGAAAGGGCGCAGAAATCCTAGTGCCATTTGACGATGGCGCGCTCGCTGGTTGTTGATGATGGTGAGTGGCGTGATCGTCACGTCCGGTGGCAGCCGATCAGACTTGAAGCGGCCCGGCGAGCAACCGATTGTGAAATGCCGCGCTTCCAGCACTTGTTTCACCTTGGGAATCAGCCTGGCCGCATTCCAGCAATAGATGTGGTTCATCACGTCATCGGGGAGATGGAATCCTTCCATCACCGGCCCGCGGTGCAGGCCGCTGGCGCTCCGGCTGGACTCCACATAGGCGATGCCGTTCGCGTTCTCATCGTTGATGATTCTACACATCCCCCCTACCCGTGGTCAATCTATCGATCAGACCGTCTCCTGACGCTCCGAATGCCGAGTTGGAGGCCCGCGGCCGCCCCGCGCGGGACGCACCTTCCCCGCCGCCGCCCTCCGGTCGCCCGCATGGCCGCCTCCGGGCTCCCACTGATTCGCCGCTCGCTCGAGGGCGAGCTCAGGAAGGGCAGCGCCGCCTTCCTGCTCGACGCCGTGCGCGTCGAGGATTACGCGGCCGCACTATCTGCGCTGAGCGTCGGCGCGGGCCCGCGCCAGGAGGTCGTCGACGCCGAGCCTGGGAGCCCAGGTATTACGTGGCGTGCCCAATGGCACTGAAACGAGTTCTCGTTGCGCGTTCCGTGGCACAGGCATGACACGTCCTACGGACATGAATCCGCTCACGCTCCGCCTCAGGTTTACTTCCCGCGACAGCCGGGAGCGGACCTGAGGCGGTCTGACAACACCTCCATCATGATCTCAGCGGTCCACATCATCCCGCGATCGCGTCCTCATTCCGCGTTCCGTTCCAGAAAGACCAGGGAGACGCAGTGGGAACGGAACGCAACTCCCGTGCCAACTTCAGTGCAACGAGGGTATCTCGGTGACGGCGTCCACGGGCGCGGCCGATACAAACGACGACGGGGCGCTGGATAGCTCGCACGCGGTGCGTGCGCTCGGGGCGCTCTTCCGGGGCGTGATGCTGCCGGCGCCGAACCGGGGATGCAGCGGGGATCCGACAAAAGATACGTTTGAGCCGTGCAACTATCCCGCGAGCGAGCACGCGCGAGGAGCCTATCGCGCCGAGAGCGAGGCGATTCACGCCGGTGGTCGTCGTGCCCTCCGGGCGTGGTGGAGCTTCCCAAGGCCTCCGATGGGCTCCTGATCGTCACGGCGTTCGATTGACCGCTGCGGGGCGGCCGAGTAGGATCGTGGGTGGTGAGAGTGCTCGCGGCGTTGCCCCTGGCCGGTTCCCCTGCGGACGAGAATCGATGCGTGCGCGTGCGAAAGAAGGAGCCGCATGAAGTCACTTGTCGTCTGTACCGACGCGTCGGCGGTCGGCGGGTGCGAGGATTCTGAGTTCGCCGTCGACAGCCTGGCGCTGTGGGAGCGCTTCGTGGATGGCCGGCATCGCCTGCTCTTGTCGGTTCACACCCTGCGTGAGCTCGGGGGCGCACCTCAAGCCGTGAGGAAGCACATCGCTCGTGTGCCGCCGGCCCACCAGGCGATCCTGGAGGACTCGGCGGAATCCGCCGAGCTCGCCGAGGCCTATCTTGCGCGCGGCATCGTGGGACCCGGTTCACGCTCGGATGCCATTCATGTTGCGCTGGCGACCGTGGGTCGAGCCGACGTGTTGGTGAGCTGGAACTTCAGGCACATCGTCAACCTCGGCAGAATCAGGCTCTTCAACGCAGTGAACCTGGAGCGAGGATACGGCCTCCTGGAAATTCGAACGCCGAAGGAGGTGTTGGATTATGAGTGAACCTTTTCACGCGGTTGAATTCATGCGCCGGCGGCGCGAGGAAATCGACCGTGAAGATGCCGGGCTCACCTGGGAGGAGAAGCGTTTGAAGACGCGCGAAGCCCTTCGCGGCGATCCGCTGTGGGAGCGCGTCAGAGAAGGCGTTCTTTCCGCGGGCACCGCGACGTGCCCGCCGGCAAACTCCGAGCCCGCGGGCACGGCTGCCCCTACCGAGAATTGCCGATAGGACATCTCGTTGGCGTTTTCATCATTGACGATGCCAATCGGAAACGCCTCGGCAGTCAAACAACTGCGGGAGCCCCGAAACCGCCGCGGGCGAGCCCGGCGCACACTCCGCGCGGGGTGTGCGCCGGGCTCGCCCGCGG
>DHGK01000389.1 GCA_002402755.1 Planctomycetes bacterium UBA4800
TTCTTCACGCCCAAGTACGTCAAGGCCAAGCAGATGGCGAGGGAAGGCGCGTTCGGCAAGGTCTACCTCGTCAAGCAGTGCGAGAAGCACTTCGGGCCGCACGCCGACTGGTTCTGGGACGTCTCGCGCTCGGGCGGCGGCGTCTTCATGGACATGGGCTGCCACGGCATCGCGTTCTGCCGCTGGTTCCTCGACCGCGCGCCGATCACAAGCGTCTACTGCCACATGGCGACGCATGTCCACGGCGACAAGACGGAAGGCGAGGACGACTCCCTGTGCGTCCTCGAGTTCGAGGGCGGCGCCGTGGGGCTCGTCGAGAACAGTTGGGCGCGGCGCGGCGGCATGGAGGATCGCATCGAGGTCTACGGCGAGGGCGGCGTCACCTACGCCGACCTCCACATGGGCAACGCCCTCCCCACGTACAGCGAGTACGGCTACGGCTACGCGGTCGAGAAGGCCCCCACCACGAAGGGCTGGACCTACCCCGTGTTCGAGGAGCTCTGGAACTACGGGTTCCCGCAGGAAATGCGCCACTTCGCGCGCTGCGCGCGCGGCCTGGAGACGCCGCAGGCGACCGGCGAGGACGGCCGCGCCGTCATGGAAGCCCTCTGCGCCGGCTACAAGTCCGCGGGGACCGGCGCCAGGGTCGCGCTGCCCTTCAGGCCCGCGGGCGTGTCGTTGCCGATCGAGCTCTGGAAACCGAACGCCGGCAAGAAACGCTGAAACGCCGGGGACAGGGAGAAACGCCCATGCCGATTCTCGCCGCCGCATTCACGGCCCTGTGCTTCACGGCCGGGCTGACCTCGACCATTCGGCACGCCGTTCCCAAGGAGCACCCGCGCCTCTTCGGCTCGCGCGAGCGGCTCGTCGCGCTCTCGCGCGAACGCGAGGACGCCTATGCGCGCGTCGTCGATGTCGCGCGCAACCAGGAAGCCGACAACCATGCCAAGCTCTTCTCCATGGGCCTGGTCGCGGCCATCGAGAACGACCGCGCGCTCGGCCGCAAGGCGGTCGAACGCGCGCTCGCGCTCGTGCGCGGCGGGGTGAAGAAAGGCCACACGCCGTTCGGCGCCGACCTCGCCTGCACGGCCGTCGTCTTCGACCTCTGCCGGGAGGACTGGACGCCCGAGGAGGCCGCCGAGCTCTTCGCGTACATCAACGCCACCGTCGATGCCAACGTCGACTCCGAGACCCACGTCTTCCACAACGGCTGGTACGGCTACAAGAACTGGGGCATCGGGCTTGCCGCCTACGCGACCTACCACGAGAACGAGCGCTCGCCGCGATTCGCGGCCGCCATCGAGGAGGAGTTTCGAACGCGGGCCGCGCCCGCGATCGAGCTCGCCGGCGCGGGCGGCGGGTTCGCGGAAGGGTACTACATTCATTACTGGCTCTACGAGTGGCTCGTCTTCTGCGAGGTCGCGCGCACGTGCGCGGGCCTGGACTACTACGCCATGGCGCCGTCCTTCTTCCACAGCCGAGCGATCGCGTCCATGTTCGAGATGTACCCCGGAATCCGCGAGTACGGCTCGCGCCGCCCCGTCCCCATGGGCGACGGCGGCGGCCGGGTCTTCGGCGGCGACAGGGACAAGGCGCTCTCCGCGCGCCGGATTCTCGTCAACCGCTTCCGGGACGACNNCCACGCCTTCAACGAGACGACGCCGCGATCGAGCGTCGGCGTCTACGCGTACAAGGATTTCCTGTGGCGCGACGCGAGCGCCGCCAAGGCCCCGCTCGAGACATTCCAGCTCTCGCACTACAGCCCGGGCCCGGGCTATGTCTATGCGCGCAGCTCGTGGAAGGAGGACGCCGTCTACTTCTTCTTCAAGTGCGGCGACCGTTTCACGGCCCACCAGCACCTCGACGTCAACCACTTCGTGATCTTCGCGGGCGAGGAGCTGGCGGGCGACGGCGGCAACTACGATGACTTCGGCTCGCTCCACGACGTCAACTACCACCTGCGCACGATCGCGCACAGCACGATCCTCGTGTTCGACCCCGATGAGAAATGGCCGGGCATTCGCGCCGGCAAGGTCACGAGCAACGACGGCGGGCAGGCGCACGACTGGCCCCACCACAACGGCGCCGTCACCGACGCCCAGGCCTGGCAGAAGGACCGCCCGAAGTACGACATCGCCGACATGCTTGCCTGCGCGGACGAGGGCCCGTTCCTCTATGTCGCGGGCGATGCGTCGCGCGCCTACCGCAGGGCCAAGCTCGAGCACTTCACGCGCCAGATCGTCTACATTCGACCGGGCACGTTCCTGGTCTTCGACCGCGTCAAGGCGACGCGGCCCGAGTTCAAGAAAACGTGGCTTCTTCAGGCGATGAAGGCGCCCGAGGAGACGCCTCCACACCTCGTCGTCACGAACGGCAAGGGCCGGCTCTTCGTTCAGAGCGTGCTTCCGAAGCGACGCACGATCGACTGCGTCACGGGCGCGTCGCTCTACGCCTACGGCGGCCGCTCGTATCCGCCGTCTCGCAGCACGGGCCCGGCGCCGGAGTGCCGCATCGAGATCTCGCCCGCGGAGGCGCGTGCGGAGGACTTCTTCCTGACGGTGCTCACCGCGACCGATGCCTCGCGCGCGAGCGTGCCCGAAGCTCGCGTCGAGGAATCGGCGGACACGGTCGTCGTGCGCCTCCCCGGCGCGATGCTCACGTTCACGAAGGACAGGATCGGCGGCGCCGCCAACATCGCCGGGATACGGCGCTCGCTCGAACCTCGACCGCCGCAAGGAGCCTCACAATGACCGCCGCACTCGCTTCGCTTCTCGCCGCAGCATCGTTCGCGTTCTCGGCCGCGCCGGCCGGCGACTGCGCCGCGTTGCGGCTGGTGCCGTTTCCCAAGGAGATCGCGCGCACCGAAGGCGTCTTCAAGCTCGATGCCGACCACACGTTCGAGGTCTCGGCCGACGCCTCGTTCTTCGTCGAGCTTCTCGTGCCCGAGCTCGCGCGCGCCGGCGCGACGAGCTTCAACGTCCGCCGGGCGGAGTTCGACGGGCACGCCTGGCGGTATTCGACGGCGCCCGGTAAACCGGCGCCCGCGCTTTCCGTCCCGCCCGGCAGCGAGGAGGCCTACGCCCTCAGCATCGAACCCGACCGGGTGTTCTGCGCGGCCGCGAACCGGACCGGTCTTCTGTACGGTCTCCAGACCTTCCTCCAGCTCATACGCGCCAACCGGACGGGCGACACGATCCCGTGCCTCACCGTTCGCGACTGGCCGTCGCTGAGCTGGCGATGCTTCCAGGACGATCTCACGCGCGGGCCGAGCTCGCGCCTCGAGACTCTCCAGCGCGACATCAAGCTCGGCGCCGCGTTCAAGATGAACCTCTTCACGTACTACATGGAGTCGCAGTACGCATTCAGCACGCACCCGCTGATCGGCCCCAAGGACGGCTCGCTCCTCCCCGAGGAGCTCACGAAGCTCGTCGCCTTCGCCAAACGCCGCGGCATCGACATCCTGGGAAACCAGCAGTCCTTCGCGCACTTCGAGCACATTCTCAAGCACAAGGAGTACGCGCACCTCGGCGAGGCGGGCTACATTCTCTCGCCGGCCCTGCCGGAGAGCTACAAGCTCCTCGATGACCTCTACAGCGAGGTCATTCCGCTCCTCCCCTTCCCGTGGTTCAACGTCTGCTGCGACGAGACATGGGACCTCGGCAAAGGGCCTTCCAAGGACTTGGTCGCGCAGATCGGCGTCGGCGGCGTCTACGTCAGGCATATTCAGGAGGTCTACAAGCTCGTCCACGACCGCTACGGAAAACGCATGATGATGTGGGGCGACATCATCCTCCAGCACCCCGACAAGCTCGACCGGATTCCCAAGGACGTGATCATGCTCACGTGGGGCTACGACCCGCGGCCGAACTTCGAGAGCCAGATCGTGCCCTTCGCCGGGGCCGGTTACGAGTTCCTGGTGTGCCCGGGCGTGAGCGAGTGGAGCCGCATTCTGCCCGACTTCGGCGCGGCGGCCGAGAACATCCGCAACTTCGTGCGCGACGGCGCGAAGCACGGCGCCCTCGGCATGCTCAACACCGCGTGGGACGACGACGGCGAGTCGCTCAACGCGCCCTGCTGGTACGGCTTCGCCTGGGGCGCCGAATGCGCGTGGAATGCGTCGGCGACGAGCCTCGAGGATTTCAACCGCCGGGTCGGCGCCGTCCTCTTCGGCGAGAAGGGCGATGACTTCGGCGCCGCGGTCGCGCTCCTCGCACAGGCCTTCCGCCTGCCGGGCATGGATGGCATGCTCAACCGGCGCTTCTGGAAGGACGACTTCGCGCCCGCGGCGCCGGCCGCAACGATCAGGCGCTCGGCGGAGAGGCTGAAGGCGCTCGCCGATCCGGCCATCGAGCGGCTGGAGCGCTGCGCGCGCGCCGCCTCCGCCAGCAAGGAGCTCCTGCCGTACTTCCTCTTCGGCGCGCGGCGCATGCAGCTCATCGCGGACCGCATGCTGGACGGACTGGCCGCAGCCGAGCACTGCGTGCGCGCGGCCGGCGCACCCGCGCCCGCGGCGCCCGGCGAGCTCGCGAAGGCGCGCGCGCTCGTCGAGAAGCACCGCCTGGCGGTCGAGTCCCTCGCCGAGGAATGGAAGCGCCTCTGGCTCGAGGAGAACAAGCCCTATGCGCTCGACTGGAGCCTCAAGCGTTACCAGGCCGCCGCCGCGCGCTACGCGGCGCTCGCCGCCAAGCTCGATGCCGCGGCCGCCGCGCTCGAGGCGGGCGAGCCGATGCCGGCGCCCGCCGAGATCGGCCTCGCGCTTCCCGAACACTTCTCTCGGCGAACGCGCCCGGCGAAGACCGAGCCCGCGCCGTTCGCGCCCGAGACGCCGTGGGCGGACAAGACGGCAACGCATCGCCTGGCTTTCAAGATCAAGGCGGGCGGCGTCGAGCGCCGCGATCTGCCGATCGAGGTCGCGCTCGCGCTCCCCGAATCCCTCG
Organism: Planctomycetes bacterium UBA4800; assembly: GCA_002402755.1. GTDB lineage: Bacteria > Planctomycetota > UBA8108 > UBA8890 > UBA8898 > UBA8898. Next base: position 4,938 of record DHGK01000389.1, read on the forward strand.
CCGGGAAACCCGTGCGCGCGTTC
>DHGK01000084.1 GCA_002402755.1 Planctomycetes bacterium UBA4800
GTCGTGGAAGGCGCGCGGAGGCTCGTCGATCAGAGGAAGACCGCCGATGGCTTCTTCGCCTTCGATGAAGTCGCCCCCGGCGACTATTGTGCCGAGGTCTCAAGCGCGGCGTATCACATAGACGGTGAGAGTTGTTTCCGCATTGCGCCCAATGAGAAGGAGGTCGCAGTGACCGTCGTCCTGGGACGCGAACCTCGTTACAGAATAGCGGGGCGTGTGTTCATCGATGACGTGCTGGCGGCGAATCGTACCATTGTCATGAAGATCAGCTATGACAACGGCTGGAAGGCCGCATTGGACCTTGAGACCGATGCCGGGGGAGCCTTCTCTCGTCCGACGTTCGGCGACGAGTCTTTTTCGGCGGTCATCTCCTGCGACGGCGCCTTGCCCGTGACCGAGAGGTTCGAGACGGTGCCGGGTATATACAACGCCGAAAGGGACTTACACTTGCGGAGCAGCGCTGTCTGGCAAGGGATCCTCACAGATCCGAAGGGAGCGCCTGTGAGCTACGCGGAACTCGTGTTCACTCCCGCCGGGCTCGGGGAGAAGGGGCGGGAGCTCGCGCAGAGGACCTATACCCGGGATGATGGGAGTTTCCGCCTGTCGGGCGTCGGGTTCGGCACGTATCGAGTGGAAGTCGGGAGAATGGGGTGGGCGGAAGGTCATATGGAGCTGTTCGATGAGCATAGAGCACTAGGCGAGGTCGTGCTCGACAAGAAGAGCCAGGGGTTGCAGCTTCAGGCGGACATGGGAAAGACGGTGCTGATCGAGATGCAGATCCCCGGGGGGGAGATGACAGGATCCAACGGTCTGTTTCTCGATGTCCGCCGCGGGAGCGGGGCGGAGAAGTGGCTGAGGAAGAGGGCAGGCATGTCGCTGGGCCGCTTCTGCTCCGAAGTCGCCGAGCACTTCCAGGACGATCTCGGCCCCAGGGCTTTCTCGATTGTCGTGGGAAAACTGTTCGTGTCGTGGTTGCCGGCAGATGCGGACATAGCGCGAGCAATATGGATTCGATGGGGCGTTGGAGCGTGTGCCGGGGAGGCTCCGTTCGGGGAGGGGACGGACGCTATCATCCGTCTGAGCTTGACAATGGGTATGAAGTTCAAGTTCAAGACCGAAGATTGGGCCGGCGCTGCGGTTCCCGGCGCGGGCGTCAGCTACCGTAACGCGTTTGGAGAAGGTGCACCGGATTCGGGGATTGGAGTCAGTGGCGGCTTCCCTCCGCCACCGAACGCCTGGTGCCGGACGGACGAAGGAGGAGAGGGGCAATTGGTGGTTTACAGCTTGCCGGGGCTGGAGCTGCACTCTGAGATCGTATGCGCGTTTCCGGACGGCGGCGAGGTAAGGTTGAGGAATCCTGAGGCGTACGTGAAATACTGCCCTGTCATCATGAGACCGTCGATCCCGAATGCGATTCTGGGATGCGTGATAGACGCGGCAGACGGCACTGCCCTGCGCGGGGCTGTCGTGAGCGCGGACCGGGAAGGCGGGGGAGAAATCCTGGCGGACATGGACGCTGATGCGTGGTTCCGGTTGTCGCTGGATGCCGGTTTGGCCGAAGCACGCCTGCGTGTCACGAAGGAAGGGTACCAGTCGAGGGAATTCGCGGCCGGCAAGGGAGAAATACATCTGGTTCCACTCGATCGTTGAGCGGTAGCGCTTCGGTTTCGGCCGACGCGGTGGATACTCCTCGGCCGTCAACAGCCACGCGGGAGTTCTTGAAGCATCCCGGGTGAGGCCGGGGGACGCAGCGCTCAAGCCGATGTCGTCGTGCCCTTGGCGCCGTTCAACCGCGGCGTGGCGCGCTCGAAACGCCGGCTGCACGGCCCGTCTGGCCGCCAGGGTGGGTCAGTTTCTAACGCTCTCAGTGGTCATGTTCATAGTTGAAGCACATTAGTAGACTACCATAACCAGGAGGTCGCTGGTTCGAATCCAGCCCCCGTTACCAGAGAAGAACAGCCATGGGCGTTGTCCCGGGGCTGTTTCGCGTTTATGGGGAACCCCAGAGATCGGATAGGACGCCGGCGTCATGGGGAGCGATGTCTCGGCCGGGGAGCGGCGTGCGCCTCGCTTGCGATAGGATGGCGCGTCCGGTATCGTAGATCGATCGGCTGCGGCAATCGGTCACGGGATCACGGCTCGCCGGAGGCTCAGAGGGCAGCTCACCATGACATGCGCACTCAGACGGACGAACTTCGCAATGACCTTGTCGGCGCTGGCAGCCGGCCTCTGGCTCGCAGGGTCGCTGAGTCAAGGCCTGGCCGCCGCGGAGACGAAGAGCGTGAAGCAGCGGCTGCTCGGCCTGACGGGAGGCCGCCGGGCGAAGGTGGTGTGGAACCAGGGGGAGAAGGACGGCGTCCCCTTGATCCAGTACTACGACACGCGCGAGGACGCCGTTGTCGAAGTGCCCTTTCCAGGCCAGCAGGCGTGGCTGACGCCGGACGGTCTCCGAATCGTGGCCCTGGCGGGCAAGACGGACGCGGACCGCGTGCTCAAGTTGTACGACACGGAGAGCAAGGCGGTCGCCACGCTTACCACCGGCCCCGACTGCTATCCGATCGCGGTCTGGAACGATCCCAAGACCAAACGCGACTGGGTCTACGTCAACGACTGCGGCGCGGGCGGGGATCGGCAGCGCGCCTGGGATGCGGGGCGCGACAAGGTCTACCGGTTCCCGATCGACAAGCCCGAGGAGCGGGAGCTGTTCTGGGACCGCACGACGAGCCACGAGTTCCTCATGTTCTCGGCGGACGGCTCGCACGCCTGCTTTGCCCCGACGTTCAACACCATCGGGCAGCTCAAGTTCGCGTTCGACGCCAAGGGGAAGGTCGACCAGGACAAGTCAGTCTTCAAGCCCGTCGGGAACGGCTGCTTTCCGGGCGGGGCTCCCGACAATTCCTACCGCCTGTTCCGTTTGGACGGCGACCACCATACGATCACCATGTGCGATGAGGGCGGCGCCAGGCCCCGGAAGATCAAGGTCTCCGGCATGCCCGGCGTGGCCGAGAAGGGTCGCAACACCTGGCTCACGCGGTGGAGCACGCATCCCCGCTTTCTCACGCTCGTGGCGCCGGCCGGGACCGACGCCCATATCTGGATGGGGCGGTTCGATGCGAAGTTCACCGCGATCGAGGCCTGGGTTCAGGTTTCGGCGGACGGTCCGCAATGCTGGAAGTCACACTCCTGGGTGGAGGGCGGGCCTTCGTCCGCCAAGTCCAGAAGGTAGATCGTGTGAGGGCTGTTCTTGCGCTGCGGCGTACGTCCACGTGGAACGATGACGGCCGTTACGCGCTCGCCGAGACGCACGCGCACGGGAGCGATCCTGCCGGCGCCGGCGGGCGGCCTCCGTCGCGGCGCGCCGCGAGCGCCGGTCTCGCGGCCGGCGAGGCGACGAGCGTGAGGCCGCGGCTGCTCGACCCGGCCGGAGGCCGCTGATGGTCTTCAGCTCCTACCTCTTCATCTTCTACTTCCTGCCCGTGGCGCTGGCGGTCTACTACCTGATCGCGCGGGCCGGCAACCGCACGCTGAACTACGCGCTGATTCTGCTCGGGTACGTTTTCTACGGCTGGGCCAACCCGAAGTTCATCTTCCTCATGGCCGCCACGACGTTCGTGGATTGGCTGGCGAGCGTGATCATCGCGCACGGCACGTGGCGGCTCTGGAGCGTCTGGCGCGAGCCGCTCGCGGCGCTGCCGCGCGATGCGGCGCGCTCGCCCTCGCAGCGCTGGGCGATCGTCCTCTCGATCGCGTCGAACCTGGCGTCGCTGGGGTTCTTCAAGTACTTCAACTTCGGCATCGAGAGCTACAATGCGCTCGTGGCGGCGCTGGGCTGGCCGCAGGCGCAGTGGGAGAGCTTCTTCCGCGTCGTCCTGCCGCTCGGGATCAGCTTCTACACGTTCCAGTCGCTTTCGTACACGATCGATGTGTACCGCGGCGACGCCAAGGCCATGAAGCACTTCGGCGATTTCGCGTGCTTCGTCTGCATGTATCCGCACCTGGTGGCCGGGCCGATCCTGCAGTTCTCGTTCATGGCCGAACAGATCGAGCACCGCCGGCTCACGCTCGACAAGTTCGCCCGCGGCGCCGCCATGTTCTCGCTGGGCCTGGGGAAGAAGGTGCTCCTTGCCAACGGCTGCGGGAAGATCGCGGACACCGTGTTCAACGCCGGCAGCGCCGAGGCCCTCGACGCATGGTACGGCCTGGCGGCCTACGCCTTCCAGATCTACTTCGACTTCTCGGGCTACTCGGACATGGCGATCGGCCTGGGCTTGATGCTGGGATTCGTCTTCGCCAAGAACTTCGATTCGCCCTACCGGAGCGAGTCGCTCACCGACTTCTGGCGGCGCTGGCACATCTCGCTCTCGAGCTGGCTGCGCGACTACCTCTACGTGCCGCTCGGCGGCAATCGCCGAGGCGAGTCGCGCACGTACATCAACTTGATGCTGGTGATGCTGCTCGGCGGGCTCTGGCACGGCGCGAGCTTCAACTTCATCATCTGGGGCGGGATCCACGGGGCGTGGCTGGCGGCGGAGCGGCTGCTGGGGAAGAGGAGCTTCTACGCGGCGCTGCCGAGGCCGCTTCGCACCGGCATCACGTTCGCGGTCGTCTGCCTGGCATGGGTCTTCTTCCGCGCGGCCGACCTGCCGTCCGCCGTGCGCTTCCTGGGGAATCTCTTCGGCATCGGAGGCGATCCCGCCGCGGGGCTGCTCTCCGGTCTGATCGGACAGCCGTACTACCTGATCTGGTTCGCGGCGGCCGGACTCGGCGTGTGGGTCGCGCCGCAGTCATGGGATATCACGCGCCGCTTGACGTGGCCCAAGGCGGTGTGGGCCTGCGCCGTCCTCATCGCGTCGGTGGCGCTCCTTTTCGCGCAGTCGTACAACCCGTTCATCTACTTCATCTTCTGAGCCGAGACCGTGAAACCGATCGAAGCGCATTCGACCGCGAAGATCGCGGCCAAGGTGACGCGCGAGCAGCAGGCTGCGCGCGAGCTCGGGACGACCGAGTTCTCGCCCGGGACGCGCGCGGCGATGGCGGCGCTGTTCCTGGCGGTGATCGCGTCCGTGCCGCTGGCGCAGCTCTGCGCCGCCTTCAAGCACCCTGAGCGGGTGTCGTCGCTCGGCGAGAGCCTGCGTGCCCTGGCGCCGGGCTGGGACCGCGTCAAGGCGGTGAACGGCGCCGTGAGCGCGATCGAGCTTCTGCCGCCGGCATCGCGCATCAAGGCCGTCGAGGATGCCTGGGAGCAGAGCAGCGTCGTGGGCGACATGCTCCTGCCGCGGCTTCAGTCGTGGCTGATCGCGCTGGGGC
>DHGK01000337.1 GCA_002402755.1 Planctomycetes bacterium UBA4800
CCAACGCGAGGGCACGCGCCCGAACACGCACTGTCCGGTCCATCGCCCCTTGTCCCAACGCCCTATTGTTGGTTGGGTGCCATCTTCTCCCGCACCGCCTCCGGCATTTCGGGATCCTTGGCGAGCAGGTCGTTCACCGCGGCGGCGGCGCTGCTCTCGGCGATCTTGCCGAGCCCCCAGGGCACGACGCTCGCATCGGCCTTGATGAGCGCCTTGAACGCCGCCGCGATCTCGGCGGCCTTGCCGCCCGCCACGGCCACCAGGAACTCCTTCTTGGATTTCACGCGTTCGGCCTGCTGCTTGAGCGTGTCCTTCCCCGCGATGACCGCGAACTCCGCCGCGCGCTTCGAAGTCTCGAGCTTCTGAATCCCCGCCGCGCACAGGTCGAACTGTTCCAGGGCCTCCAGGGCGGCCAGGTACACGCGCTCGACCTTCCACAGGTTCTCGACATCCTTCTCCGTACCGTCGAGCAGCACCGCCTGCCTGAGCTTCGCTATGTCGTCGCCGCCGAGGATGTCGACCGCCGACTTGAAGCGCTTCTGGCGCGCCAGCTCCAACGCGACGACGCCGGTGTTCGCGATCGAGCCGCGGCACAGGAAGACGACCTTCTGGGTGAGCGTCTCGGTGAACGCCGCATCGCCGGCCTCGAGGTACGCGGCATACACCCCGGCCGCGCGATCGAGCGCCTCGGGCTTCTTCGAGCTCCCGATGATCCACACGGCGTTGACGGCCGCCTGGACGACGTTCGGGCTGAGCTTCGTGCGCTGCGCGATCACGGCCGAGAGATCGGCCAGGAGGTCCTTGTCGCTCAGCTCGCCGAAGGCGTTGATCACGAAGACCGCCATCGCGGGATTCTTGTCGAGCGTCTTCTCCAGCAGCTTGCGCAGGAACGCCTTGACGTCGTCGACGCGGTTCGTCTGGCCGCCGATCTTGCCGAGGGTCCGGACCAGCACCTGGCGGAAGGCCTCGGCATCCGCGCCCGGCCGGTTCTCCTCCTGCGCATGCAGGTCGAAGAGCGCGTCGACGAGCCCGTGGGTAAGCTCCACATCGAGTCCGTCGGCGATGAACCCGATCTTCCCGAGCGCGGCCAGCGCCGCGGCCAGCACGTCGAGCCCCGCCTCGTCCGTCCCCTTGAGCACGATCCGGCAGATCGGCCCGCGGAGCGCCTCCATGCCGAGCTCTCCCGCGGCCTTCAGGGCGCCGATCCGGAACGGGCGCTCGTGCGCGCCCCTGGCGACCGCATCGCTCAGGAATTTCGCAACGGCCTCGTTGCCCGCGGCGACCGGGCGCAGCGTCTCGAGCGCCCGCAGCGCCTCCATGCGCACCGCGAGGGGCTCGTAGCGCGGCGCAGCCCCCGCGCCGAGCACATCGAGCAGCACGGGAATCTGCGCCTCCAGGAGCGCCTTCTTCTTCGCATCCGGGCCGGCCTTGGCCGACAGCACGGCAAGTTCGCGGCACGCCCGCTCGCGCACCGCGGCCCAGGGCGAGTCGATCCCGCGCCGGCCGAGCTGCCAGTGGGCCGCTGCCGACGCCTCATCGCCAACCGAGTTCCGCAGCGCCTGGCAGCATTCGTCCCACAGCGCGACCACCTCCTCGATGACCCGCGCTCTGAGAAAATGCGTCTCGCGCAGCGCCGGCAGGGCGCTGCGGTTCTCGCGCCAGTACTTGTCCCACGGTTCCGCACCCGCCTCGCGGTGGTGCAGGTAGTCGGCGAGCACCCAGTGGTGCGCGGCGGCGTCGCGGCCGGCCTTCTCGCGCGCCGTCAGCCCCTCGATCAGGCAATCGACCGTCCTGGCCGGATCCCGCGCCCACAGGATGTAGCCCGCGTCCTCGACTTGCGGGCGGGACGCCTCGGTCCCCGTGAGGAGCTTCTCGAGCTGCGCCGTGAACTCGTTCGGCGAGGACGACACCGCCGCGAGCAGGCCGTCGCGCAGCACGGTCCTGAACCTCTCCGTCTCGGTTCCCAGCCATGGGAACAGCATACGCACGCCGTCAAGGTAGACGCTGCCGCCCGGCACGATGCTCGTCACGGCCTTCACGACGGCGATGCGAAGCTGCGCCGGCTGCTCCGGCCCCGCACAGGAGACGAGCAGGAGGTGGAAGGGATTCTCCTCGGGCTTGCACTTCTTCTCGGCGGCGTACTTCACCGCGTTGTCGATGCACGCCTGGAGGAGGAGCAGGTACCGGTCCGGCTGCGCCTTCTGGATCTCAGCCTGCAACTCGGCCGCCAGCACGGCATGGTTGGACTCCGCCTGCGCCGGGATGTCGGCCGCGCACGCGCACGCGCACGAGAAAACCACTGTGAGCACTCTGAAGGCAGCCGCCACGTGTGGTCGATCCCTCTTCGCCGCTCTCCCGCGATCCTGCACGGCCGTCCGGCGCGAGTTCCGAGAACCATGCCTGTTGAGAGTATAACATGCGCATCGAAGGCCGCAACGAGCCTGTCGAGAATGGCGCGGGGATTGCGCCGGCGGCAGTCCGCCGCGCCGCGACGGGGCCGAGGCGCTTTCATCCGGACGGCGCCCTTGGTATGCTTTCGGCAGGATCGGAGGCCCGACCGAATGCAGGAACTGACGCTCACCTTCCCCCGCGGCCCCGTCAGGACCAGGGTTTTCTCCGGCGCCGCCCTGCTCGGCGAGGCCGCCGGCTTCATTGCCGCGACATGGCCGGGGCGCAGGGTCGCAGTGATTGCCGATGCCGCCGTCGCGGCCCTCTACGCGGACGGACTCCTGCGCGCCTGCGAGGCCAGGGCTCTGAATGCGCGGCTCTTCACGTTCCCGCCGGGGGAGGCGTCCAAGTGCCGCGCCTCGAAGGAACGCATCGAGGACGAGATGTTCGCCTGCGGATTCGGCCGCGACAGCGTGGTCGCGGCTCTCGGCGGAGGCGTCACCGGCGACCTTGCCGGCTTCACGGCCGCGACCTTCTGCCGCGGAGTCCCGTACGTCCAGATCCCCACGACGGTCCTCGCCATGGCCGATTCCTCCATCGGCGGCAAGACCGGCGTCGATGTGCCCGCCGGCAAGAACATGATCGGCGCGTTTCACCAGCCCGACGCCGTGTTCATGGATCCGGGCCTCCTGGCGACCCTGCCGCCGCGCGAGATCCGCGCGGGTCTGGTCGAGATCGTGAAGCACGCCCTGATCCGGGACCGCGCGCTCTTCACGGCGCTCGGGGACGAGCTTGCCGCCCTCCTGGCCCCCGGCGCGCACCCGGACGCGTTCGGACGGCTGCTCCTGCGGAGCTGCGCGATCAAGGCCGAGGTCGCGGCGGCGGACGAGACCGAGGACGGCCTGCGGCAGATTCTCAATTTCGGGCACACGGCGGGCCACGCGATCGAGGCGCTCTCCGGCTGGGAGCTTCTCCACGGCGAGGCCGTGGCGCTGGGCATCCGCGCGGCCCTGGGCCTGAGCGTCGAGTGCGCCGGCATGGCCCCCGGCGAGGCCGCCGCCGCCGCCGCGCTGCTCGACGCCCTCGACATGCCCCCGCGGCGCGATTTCTCGATTCCGGCCGTCCTGGACCTGATGCGCGCCGACAAGAAGGCGCGGGGCGGCGCGGCTCTTTTCGTGCTCCTGGACGCCATCGGGCGCGTCAGGGAACGCACCTCGCCCGTCCCCGATGACGCCCTCCGCCGCGCCCTCGCCGCGATCGGCGGCCGCCCCTGACAGGCCAGTAGACAAACGCCGCCGCGGCCCTTACCATCGACCCTGGAGGCCTTCCATGGGGACGCGGGACGGTGCAGCGCGGGCGGGGGAACGCACGCGTCCGGCTGCAGAAAAGGGCGAGGTTGCCATGAAGCACTGCTCGATTGCGGCTGTTCTCCTGCTCGGATCGTTCGCGTGCGCGGCCGCCGCCGGCGAGCCCGCCGGCGATGGGATCAGGACGACGCACGCCGTTGCGCTGAATAACGGCGCGATCATTCGCGGCACGCTGGTCGCGCAAGACTCCGCGCACATCGTGCTTGCCATCGGAGACATCGGGAAGCTCTCGCTGGCGCGCGACCGCATCGCCGGGATCCGCGCCGAGGAGGGCGTCATCGCCCTGCCCGCCCCTCGCGCCGCGGAACCCGTCGAGGCGGAGCCGAAGGCGCCCGAGCCTCCCGCACCGCCGGCGCCCGCCGCCGAGGAGGCCGCCCCGTGCCTCGCTCCCCCGCCCGTGCCCGAGGAGCTGCGGGAGACCATCGAGTACTGGCTGTATCACCTCGGCCGCACGAGCCACAAGTACCGGATCCAGGCCGAACGCCACCTGAAGGCGCTCGGCCCGGCGGTCGTGGGCCCCGTGCTCCCGTACACGCGCCGTCCGGAATGGCTCATCCGCTGCAACGCGCTCAGGATCATCGCCGAGACGCGCCATCCATCGGCGGTCCAGGCGCTCTGGCGGGCGCTCGATGACGAGGAGCGCAACGTGAGGCTGGTCGCCCGCGACGGGCTCCTCAAGGCCACCGGCCTGGACATCTACTTCAACCCGGACGGCACGGTCCGCTCGCGCGACTACTGGATCGAGCGCTGGCGGACGGCGCTCGCGGAAGCCCGCCTGCTTCCCTGATCGCTCCCGCCTCCGACCGCTCCGCCGCCCCTGGCGTTTTTCCGATAACGGCGTACCATTCTCGTGGGGGCTGCGCCGAGAGGACCATGACTGAACAGTGGCGCGAGCGAATCGGCGACTACCGTCTTACCCGCGAGATCGGGCGCGGGGCCTTCGGCATCATCTACGAGGCCCGCCAGATCAGCCTGAACCGCGAGGTCGCGCTCAAGGTGCTCCCCGCCAGCCTCTTTCCCGATCGCGAGACCATCGAACGCTTCCGCACCGAGGCCATGGCCGTGGCCCGGCTCCGCCATCCCCACATCGTCACCGTGCACGAGGCCGGACAGGACGGCGACCTCCATTACTTCTCGATGGATCTCATGGGCGGCCGCTCGCTCGCCGACGTCATTGCGGAGCGCGGCGGCATGCCGCTCCCGCGCGAGCTCGAGGATTCGCACTTCACGTCCAGCATGGACGCCATCATGGCGCAGCAGCACGAGCCTTCCGCCGAGCGCCCTTCCTCCGCGCAGCCGGCGCCGGCGCCGGCGCCGCCCTCGCGCGAAGAGTGCTTCGATGCCGCCGCCAAGCTCGCCGGCGTGGCCGATGCGCTTCACTACGCGCACGAGAAGGGCGTGATCCACCAGGACGTCAAGCCGTCCAACCTCGTCTTCGACGACGAGGGCCGCCTTTGCCTGCTCGATTTCGGCACGGCGCAGATCCGCAAGCGGCCGCACGAGGAGGAGGCGGCGTCGGGCGCCCTGGGGACGCCATTGTACGCCAGCCCCGAACAGCTCGATGCCGGCCGCGGCGCGATCGGCCCCCAGACCGATGTGTATTCGCTCGGCGCGTCCCTGTACGAGTGGGCGACCCTCCGGCCGCCGTTCGTGGCCGAGGACTACCACAACCTCAGACGCAAGGTGCTCACCGAGACTCCCCAGCCCGCGCACGAGAAGAATCCCGCCGTCCCGCGCGAGCTTTCGGCCATCATCGCCAAGGCGCTCGCGCGCGACCCCGGCGTGCGCTACGCCTCGGCGAAGGATTTCGCCGACGACCTGCGCAGGTTCCTCCGGCGCCGGCCGACGCTCGCCGGGGCCGCCGGCCCGTGGCGCAGGCTCGTGCTGTGGAGCACGCGAAGCCCCGCGCTCGCCGCAACGCTCGCCGCGGCGGTGCTCCTCGGCCTCATCGCCATGGCCGGCCTGGGCTACATTCTGCTGTCGCACGAGACGTTGCTGGACCGCGTCCGGGCGCATTTCGCGCTCGGCGCGTGGCCCGAATGCATGGCCCTTGCGGACCAGGTGCCGTCCGATGCGCCCGACTGGCCCGAGGCCATGCTGCTCAAGGCCGACTGCCTCAACCAGCTCGACCGTCACGACGAGCGCCTGGCGGTGTACCTCGATCTCCTGGGGCACGGGCCCGGGCTCTTCGACCGCTCGCAGCTTCTCATGGGCAAGGCCAAGGCGCTCGCGGATCTCCGCCGCCACGAGGAGGCCGAGCGGGCCTTCCGCCAGGCCATCGACGCGGCGCGCGACGATGCCGCCAAGGCCGCGGCGCACTACGAGCTCGCCAAGTTCCTCGATGATTTCTCACGGGAGGATGCCGCGCTCTCCGAGTACGCGCACGCGATCGAGCTCGCCCCCGATCTGGCCAAGGCGCAGTTCGCGTACGGCATGCTGCTCGTCAAGAAGGGCGAGCACGCGAAGGCCGAGCCCCACCTCATGCACGCCGTGGCCAAGGGCGGCAAGGACAAGCCCAAGTACCTCGCGGGAATCGCCGAGTTCTATCTCGCGTGGGGGCGCCCGAAGGACGCGCTCCGGTACGCCGACGGGGCGATCGCCCAGGCGCGCGACACGGGCCGCACCCGCCGCACGGCGGATTATCAGGTCCTCAAGGCGCGCATCCTGGCCGCGCAGCAGGACTACAAGGATGCGATCGTGCTGCTCCAGAATGCCGTCGACCAGGCCGACAACCGCTCGGAGGCGCTGTACCTCCTCGCCATGGCGCAGCTTCACACCGGCAAGGACGCCGATGCGAGGACGACGGCCGACGAGTTCCTGAAGCCCCAGGACGCGATCTACCCCGCCATGCTGTGGGCCTCGCTCGGGGAGCCGGACAAGGCGCTGCGGTACTTCCAGGTGCTCGGGCCCGACGATTTCGCGCGCCTGCAGAGCGCCTCGCCGGCGCTCTGGCAGGATCTGCGACGCCTCATGGCCGACACGGAAGCGAAGGATCCCGCCGCGTACCGGAAACTCGCGCCGGCGATCGAGCCCTATCTGCGCTGACGAACCGCGACCGCAGCGGATCCCGCCGTCGCGCCCGCGCCGGGCGCCCGCTCAGTCCGAATCGTCGCCGGTCCCCTCGCTGATCAGGTAGCCGCGCCCGCGGACGGTCCGGATCTGGGACTCTTCCTTGTCCCAGATCTTCTGGCGGAGGTGCCGCACGTAGACGTCGACGAAGTTGGACTCGCCGGTGTACGTCAGCCCCCACACGTCGCGCGAGATCTGCTCGCGGCTCAGCACCTCGCCGCGGTGGCGGATGAAGTAGTCGAGCAACTGGTACTCGCGCTGCGTCAGGTCGACGCGGCTGCCCTTGTACAGGACCCTGCGCTCCACGCGATCGACCGAGAGATCGCCGCACTTGATCGACAGCTCGCCCTCGATGTGCGACCGGCGGATGAGCGCGTGCAGGCGCGCCACCAGTTCCTCGAGCGCGAACGGCTTGACGACGTAGTCATCCGCGCCGATCTCCAGCCCCATCACGCGGTCCTCGATCTTGTCCATCGCGGTCAGGAAGAGGACCGGCGTTTCATCTCCGGCCCCGCGCAGGGTTTTCACCATGTCGCGGCCGTCCATCTTCGGGAGCACGATATCGAGGATGTAGACGGCGTACCGGCCCTTGCCCGCCTTCGCGCGCGCAAGGCCTTCCTTGCCGTCGACCGCCAGGTCGACCTTGAAGCCGCGCTCGGTGAGGCCGGCGCGCAGAAACTCGCGCAGGCTCTCCTCGTCCTCGACGATGAGGAGCTTGCTTTCCGTTCGTTCGCTCATGCACACCTCCACCGCACTTAGTGAGTTGTTTTACGGGACGACGACAGATGCCATGCCGGAATACTACCATGATCTTCCCCTAAAATGAAAGCGTCCGCCACCACAAAATTAAAAAGAAATTACGCCATCCTCAGGAAACTCCTGCCGGCTGTCTCCTCGGCGTCCGGCCTTCGCGCGCAACGTACATATTCGGTGAATCCGTAGTCATGCGGCCGCCGGCCG
>DHGK01000097.1:0-23634 GCA_002402755.1 Planctomycetes bacterium UBA4800
CCGGCGCCCTCGGCGTCTCGCCGGCGGCCTTGGGCGCGTCGCCGCGCACGGCGGGCAGGCGGCCGAGCATCTCCGCGAAGGAAAGCGTGCCGTCGCCGTTCTTGTCGAGCCGGCCGAACTCCTCGGCGCGGCGNNGCTCGGCCTTGGTGACCTTGCCGTCCTGGTTCTCATCGGAGCGGCTCAGCATGCGCCAGGCGTTGCCCGCCTCGGCCTCGGTGATCTCGCCGTTCTTGTCGGCATCGAGGCGCTCCAGCATGCTCTCGGGGTTGAACCGGCTCTGTGCGCCGGGCATCGAGGCGAAGGAGAACGAAGTGAACTCGTCCTTGGTCACCTTGCCGTCGCGATCCTTGTCGCACGCCATGAACTCGCGGCGGATCATTATGCTCCGTGCGTACTCTCTGACGGACAGGAGGCCGTCGCCGTCGGCGTCGAGCGCCTTGAACTCTTCCTGGATGTCCGGCAAGGCTTCCATGCCGCGGCCGGCGAAACCTCCGCGCGCGCCCTCGCCGCCGCGTCCTCTCCCCTCCTCGGCGCCGAGCGCCGCGGGCGCACACACAACCAGCAACGCGAATGCCGCGCCGAGCAACAACATCTTGCGCATGTGAGAATCTCCTGTCGCGGCGTGCCTCGAGCCCCTGTGACGGCGCTCGCGCCCCCGGTCGCGCGCCGCAGCGCGGCGGGGGGCCGATCGGACGGATTCCGCCTCGTCGGCAGCTTGCTTGCAGACACGCCGGCCGCTCGGTGCGGCCGCAGCCGTGCCTCCCGGTGAAACCCCGGGTGCGCGGCAAGGTGGCGTTGTTTCCCGGCCCGCCGGCGCGAATGAAAGACGAGATAGCCACGAAGACACGAAGGGTCTCGGGTGTATCCCGAGCACGCGGCGATTCACCCCCGATCCGTGGTGTCTTCGAGTCTTTGTGGCATCGTCCTTCCGTCCCCCCCGGACGCGGTCAGAGCCCGGCCCGGCGCGCCGCCCGGTTCAGGAACGGCACGAAGGCCTGCGCGGCCTTCGTGTTGCCCTCGCAGCTCGGGTGGCTGTCGCCGCCGCCGCCCGTCGGGTACTCCGCATAGTCGGATTTCCCCTCGGCGGTGAGGATGTCGTAATAGTCGAAGACGACGACGTTCCTGCCGCCGTAGTCCTTGAGCCAGCCGTCAGGCGTCGCGAGCCAGTTGTTGAACTCGCGCGCCAGGGGGCCGCTTGCCGACGGCTTGCTCCGCGGCCGCTTGAGAACAACCCGCGCGAGGGCCTTCCAGAGCGGTTCGGGNNGGGTGCTTCGCGAACTCGGGCAGAAGAGCCGCGTACGCGGCCTTCGCGTTCCAGACCGTGAGCTCGGGGCCGGCCGGGTTCCCGGGCGGCGTCCCGCGCCCCGTGAAGTTGTTGTTCGGAAAGCAGGGCTTGAACGCGACGATGTCGTTGCGCTGCCCGGCCGCATAGGCCGTGTCCTGCCGATCGCAGGCGAGGATCTTCTCCATCATACCGCCGAACTTCGGCGGCCAGTCGAAGATGTCGGTCCTGTCGCCGATCTCGCTCCCGTAAGAAGCCTCGTGGACCTCGTAGCCCTGGCTGACGAGCAGGCCGCGGAGCCCGCCGCCGTTCGGGTGCGTGGCGTAGATGCAGTTCTCGCCGGCGCGCTCGCCGGGATCGGCGAGAAGCTGCCCGCCGCAGGAGTGATGGATGAAGAGGAGCCGCAGCCCGGCCCTGGGGGGCGTCGCCGGAAACGCGGAAAGATCGATCGACGGAACTCTGGGAGCCGAGCCGCTCGGGGTCATCGTGCCGCCTCCTACGGGAATCATCATGACCGCCGCGAGCACCGCGAGCGCGATGCCGAGGCCGAGGAGCTTTCTCATGATCGTGCCGTTCCTCTCATGCGCCGGGGCGATTGTAGACCCGGAGCGTGGGGCCGGCAACACGGCGCGCGCCTTCTTGCAACCGTGCCGTGCCGGTGTATACTGCGGTTCAGGCGCATTCAGGAGCGCCGGGGCCGATGTGCGGCGTATTGACACGGGACGGCGTGCACGAATCCGCGTGCGCGCCCGGCGCCGGTCAAGGAGTACGCCGTGCCGCGCGATCGCGCGCCCGGCGCGGCCGGAGAGGAGGCGGAGTGGGTTTCAGCTTCATTCATGCCGCCGACATGCATCTTGACACTCCCTTCGAGGGGATCGCGCGCGTGTCGCCCGAGATCGCGTCGCAGCTTCGCGACGCGTCGCTCGACGCCTTCGACGGCCTGGTCGACTGCGCGATCCGCAACGACGCGGCGTTCGTGCTCCTCGCGGGCGACAACTACGACGGGTCCGTGCGCGGCGTGCGCGCGCAACTCCGCATGCTGCGGGGCCTGGAGCGCCTGAGCGCGCGCGGGATCAAGACCTTCATCATCAACGGCAACCACGACCCGCCGGAGGGCTGGTCGGCCGTCAAGTCCTGGCCCGAGGGCGTCACGGTGTTCGGCCACGAGACGGTCGCATCCGCGGCGGTCGAGCGCGGGGGCGTGCACCTCGCCACCGTCCACGGCATCAGCTTCTCGCAGCGCACGGCCGGCGAGAACCTGGCCGCGCGCTTCACGCGTGCGTCGGCGCCGGGGTTCCACGTGGGGCTGCTGCACTGCTCCGCGGGCGCGAACACCGAGCACGAGAGCTGCTGCCCGACCACCGTGCGCGACCTCCAGGAGGCCGGCATGAACTACTGGGCGCTCGGGCACGTGCACAAGCGCGAGTTCCTGTGCGAGGGCGGCCCCTGGATCGTCTACCCGGGCAACCTCCAGGGCCGGAGCCCCAAGCCGAGCGAGTGCGGCGCCAAGGGCGCCGTTGTCGTGGAGGTCGACGGCAGCCAGGTCGTGCGGGTCGAGTTCGCGCCGCTCGATCGCGTCAGGTTCGCCGTGTCGTTCGTCGACGTGAGCACGCTCGCGGATCTCCCGGCGCTGCGGCGCATGCTCGTCCAGCGCCTCGAGCAGCTCCGCAAGGAGCACGAGGGCCGGGGGCTGCTCGTGCGGGCCGTGCTGCGGGGCCGCGGCGGCGTCCATCGCGATCTCATCCGCCTCGGCGCGGTGGAGGCCCTGTGCGAGGACCTCCGCGGCGAGTGCAAGGGCATGGAGCCGTTCGTGTGGTGGGAGTCGATCCAGGACGCGACGCGGTCGCGCATCGATGTCGAGCAGGTCCGGCTGCGCGGCGATTTTCTCTCCGAGCTCGTGAAGGTCGCCGAGCGCATCGGTGCGGGCGAGGAGTCGCGCGCGGCGTTCTTCCGCGATGTTTGCGCGAACCTGCCCGCCGCCCGGCTCCAGGGGAGGATCCCCGAGCTCGACGGCGGCGCCGAGGCCGAGGAGCTCGAGCGCGCCGTGATGCTCGCTCTCGAGCTGCTTGAGGAGGAATCGGACTCGTGAGACTGAGCGGCTGGTACATCGACGGCTACGGCATCTTCCACGACTACGAGATGCGCGACCTGCGCGACGGGCTCACGATCTTCCTCGGCCCGAACGAGGCCGGGAAGAGCACGCTGCTCAACTTCGTGAGCGGCGTCCTGTTCGGCTTCCCGCAGCGCCGCGGCCACGGGCCGCTGTTTCCGCCCCTGAACGGCGGGCGCCACGGCGGCCGGCTCTTCCTGGAGTGCCCCGACGGCGAGGTCGTCATCGCGCGCGAGACGGGCGACCGCAAGACTCTGCGCATCACGCTGCCCGGCGGCGAGGAGGGGACGGAAGACGACCTGCGGCGCCTCGTCGGCTACGTCGACGCGGCGCTGTACCGCACGGTGTTCGCGTTCGATCTCCACGACCTGCACTCGTTCGAGACGCTCAAGGCCGAGGGCATACGGGACCGCATCTTCTCGGCGGGCATCGCGGGGGCGGGCGCGTCGGCGCGCCAGGTGATCGAGGCGCTCAAGGAGCGGCAGGCGGCCTTGCTGCGGCCGCGCGCGCGGGCGCTCATCACGGAGCTCCTGGATGCGCTGATCGAGACGCAGGGGAAGGCGGCCGCCGCGCGCGCGGCGGCGTCCGAGTATCCCGTGCTCGCCGCCCGGGAAGACGCGGCCGCCGCGGAGATCGCCGGCCTGGCCAGGGCCCGCGAGGAGGCCGAGGAGCGGCGGCGCGGCGCGCAGGCGCTTGTCGATCTCTGGCCTCTGTGGCGGGAGCGCGCCGAGGCCGAGGCCGAGCTCGATCGGCTGGAGCCCGTCGAGCATTTCCCCGACGATGCCGCGGCGCGGCTGGCCGCGGTGCGCGCGGAGGTCCGGAGCGCGGTCGAGCGGCGCGAGAAGCTCGTCGCCGAGCGCAGCGCCAAGGAGGCGCGGGCGCGCGAGCTGGAGAGCCGGCGCCTGCGCGCGCCGGCGCCGGACACCGAGCGCGTCGAGGCCTGCGTGCGCGCCATGGACGTGTATCTCGACCGCCGGGCGCACCTCCCCGAGGCCGAGGCGGCCCTGAGCGCGGTCGAGGATGCGCTCGCAAAGAAGCTCCGGATGCTCGGCGAGGACTGGGACGAGGCCCGCGTCCGGCGCGTCGACGGCTCGATTCCGGCGCAGGAAACGGTGCGCGCGCACGAGGCGGTGCTCGCGGAGAACGACGAGCGCGCGAATGCGGCGCGCCGCGAGCTCGACGCCAAGACGAACGAGCACCGCAAGGCCGCCGGCGAGCGCGAGCGCCTCGCCGCGTCGATCGAGAAAACGCCGCCGCCCGAGGCCGCGCTGCTGGATGCGCGCGAGCGGGCGATTCGAGGCCTGCGGGCGCGCCTCGCGGAGGCCGGCGCGGAGGAAAGCCGCGTGCAGGCGCAGGAGAGCGCGCTCAAGGAATCGCTGCGGGCGCTCGATGCCGTGCGGGAGGCGGCCTCGCCGGCGCCGTCCGCGGCCATGGTGGCGAGCATCGCCGTGATGGCGCTCCTCGTCGCGGCGGCGGGGGGGTGGCTGCTCTCGATCGGCAAGACGGTCGAAGCGGGCTTCCTGGGCGTCTTCGCGCTGATGTTCGCGGCGACGAGCTTCCTTCTCTGGCGGTACCGGCGCTCCGTCCTGGCGGCCGAGGGCACGCGCGTCGATCGCGAGCTGCGCGCGGGCGCCGAGTGCGAGGAGCTGGCGAGAGTCAAAATCGAGTGCGCGGCGCGCCTTCGGACGCTGCGCGAGGCGATCGCCGCGGACGGGGCCGCGCTCGGAATCGCCGGCGAGGCGACGTTCGCCGCGATCGAGGAGCAGGATGCCGCGCTCGGGCGCGATCGGGCCGCGCGCGCCCGATTCGATGCGGCGCAGGCGCAGGTGCGCGAGATCGCGGCGCGCGAGCGGGAGATCGAGGAAGATGTCAAGCGGCACGCGGCGGCGCTCGAGGGCGCCGCGGTGGCCCGGAAGGCGGCGGCCGCCGAGTGGGCCCGCTGGAAGCGCGAGCGGGACCTTCCCGAGGCGCTCATGCCGCGGGGGACGCTCGATTTCTTCCGCGACGCGGCCGCGGCCTGCGACCTCATCGCCGCGCGCGACGAGGCGCGCCGGCGGCGCGATGGGCTGGTCCGCGAGATCGCCGCGTGGGAGGAGGATGCGCGCGCGGCGTGCGCGGCGGCGGGCGTCGAGCCCGGCGGCGAGGTTCCGTCCGAAAGGCTTCCCGAGGAGATCCGCGCGCTCGCGCGCCGCTGTCGCGAGGATGAGGAGCTCGGCGCCCAGCTCGCGGCGCTGGCGGCCGCGATCGCCGAGCTGGACGAGAAGATCGAGATCGAGCGCGGCTCGTGCGCCCGGGCGGAGGAGGAGCGCGACGCGCTCTTCGCCGAGGGCGGCGCGGCGGACGAGGCGGAGTTCCGCACGCGGCTCGCGGCGTTCCAGACGCGGTGCGAGCTCAAGAGCCGCATTGCCGACCGGGAGCGTCAGATCGCGGAGCGCCTCGGCGCCGGGCCGCGCGCCGAGGCGGCGCGCGCGGCGCTCGCCGCGGGCGAGGTCGACCGCTGGCAGGCGGCGCTCGAAGAGGCCGAGGAGAAGATCGCGGCGATCGAGGCCGAGCGCGATGCCGCGCTCGGCCGCGCGCGCGATGCGGAGCGCGCGCGGCGCGACCTGGAGGCCTCGGCCGACGTCGCCGCGCGGGAGACCGAGTGCGCCGCGTACGCGATGGAGCTCGAGCACGCGGTGCGGAGCTGGCGCGTGGCGGCGGCCGCCGCCGAGCTCATCGAGCGCACGCTGGAGGAGTTCGCGCGCAGCCGCCAGCCCGCCGTGCTCGCCGAGGCGGCGGAGATGTTCTCGGTCGTGACGGACGGCGCCTACGAGAAGATCATGCAGACGGAGGATGGGACCGGGCTCAAGGTGGTCGACCGGCGGGGGGCGATGAAGGGCCCCGAGGCGCTGAGCCGCGGCACGGCGGAGCAGCTCTACCTGTGCCTGCGTCTGGGTCTCATCGCGGAGTTCGGGCGGCGGCACGTGACGCTGCCCCTCATCATGGACGACGTGCTCGTCAACTTCGACATCGAGCGCGCGCGCGCCATGGCGGCGGTGTTCGATGCGTTCGCGCGCGATCGCCAGGTGCTGCTCTTCACCTGCCACCACGAGACCGTGGCGCTGTTCCAGGACATGTCGCCCGGGACGCGCGTCCTGCGCATGGATCGCGCCGGCCCGGGCCGGGGCGAGGAGGCGGCGGAGCAGGCGGACGAGGACGCCGCGGCGGACGCGCGCGAAGATGCGATCGAAGATGCGATCGAGGATGCGATCGAGGATGCGATCGAGGACGCGGAGGAAGAGCGCGAGTAGGCGTCCGGCCGGGGCCGACACGGCGGTTCTCGCGCCCTCGCGCGCCGGCGTCCCGGCGTTCGGCGGGGCGGTTCCGCCCGCGCGGGCGACGGAAGGAGAGTTCGATATGTTGATTGCATGCATGGGCGGTCTCGTCGCCTTGAGCGCGGCGGCGGGGAATCTGCTTCCCAACCCATCGTTCGACCGGACGGCGGAACCCTGGCGCGCGGCGGGCGGCGCCGCGACGTACGCGCCCGGCGACGGCCGCGGCGGCGCGGGCTGCCTTCTGGTTGCGCGCGGCAAGGAGGACGCGAGCGCGTGGGTGTGCGAGGCCGGCGGCATCGAGGCCGGCGCGACCTATCTCTTCTCGTTCTGGGCGAAGCAGATGGCGGCCGGGGGCGGCGGCTGCATCGTGTCCGGCCCCACGGGCATGAACCACGACGTCAACGTCGGCTCGGAATGGACGCGGTGCGAGTTCCTGTTTCCGGTCGCGCCCTCGCACAAGGGCGGCCTCCTGTGCCGCCTCGGCACGTGGACGAAGGACGCCGCGGTCGCGTTCGACGACGCGGCGCTGCAACCGGCGGCGCTCTTCCATCGCAAGGTCGGAGGATGCGTCCTGGGAGAGGGCGAGGAGATCTCCGGCCGCACGTACCGCTTCGCCGCGCCGTTCGATTCGGTGTTCGGCGCCGCGAGCCGGCCGCTTGCGGACTTCGCGTGCGGGTACAACTCGAACCGCTGGTGCTTCGACCACGGAAGCTGGGTGCGCTACCGCCACGAGCTCGGCGCGATGCCGTTTGCCGGCGCCCGCGTGTCGGTGCAGCTCGGCTACCACACGGGCGGGACGCTTCTCGTCGAGGCGCGCGGCGACGGGGCCGCGTGGGTGCGGGCCGGCGCGATCGACAAGCTTGGCGCGGCCGAGTTCGCGCTGCCTGCCGAGCTCTTCCCGGCGCGCGCCGTCGAGGTCAGGCTCGCGCGCGGCGACAGGGGGCCGGGCGCGTTCCAGGTGCACGCCTACGGCCTGGAAGCCGCGCTGGGCGCGGATCCCGGCGCCGCCGGCCGCGGCCGGACGACCTTCCTCGTCCTGGAGGAGCAGTCGAATTCGCTCGACGTGACCGTGACAAGCCTCGGCGACCTCGTGCCGGGCGGCGCGAACGAGGTCGCGCTCCAGTGCCGCGCGCCCGCCGATGTCTCGTTCGCGCTGGAGTACGGGCCTGCGGGCGGCGAGCGGCGCGTGAGCCGGAACGCCGTGCGGAAGGAAGGCGGCGTCGCGCTTCCCTACGAGCTTGCCGAGGCGGGCGCGTACGAGCTCGCGATCGTCGCCAGGGACGGGGCGCAGCGCGTCGTGTACCGCGCGCGCACGGCATTCTCCGTCCCGCCGCTTCTCGGCGCCGATTTCGGCCGGCGCGTTCCCGGTCGGGCCGCGCCCGCGCTCGGACTCTGGTGGTGCGCGGCGGCCGAGAAGGTGGGGCGGGAGCGGCCCGCGCCGGAGAAGGAGGAGCCGATCCGCATCGAGGCGGCTGCGAACGAGGAGGAGGCGTTCCAGCTCGTCCTGCGTCCGGCCGCCGCCCTGAAGGGCGTCCGCGTGAGCTTCGCCGCGCCCGAGGGCGCGGGCGTGACGACGCGCGTGCGCGAGGTCGCGTACGTGGACATCGCGCGACCAAGCGACTACTCGGGTTGCGCCGGCCTGTGGCCCGATCCGCTGCCCGAGCACGCGGCGCCGATCGATCTCGCCGCGGGGCGCAATCAACCGTTCTGGCTGTCGGTGCGGACCGGCCCGGCCGCCGCGGCGGGCGGCGTGCGCCTGACGGCGCGCATCGAGGCCGAGGGCGGCGTACGCGCCGAGATCCCGGTCGACCTGCGCGTCTTCGGCTTCGCGCTGCCCGCCGAGCACAGCGTGACGACGGCGTTCGGTTTCAGCCCGCACGTGATGGCCGAGTACCACCGCGTCGCCGGACAGGACGAGCGGCGCCGGCTCTTCGATCTCTACATGCAGAACTTCCGCGACCACAGGATCTCGCCCTACGATTTCGCGCCCTACGATCCGATCGGGGTCAAGATCACGGGCGCCGCGTCGGAGGAGACCGATCCGGCCGCGGTCGAGGTCGCGGTCGATTTCACGGCCTGGGACGCGCAGGCCGCGAAGTACCTCGACGGGTACCGGTTCGATTCGTTCAGCCTGCACCTTCGCGGGCTCGGCGGCGGGACGTTCCACAGCCGGAGCTACGGGAGCTTCGGGCCGTACCGGCAGGGGACGGCGGGGTACCGGGCCCTCATGAAGAAGTACGCCTCGCAGGTCGAGGATCACCTGCGCGCCAAGGGTTGGCTCTCCAAGGCGTACATCTACTGGTTCGACGAGCCGGAGGAGAAGGACTACGAGTTCGTGAAGGAAGGCATGGCGGAGATCCGCGCCGCGGCGCCGGGCCTTGCGCGCATGCTCACCGAGGAGCCGGGGCCGGCGCTTGCGGGCAGCGTCGACATCTGGTGCCCGATCCTGGACCAGGGCGCGCCGGCCGCGATCAAGGAGCGCATAGAGGCGGGCGAGCGGGTGTGGTGGTACGTGTGCTGCGGCCCGCGTGCGCCGTACCTCGGGCTCTTCATCGACCACCCCGCGACCGACCTGCGCGTCTGGCTGTGGCTGAGCTGGAAGTACGGCGTCACGGGGATTCTCGTCTGGCAGAGCAACTACTGGACGAGTCCCTGCGCGTACCCCAAGGAGCGCCAGGATCCGTGGAAGGATCCCATGAGCTACGTGAGCGGGTACAGCTTTCCGCCCGGGCACATCGGCTACTGGGGGAACGGCGACGGGCGCTTCATCTACCCGCCGCGCGGCGTCGAGGGGCCGACGCTGTGCGGGCCCGTCGACTCGATCCGCTGGGAGATGCTCAGGGAAGGCATCGAGGACTACGAGTACCTCGCGCTGCTCGCGCGGCTGATCGACCGGGCGCGCGCGAAGGGCCGCGACACGGCCGCGTTCGCGCCGCTTCTCGCGGTGCCCGACGAGATCTGCGCCGACGCGCGCACGTACACGCGCTCGCCGGCGCCGATCCTCGCGCGGCGGCAGGCCGTCGGGCGCGCGATCGAGGCCCTCGGCGCGCTGCTGAAGGAATAGGAGCATGGCCGCCACAGCTCCGCCCATCCCGCCCGTCAAGGTCGCGCTCGCGCAGATGCGATGCGTCGATTCGGACGCCGAGGGCAACTTCGCGCGCATACGCGCCGCCGCCGAGGCCGCGGCGACGCACGAGGCCCGGGCCGTCTTCTACCCGGAGACCGCGGACCTCGGGTGGGTCAATCCCGAGGCGCACACCCTCGCGGGGCCCGTGCCGGGCCCGTTCACGGACAGGGTGGCCGCGCTCGCACGGGAGTTCGGCCTGTGGATAGGGATCGGCCTTTCGGAGCGGGCGGAGGGCGCGCTCTACGACACGGCGGTGCTGATCGACCCGCGCGGGGCGATCGTCCTCAGGCACCGGAAGATCAACCTGCTCGCCTGGCTCATGGAGCCGCCGTACGCGGCGGGGGATTCGGCGGCGATCGATGTCGCGGAGACGCCGTTCGGGCGCGTGGGGATGCTCGTCTGCGCCGACAGCTTCGAGAGAACGCTTCTCGAGGCGCTCGCGCGCAGGAGGCCCGATCTCGTCTACATACCGTACGGCTGGGCGGCGCCGAAGGGCGCCTGGCCGGAGCACGGCTTCGAGCTTCTCAAGACGGTCCAGCGCGCGGCGCGCGTTCTGGAAGCGCCGGTCCTGGGGCCGAACTGCGTGGGGGAGATCACGCACGGGGAGTGGTGCGGCCGCACGTACGAGGGGCTGAGCGCCGCGGCCGACCGCACGGGCCTGTCGCTCGTCCAGGGGAAGTGGAACCGGGAGGAGCTGATCGTGCTGGCGGTCGAGCCGGGGCGCGGCGGGGCGGGGAACTGAGGGCGGCGGCAAGGCGGGAGCGCGAACGAGCGCCGGAACCGGCCATGCGGGAGGGCAGGGCCGGCGCGGAGAGAGTGCGTGCGCGCGGCGCCGTCGTGAAACACGGGGCGCGAAGGGGTTCGGGAGGCGTTTCAAGGTCTCCCGCGTCGTTGTTTGACGGCCGAGGAGTGTTCGATTACGATCCCGGATGATGACAACGCCAACGAGATCTACTACGGGCTTTTCAATACGCGGAGGATGATGCAGCAGTATGTGCTGAACGCCTATTACTCTCGCTGAGGGCTACGCTTGCATGACGATATCGGATAGCCGGCCGTTCGCCGACGGCGGCTTCACATAGGAGTAAGTGGACATGACCGAGGAAACGGAATCCATGCAGTGGCACGCCGTGGATACGGAGGTGGTTTTTGAGCGCCTGGACTCCGGGGAGGACGGTCTCGACGAGGCGCAGGCGAAACAGCGGCTGGAAAACGCGGGGCCGAATTCGCTTCAAGCCGAGGAAGGCACCAGCCCGTTGCACCTGCTGGCGCGGCAGGTGCATAACCCATTGATCTACCTGTTGACCGGTGCGGCGGTGTTGTCCTTCCTGATCGGCCATCGCGTGGATGCAGGGGTGATTGCGGGCGTTATCGTGCTGAACACCCTTCTGGGATTCTTTCAGGAGTGGCGGGCCGAGGGCGCTCTGAACGCCCTGCACAAAATGGCCGCGCATCATGCCCGCATCGTGAGAAATAGCAAGCCGCTGGAAATCGAGGCCTCCGGCGTGGTGCCCGGGGACGTGCTGGTGCTCGAAACGGGGGACTGGGTGGCCGCCGACGCCCGAGTACTTGGCAGCGAACACCTGAGGACGGACGAATCCGCCCTGACCGGGGAATCTCAACCCGTCGAGAAGGAGGCCGACAAGTTGGCGGAAGATACGCCGATGGCGGATCGTCACAATATGGTGTGGATGTCCACCAACGTGACGGGAGGCCGCGGCCGGGCGCTGGTGGTCGAGACCGGAATGCGAACCGCCATGGGGAAGATTGCCGGGCAGGTGCGCGCCACCGTCCGGGAGAGTACGCCGCTTCAGAAGCGTATGCACAAACTGGGCCTTGTCCTGGGGCTTGCAGGGGTCGCAACGGCGATAGGTGTCTTTGGGCTGGGCTTGCTGCGAGGTCATGAATGGGTCGGAATGCTGATGTTTGCCGTGGCCGTGGCCGTCTCAGCCATCCCGGAAGGTCTGCCGGCCGTCATCAGCGTGACATTGGCCCTCGGCGTTCGGCGCATGGCCCAGCGAAACGCGATCGTCCGGCGCATGTCGGCCGTGGAGACCCTCGGTTCCACGACCGTCATTTGCTCCGACAAGACCGGTACAATCACCGAAAACCAAATGACCGTCCGCCGGCTCTGGGCGGACGGCCAGACGTTTGAGGTCAGCGGCGACGGCTATCGGCCCGAAGGGGAATTGCGCCGGGAGGGCGGCGAAACGGTTGGAGAACGGCCCGATACCGTGGAACGGCTGCTGTGGATCGGCGCGCTGTCCAACAATGCCGACCTGAAGGAGGAGGACGGTCAATGGCGTGTCGAGGGCAATCCCAGCGAAGGCGCGCTGCTGGCCGTGGCGATCAAGGCGGGCATGGAGATCGGCCCGATGCGAGAGGAGGGCCGGCGCCTTGCGGAAATTCCGTTCTCCAGCGATGCCAAATACATGGCAACCCTCCATCCGGATCAGAACGGCGTCGGGCGCGTCGCCTACGTCAAGGGCGCGCCGGAAAAGATTCTGGGATTCTGCTCTCATGTCCTGAGGGACGGCGAGTCGGCGGAATTGAACGTTGAACTTCGCCGAGAAATACGGGAGATCAGCGAACGCTATGCGTCTGAGGCGCTGCGTGTGATGGCCGGCGCATACCGCGAGATGCCGCAGGATCAGGAGGGGCTGGAGCCGACCGACGTGGAAAACGGTCTTACCCTGGTCGGGCTCTGGGGAATGTTCGATCCGCCGCGCAAGGAAAGCACCCAGGCCGTAAGCGACGCCAAGGGCGCCGGAATTCATCCGGTCATGATCACCGGCGACCATGCAATCACGGCGCTGGCGATTGCCCGGCAAGTAGGAATTACCGAAGACGGACCGGCGCTGACCGGAGCGGACATCGAGAGAATGGAGAAGCCCGAATTGGCCAGGGCCGCGCTGGCAGGTGGCGTATTCGCTCGCGTCACCCCCGCACACAAACTCAAGCTCATGGAGGCGCTCAAGGAGCAAGGGCATGTCGTCGCCATGACCGGGGACGGTGTGAACGACGCCCCCGCGCTGAAAGGCGCGGATATCGGCATCGCCATGGGCCGGGCCGGCACCGAGGTGGCCAAAGAGGCCGCCGACATGGTGCTGACGGACGATAACTTTGCCACCATCGTTCATGCCGTGGAAGAAGGCCGGATCATCTACAGCAACTTGCGCCGCGTGGTGTACTTCCTGCTGACGACCAATCTGGGTGAGATCCTCACGCTGGTTGGCGCGTTGGTCATCGGTATGGATCTGCCCATGACCGCGGTCATGATCCTTTGGATCAACCTTGTGACGGATGGCGCCTGCACGGTGCCTCTCGGAGTCGAGCCCAAACACTCGGATGTCCTCAAGCATCCGCCGCGGAAACCAAACGCCTTCATCGTGGATGGTCGCGTGGCCCTGCGTATGGCGCTGCTGATGCCGATCATGGCCGCCGGCACGCTGGGCCTGTTCTGGGTTGCGCGGCAGAATGGCGAACTGGATTACGCACGAACCGTCGCTTTCACCACAATGGCGGCCTTCCAGTGGTTCCAGGCCTTCAATGCGCGATCCAACTACCAGTCGATCTTTTCCATCGGCGTCTTCAGCAACCGATCATTGCTTCTCGGTGTGGGGGCGGCCGTCCTCCTGCAATTTGCAGCGGTACACACGTCGGTCGGGCACAGGCTCCTTGGCACCACTGGGCTATCGTGGATGGACTGGCTCTTGATCGTCCTGGTATCGAGCTCGATTTGGGGGGCTGATGAAATCCTGAAACGGTTGGGGGTGTATGGCAAGCCACAGAGGAGTCTATGAACCTATCCCGTATGGTAAAGAAACCCAGCCGACGCATAACGAACCGCCTGCAGTGTAGTTGCGCCCTCCGTCGCCGTCCAGATCTCGGCCGGTTGACAGAACACCCGCCACGGTCCATGCTGAGAGTCTCCTCCCTTCATTTCCAAGGAGATGGTATTGGCTCCGATTCTGCGACCCTGGCATCTGATCCTGCTCGCTCTCGCCGGCTGGATCAATCGCGAACAGCAGCGCGTCATCGAATACTTGATCACCGAGAACCAGGTCCTCAGGGAGAAGCTCGGCAAGAACCGCATCCTCTTCAACGATGACCAGCAGGTGCCATGACCAACCTCGGCCACAAGATCTCTGATACGACCGTCAGCCACATTCTCAAGGCCCGCGGCAGTCTTCTCGGCGAGGGGGACAAGGCCCTCTCGCGCGGATCTCACGCGCCGGGATTCTCCTTGGGCTGCGGCGGCGCGGTTCCCGCCAGGCCGATCGCCGCGGCCGCCTCGCGCATGCCCATGATCACCTCGGTGACGAGCTGCGAGAGCTCCATTCCGAGCATCGCCACGCCCTTTTCGATCACGTCGCGGTTGACGCCCGCGGCGAAGCGCTTGTCCTTCCACTTCTTGAGGACGCTCTTGGCCTCCATGTCGAGGACCGAGCGCGAGGGCCTGACGAGCGCCGTCGCGGCCACGAGGCCGGTCAGCTCATCGACCGTGTAGAGCGTCTTCTCGAGCAGCGTCCTCGGCTCCTCGTTCGAGCAGATCCCCCAGCCGTGCGACACCACGGCGCGCACGGCGTCGTCGGGCCAGTTGCGCGCCCTGAGAATCTCGGCCGTCTTGGTGCAGTGCTCGTTCGGGTACTTCTCGTAGTCCAGGTCGTGGATGAGGCCGATGACGCCCCACACATCCTCGGGCTCCCCGCGGAGGCGGGCGATGTAGCGCATCGCGCTTTCCACGGCGAGCGCATGCTGGATCAGATTCTCGGCCTGGTTGTACTCCTTGAGGAGCGCAAGAGCCTCGTCGCGCGACGGCAGCCGTCCTTCCATGCGAGCCTCCTTTGTTGCGTGTCGCACGATTACCATAACCGCTCGGGCCGCGCGCGGGAAGGCTTCGCGGGGCGAGCAGCGCGCGTGCCGATGCCCGCCCCCCCGCGCAGGGCGCTCGCGTCTTGACAGCGCGGCCGCAGGCGCGCATTCTGGAACGCGGCGGCGCCGTGCGTGCGCGCGGCGCCGCGATTCCTCCCGCGAAAGGAGCCGCCATGACTCTGCCCGGCCGCTGCCTGTGCCTGTGCGCCGTCCTCCTCGCCCCGTGCCTGCGCGCGGCAGAGGACCAGATCGTCGTCACGACCGACGTGAAAGTGCCGATGCGCGACGGCGTGTTTCTCTCCGCCAACGTGTTCCTGCCGCCGGGCGAGGGCAGGTTCCCGGCGATCCTCATGCGGACGCCCTACGGCAAGGGCGACGCCGGGAGCGGCGGCGCGCGCGCCTACGCCAGGGCCGGCTACGCCTACGTCGCCCAGGACACGCGCGGGCGCGGGCAGTCGCAGGGGCGCTTCGCGCCGTTCATCCGCGAGGCCGAGGACGGCTTCGACACGCAGGAATGGGTGCGGGCCCAGCCGTGGTGCGACGGCCGCATCGGCACCTCGGGAGGGTCTTATGTGGGGTTCACGCAGTGGCTGCCGGCGCCGCTCGGCTCGCCGGCGCTGAAGGCGATGGTGCCGGTCGTCACCTTCGCCGACTTTCACGACGATGTCGCGTACGTCGGCGGCGCGTTCCAGCTCTCGCTCGCGCTGGGGTGGGGGGCGCTGGTCTCCACGTCGCCCGGAGAGGCGCTGCTCGCCAAGGACTGGCCGGCGATCCTGCGGTCGCTGCCGCTTTCAAGCTACCCGAAGCTCCTCGGCCGCGAGATCGATTTCTACAACGACTGGCTCGCGCACCCGAACGACGACGAGTACTGGCGGCCGGCCACGATCAAGGACAAGTACGCTCGCATCGCCGTGCCGGTGCTCTCCGTGGGCGGGTGGTACGACATCTTCGCCAAGGCGACGATGGACAACTTCGCCAGGCTGCGGAAGGAGGCGCCGACCGAGGCGCTCAGGAAGGCGCAGCGCGTCGTCATGGGGCCCGGCGCGCACGGCCTGGGTTCGAAGATCGGCGCGCGCGAGTTCGGCGCCGCCGCGAACATCGACGTCGGCGCGCTCGAGCGCAGGTGGTTCGATCGCTGGCTCAAGGGCGTTCCGAACGGCGCCGAGGACGAGGCGCCCGCGCGGATCTTCGTGATGGGCATCAACAAGTGGCGCGACGAGCACGAGTGGCCGCTCGCGCGGACGCGCTGGACGAAGTACTACCTGCGCGGCAAGGGCGGCGCCAACACCGCGGCCGGCGACGGCGTCCTCGGCGTCGAGCCTCCCGGCGACGAGCCCTGCGACCGCTTTCGCTACGACCCCAACGACCCCGTCCCGACGACGGGCGGCGCGAACCTCGTCCTCGCGCCGATCGGCCCGTACGATCAGCGCGAGGTCGAGAAGCGCAAGGACGTCCTCGTCTACACGACGCCGCCGCTCGCCGCGCCGGTCGAGGTGACCGGCCCCGTCGTCATGGTGCTGTACGCGGCGAGCAGCGCCAAGGACACGGACTTCACGGCCAAGCTCGTCGACGTCTGTCCCGACGGCGTTGCGTGGAACCTCACCGACGGCATCGTGCGGGCGCGCTACCGCGCCTCGGACACGGCGCCCGAGCTGATCGAGCCCGGCAAGGTCTACGCCTACACGATCGACCTGTGGGTGACGAGCAACGTGTTCCTCGCGGGCCACGCGATCCGCCTCGAGGTCTCGAGCAGCAACTTCCCGCGCTTCGACCGCAATCTCAACACGGGCGGGGAGTTCGCGCGCGACGGGGAGTGCGTCGCGGCCGACCAGACCGTGTACCACGACCGCGAGCGGCCGTCGCACCTCCTGCTCCCGATCGTGCCGTGAGGGCGGAGGGCCGCTGTCTCAGCGCGCATCCCCGCCGGGGCCGCCCGCGCCGGGAAGCTCCGGCGGCGTCGCGACCACGGGGAACGCATCGGCGATCTCCCTCGGCACGCGCGTGGGGCGGCCGGACACCAAGTCGATGAAGGCCCAGGTCGTCTCGGCGGAGGCGAGGAGCGCGCCGTCGCTGCGACGGACGATGCGGTAGCGCCGGACCGACGTGGCGGCGGTCATCGCCGCCACCCAGGTCAGAACGACGAGCCGATCGCCCGGAAACGCGGGCTTGCGGTACTCGATCGCGTGCGCGCGGACGACCCAGCCGGCGCCGCGCGCCACGTAGGCCTCGGCCGGCCAGCCCTGCGCCGCCGAATGGGAGACGGCCGCGTCGAGCATCCATTCCAGGTACGCGATGTTGCTCGCGCGCCCCAGGGCATCGATCTCGCGGTCCTCGACGCGGCGGAAGTGCTCGAACACGTCCGGCATGGCGGCACACGGGCGCGGCGCCCGCGCTCACTCCGCGCGCGGCGCGAGCCGTCTGACCCAGATGTTCCGGAAGCTCACCTTGCCGCCGTGGTCCTGGAGGAAGAAGGGCAGGGCGTACTCCTGCGGCATGGGGCGCGAGTCGTTGGTGCGGCCGAGGATCCTCGCGTTGTCCTGGATCAGGACGCCGTTGTGGAAGACCGTGAAGCGGCCGTCGGCGGCGAGCTTCCCCGCCTCGAAGCGCGGCGGGCGGAAGACGATGTCGAAGCTCTGCCACTCGCCGGGCGCCCTCGTCACGTTGACGAGCGGCGCGTGCTGCTTGTAGACCGCGCCGGCCTGGCCGAGGGCGTTGCCGGTCTTGCCGTAGGAATCGAGAATCTGGATCTCGTACGTCTCGTGGAACTTGATGCCGCTGTTGCCCGCATCCTCGCCGTCCGTCGCGGCCTTCTCGCGCGGGGGCAGCATCCACTCGATGTGGAGCTGGACGTCGGCGAAGCTCTCCCGCGTGACGAGGTCGCCCGTGCCGGCCGCGACGGTCACGACGCCGTCCTTGACCTTCCAGGGCGGCGGCGCCTTGCGCTCCGGGTCCTTGCGGTTCGTCCACCTGGCGGCGAGCGCGGCGTCGTCGAAACCGGGCCCGAGAAGCACGATCGCGTCGGCGGGCGGCCCGCCGGCAGGGCCCGGGTCGACAACCGCAAGCGGCGGCGCCTTCGCGGCCTCGCCGGCCTGCGCGGCGAGCGCGAGGACGAGCAGCGCCGCGGCGCCGATGGCGACGTTCGCGTGAGCTCTGCGAAGCATGGCGTGTCGTTCCTTTCCTCGGGAGCGGCGGCGCCGGCGGCAACCCGCCCGCGGCGCTACTTGCCGCTCACATCGATGCAGACAAGCTCCTTCTGCTGGTTGCTGCGGCAGTAGATGCGGCCGCCGCAGAGGACCGGGTAGGTCCAGCACTGGCCGCCGAGCACCTTGGCGCGCGCAAGCTGCTTGAACGCCCCGGGCGAGGCCTCGGCGATGAGGAGGTCGCCGCCGTCGAGCATGGCGACGATCCTGCCGCCGGCGACCATGAGCGCGCCGACCTTCACGCCGCCCTGCGACCACTTGACCTTGCCGGTCGCGAGCTCGATGCACTTCAGGGCGCCGTTCGAGCCCTGCTGGCCGTCGAAGCCGTAGAGGTGGCCCTCGACGAGCACGCAGTTGTTGACGTGGTTGCGCATCTCCTTGTGCTCGTAGACGGGCTTCAGGCTCTTGCCATCGAACGTGAGGAGCGTGCAGCCGCGGTCGTAGCCCGACGAGATGAAGATCGCGTTGTCCGCGACGATCGGCGTCGCCGCGTTCACATCGTATCTCGTTTTCCACGTGTGGCGCGCGGCTTCCTTGCGGGCGGCGAAATCGTAGATGACCAGGCCCGAGACGTTGAAGCTCGTGAGATACTCCTTGCCGCCGAGTTTGAACATGACCGGCGAGGCGAAGCCGGGCGCGTCGCCGCCGGCTTCCCAGGCGAGGCTGCCGTCGGTCTTCTTGAAGGCGAGGACCTTGCCGAGATCGAAGATGACGAGGTCTCCGGCGACGAGCGGCGAACACGACAGGCCCCAGCCCGCAGGCTCGTTCTTGACGCCGAAGTCCTTCTTGGCGTGCTTCGACCACACGACCGCGCCCGTCTTCGCGTTCAGGCCGTAGATGTGGCCCTCGCGGCTCAGCGTGAAGACCATGTCGCCGTCGACGGTCGGCGTCATGCGGGTGCCGGGGTAGCTGCCCTCCTTGCAGGGGTACTCGTGGCGCCAGACCGGCTTCCCGGTGTCGGCATCCAGGCACCATACGACGTCGTTGCCGTCGGCGTTGCCCATCGCGTACACGTGCGCGCCGGCGACCGAGACCGACGAGAAGCCGATGCCGATCGTCTGCTGCCAGAGAACCTTCGGCTCGCCGGCGGGAATCTTCCAGCCCGACTCGGCCGAGATGCCGTCGCGGTTCGGCCCGCGCCACGCGGGCCAGTCGGCCGCGGCGGCCGAAGTCGAGAAAACGAAGGCGGCGAGGCACAGGAGCCGTGCGCCTGTTTCGCAGAACGACGCGGTTCGAGGTCTTCGCATGGTTTCTCTCTCCTTTGGGCTTCGGTGGATTCCTGGAATCGTTGCCGTACGGACAGACGGCGTCTTCAATTGTGCCCGACGGAAGACCGGGCGGCAAGTGGGGACGCCGCGGCCTGCCTACCAGCAGGCGTTCGGGCAGCCCTCCATGCGGATGCACGCCGTGCCGAGGACGGGCGGCGCGCCGCCCCGGAAGAGGTACGCGAGGAGATACACCGGGTCCGCGATATCGACGGCCGCATCGCCGTTCAGGTCCAGGAGCAGCAGGTTGCCGCCGTCCTCGATGCCTTCGCTCTCGCACGGCAGCGGCACCGTCGTGCTGCTGAAGAGGTAGCGCAGGAACGCGACGGCGTCGGAGATGTCCAGCCGTCGGTCCTGATTCGCATCGCCGGGGCGCTGCCAGCCGCCGTCGACCGGGATCCCGCTGTCGGCCTCGCCGGGGGAGCCGTCCAGGCCGTCGCTCCGGGTCCAACTCTCCGCGATGCTCCACTGCCGCAGGGGATCGAAGGGGTCGACCAGCACGAGGGAGAATCCCTGCCCGTCGGTCATCACGTCCCATGCGTCGTCGTAGGTGCAGATGAAGATCTCCTCGTACAGCGCGCCCTCCAGGGCCAGGCGTTCCCCGTCGTTGTCGAGGTTGCCGTCGTACGAGCCTACGGGCACGATCGCAGCCCCGTAGCGCGACGCGAAGGCAGCGGCGTTCTTCACGATGACGAGGCGGGCGCCGGGCTCGATGACCGTGCCCTCGGGGAACACGTACTGGATGCCGTCGGCGAAGTGGTAGCCGCTGAGGTCGACGGGCGCCGGCTGCGCGTTGAAGAGCTCGACGAACTCGAAATCGTCGTCCGTGTACGGGCTGTCCGGGGGCGGATCCTGGGGGTGGTACATGATCTCGCTCAGGACGATGAGCGGCGGATCGACCGTCAGATACGTGGCGGCCCGCGGGGCGCTCCAGTTGGAGGCGCTCACGTATGCCCGCGCCGTGACGCGCGTGTTGATGTCGATCACGATCGGCGCCGTGTACCTGATCGCGCCGGCGGCGATGACGCCGTTGTCGCCGCGCGGGTCGGAGCCGTTGAGCGTGAAGTAGATCGTGCCGAGCGGCGCCGTCATGCTCAGGCTGAGCGGCGGCGTGATGCGGCCGCCGGCGTGACTGAAGGCGGGCGGCGTCAGGAACTGCGTGTCGATCCAGCCCGCGCGCTGCGTGAGCCAGGTCTTGAGCACGGTGATCTGCGCCGGGAACTGGCTCGGGCTTATGAGCGGCCAGCGCGTGAAGTTGCGCACCGCCGCCTCGGCGATGATCGCGTGGAAGCGGTCGATGACGGCGTACATGTTCGCGGTCGAGAGCGGCCCCTGCCGGAACTGGAACCAGCGGTCCTTCCAGAGCTGCATGAAGTCGTCGTCGTCGAAGAGCCGCGACCACCAGGGGAAGCGGGAGTCGTAGTCGAAGTAGATGCTCGAGTCGCCCGTGCCGTTCCAGGCGTAGGGGTTGTCGTCGCGGCTGTCGGTCGAGCCCATGGAGCGGTCGAAGTCCCAGATCGGGCCGTACTCAAGGGGCTTGCCGCGGGCCTTGTAGAAGTACGTGCTCAGGCGCAGGGCATCGACGTTCATGGGGAGCACGTTCAGGATGTGGTGGTCGATCCACGAGGGCTCGTCGACGTAGGGATCGTAGCCCAGCACCGGGTCGCGGAAGCTGGCGCTGTTGAGCGCCGCGGCGAAGCTGTCGAGGTAGCTCTTGATCCACGCCGCCTGGGGCGTGCCGAGTATGTACTGCTCGTCCGGGTAGACGTAGCACAGCGAGGGCTGGCCGCCCGCCGTCAGGCCGATGTCGCCGGGGTCGCGCCGGTCGATCTTGAGGATGTAGCCGCCGGTGATGGCGGGCACGGTCGTGTCGCCGGCCGTGAGCCGCTCGACGTCGACCCGGTTCTTGCCGCGCTTGACTCTCTCCATGAAGGAGTAGACGCCCATGTAGTCCGCGTACGAGAGGTTGCCGCCCTCCCTGTTGACGAACACTTCGCAGAAGCGCGTGCGCGCCGCGTAGCGGCCGACCTGGTTGCTCAGCTCGTAGATGAACGCGTTGCGCATGAGCGCCAGGTCGAACGAGTAGGCGCCGTAGAGCACCCAGTCGGACTCGGCCGGCATCCCGAGCACCGCGACATCCTTGTCGTCGTTGCGCTCATCCCACACCTCGAGGGTGTAGGAGCTTTTGGGGTCGTTGATCGTGCTCGATCCGCGCCGCTTGAATCCCATGCGCGACTGGAGCTCGGGATCGACGGCGAACGATGTCCTGCCGCCGTCCGCGGCGGGCTCGAAGATCGCCATGTAGGCGGGCTGGAGCGGATCGGCCGGCACGGCGCCGGCGCCGAAGTTGTCGATCAGGACGACCGGAATGTCGGACGTGAAGTTTATGGTGTCGGCGGCCAGGCCGATGAAGCCGAAGCTGGCCGTGGGGCTCGGCGCCAGGCCGGGCGCGAAGCCCTTGGCGCGGATGAGCGTGCTCGCCGTGAGCAGGATGGGCGCCGTGTAGAGCGGCGACTCCGCGGTCGGCTCCGTGTTGTTGCGCGTGTAGCGTATCTCCGCGCCGGGCGCGGACAGCGCCACGGTGAAGGTGCCGTTGAACACGCCGGCGGCCGGGTCCGCGACGGGCTTGGGCGAGACGCCGGGATACCCCTGCACGTTGCCCGTCCCGGGCGTCGGCTGCGGGAAGAAGAGGATCGTCGTCCGGTCGAGATCCCCGGAGCTGCTCGCCTCGAGCTCGGCCGCAATCAGGAAGTCGGAGCTCGTCGAGCTGCTGTTGAGCGCGTGGATCGCGAGCACGTTGGCGCCGGCGAGGAGCGCACCCGCGGCGCTCGTCACGTCGAACTCCTCGTAGACGAGCGCGAGATTGTCGTCGTGGTTCGTCGTGGCGCGCGAATCCCAGGCGAGCGTCGCGGGTGCGTTGCGCTCGGCGAGCTTCAGGCCGTTGAGATAGGCGACGAACCCGTCGTCGTACTTGACTCGCAGGATGAGCCGGTCGGCGGCCGGGGGCGCCGTCAGCGCGAACGGGCAGCGGACGTAGGCCGAGGTCCGTCCGTTGTACATTTCGCTCTCCGTGTCGACGCCGATGAGACTGTCGTAGGTCGTGTCGCGGTCGTAGCCGACGCCGCCCGTCCCCTGGCGCCAGGCCGTATCGTTGAAGACGGCCTGCGTCCACGTGAGCCCGAGCGTCCCGTCGGCGGGCACGAGCACGCGCACGGGGCCGTTCGCGGCCACGACGCGGTCGAGCGTCCCGTTCTGGGAGCACCCGTAGGTGTAGTCGGTCGTCTGCTCGGGGTAGGGGTCGTACGCCCAGGCGATCTCGCGCGTGGGCCTGACGAGCGCGACGAATCCGCCGGCGCGCGAGAGCTTGAAGTTCGTGTGCAGCTCGCCGGCGGCGTTGCGGCGGTCCTTCTCCGAGGCGAAGATGACGCGGAACCCCTTGGCCGGCAGGATCACGGCCGGGAACGGCCATTTCCTGAGCTCCAGCTTGTCGTTCGTCAGGAACCAGCCGTCGAGGTTGACGGAAGCCGCGCCCGCGTTGAAGACTTCGATCCAGTCGGGATACTGTCCGTCCTCGTCGGCGAGGATGGTGCTGTTCGAGGCCGCGATCTCGGTGATGAGGACATCGTCGGCGCAGAAGGCCGGACCGGCCCCCGCCGCAAGCAACAACGCAGCCGCGATGATCCAGATGCCGCTCTTGTGTCCCTGCACGTTCGCCTTTCCGTCGCTGTGCGGCCGGCAGCCCTTCCCGGCCGTGATTCGACTCTCCGCAGTCTACAATGATACGCGCAGCGCGCTTCCCCGGCAACTTCGGGGACGAGCGCCCGCCGCCCGGTTTCCGGGGAACCGCGGGTGCGGTGTTGAGTTCCCGTGAATCTCAAGTAAGATACGGCGCGGGAAGGATGCACGATCTCATGCGCATCGTCATCGCGGTCGATTCGTTCAAGGGCTCGATGAGCTCGGCGGAAGGCGCGGATGCCCTCGCGGCCGGGTTGCGCGAGGCGGATCCGGCCTTCGAGATCCTCAAGATCCCCATTGCCGACGGCGGCGAGGGCACGCTCGAGGCGCTCGCGCGCGCCTGCGAAGGCCGGTTGATCTCCGCCGACACGTTCGACCCGCTCGACCGGCCGCATCGCGGCAGCTATCTCCTCCTTCCGGGCGAGGAGATCGCGGTCATCGAGCTTGCGAGCGCCTCCGGCTTGACGCTGATCGAGCCCGCGGAGCGCGATCCTCTTGCGACGACGACGCGGGGCACGGGCATCCTGATGCGCAAGGCCATCGACGACGGCGCGCGGCGCATCATCTTGACCGTCGGCGGCAGCGCGACCAACGACGGCGGCACGGGCATCGCGGTCGCGCTCGGCGCCGTGTTCCGGGACGAGCGCGGCGGCAGCGTGCCGCCCCGCGGCGGCGACCTCGGCCGCATCCGGGCGGTCGACATGTCCGCCGTGCCGCCGCACGTGA
>DHGK01000097.1:23677-39525 GCA_002402755.1 Planctomycetes bacterium UBA4800
CCGGAGGCGGTGCGCGCCCTCGATGAGGGGCTCAGGACGCTCGCCGAGGCGCTCGAGCGCCATTGCGGCCGCGCCATCGCGTCCCTGCCCGGCGCGGGCGCCGCCGGCGGAACGGCGGCGAGCCTCGCGGCGCTCTTCGGCGCGAGGATCGTGTCCGGCTTCGAGACCATCGCGGCGCTCGCGGGGCTCGAGCACAAGATCGCCGGCGCCGATCTCGTCATCACGGGCGAGGGCCGCGTGGATGCGCAGACGCTGCAAGGCAAGGTTCCCCTCGGCGTCGCGCGCCTGGCGCGGCGCGCCGGCGTTCCGGTTATGATAGTGGGCGGCGAGATCCGGCCCGAGGCCGAGGCGCTGCGCGAGGAAGGCGTGTACGGCTTCTTTCCGATCGTGTCCGGCCCCATGCCGCGCTCCAAGGCGATGGCCGGGGCCCGCGAGCTCATGCGCGCGACCGGGCGCCGGATCGGATACGTGCTGGGCTATGCCGCGAAGTTTCGAGAAAGAGGCGATCGATGACATCCATGCTCGTTGCGCTCGTCCTGTGCGGCGCGGGGGAAGCCCCCGCGGCGGGGACCCTGGAGGCGGCGCTCGATGGCACGGTCGTGCGGATCACGGTCGACGGGGCGCTCTTCACGTGCTACAAGTTCGCGCCGGAGCAGAAGTACCCGTACTTCTGGCCCGTGAACGGCCCGCGCTCCGGCGCGAGCGTGACGACCGAGACGTCGGAGCCGTACCCGCATCACCGCTCGCTCTTCTTCGGATGCGATCGGGTCAACGGCGGCAACTACTGGCAGGAGGGCAACGAGCGCGGCCGGATCGTGTCCGGGACGCCGAAGATCCTGACGGCGCGCGGGCCGCGCGTCGAGTTCGAGGACCGTTGCCGGTGGCGGCGGCCGGGAGCGCCGGAGCCGCTGAGCGACGTGCGGCGCATTGCCTGCTCGGCGCCGTCGCGCGATGTGCGGATCATCGATGTGGAGATCACGCTCACGGCCGAGGAGGACGTGCGCATCGCGCAGACCAATCACTCGCTCTTCAGTGCTCGCGTGGTCCCGGCGCTGGCCGTGCCCAAGGGCGGGCGCCTCGTCAACGCCGAGGGCGCGCTGGGCGAGAAGGCGACGTTCGGCGCCGCCTCCGCGTGGTGCGACTTCTCCGGGGACAACGGCGGGAAGGTCGAGGGCCTCGCCATTCTCGACTGGCCGCGGAATCCCTGGTCGCCCTGCAAGTGGTTCACGCGCGATTACGGGTTTTTCTCGCCGACGCCGCTCAACTGGGTCGGCGAGGCGGGATTCAAGCTCGCGAAGGGCTCGACGCTGGCGCTCAAGTACCGCGTGGTCGTCCACGCGGGCAACGAGAAGGACGCGGACATCGCGGGCATCTACCGCGAATGGGCCCGGCAGGCCGGGGCGCCGCCGGCCCCGCGCGGCGAATGACAAGATCGCGCGCCGCCTGAGGTAGGGGAAAGGCGGCTCCGATTACCGCCTCGAAAGTGGTGGGGGCGGTGTTTGTGTGGTTAAATTGAGGGATCGGTCCGTCCCCGGCCGCGCCCGCGGCGGGAGGACCCGGAAGCAACGCGGGAGTAAAGGAGCAACGCGTGAGAGCGCTGTGTGCACGCGGAACGCTTGCGGCCGCGCTGTGTATGTGCGCCGCCGCCGTCCACGGTCAAGGCTCGGCCCAGATACGGCTCTCGCTCGTGCGAGGTGCGCAGGACTCGGCGATCGCCGTCCGGTTCGATTCGCTGCCCGCCGCGACGGCGCGTCTCGTGCAGGGATGGAGCTACGGCGTCTGCATTCAGGACGGCATCGAGGTCGTCGAGGCCGTCGCCGGCGCCGACCTTGCCGCCGCGGGAGCAACGGCGGTTGCGATCGATCGCGTCGCGGGCGGCATCACCGTCAGGGTGACGCTCACCGGCGACCTGGCCCGCGGTCTTCCCGAGAACGGCTTCGCCGCGTGGGAGGATCTCGTCATACGGTATCGCTGCGTGCCGGGCGCCTGCATGGGAGGGATGGCGTCCTTCTGCCGCGACCCCATCGGCGGCCTCGCGGTGCCGGCCGAGTTCTCGGTGGGAGGCGTGTCGCTCTCGCCTGAGCGCGGCGTCGCCTTCGGCGCCTGCGGGCCGTCGGGCAAGGTGCGCGTCGATCCGGTCTACACCTACGAGGGCAGGGTGGCCGTGGTGTTGCGCGCCGATCCCGATGTGGCCGCCTGCCCGCTCCAGGGCTGGAGCTATGGCGTGTGCATCAACGGGGATATCCAGGTCGGCGCCATGCTTGCCGGCGCGGACACCATCGACGCCAAGGGCGGCGTCCGGCCCGACTGGGACATGTACAAGCTGTCCGAGCGCGGCATCGCGCGCTCGGTGATCATCGACGTCATCGGCCCGATCGTGGTCGGCACCGACCGGTTGATCGACGGCTGGGAGGACTTCGTCTTCTCGGTCGAGGGAATGCCGTGCGGAACGATTCGCATCTGCGATGAAGAGGTCGGCGATCCGCCGGTCGATGCGACCTGGACGTACAAGGAGGAAGGGCTGCCCATGGGCGCGGCGAACCTCGGGGCGAGGGCGCTGTGCTGGCAGCGAGGCGACACGAACTTCGACGGGAAGTTGAACATCGCCGACGCCATCAATCTCCTCGCGTGCCTCTTCGGCGCGGGCGGGGGCCCGTACTGCGCCTGCGCGCAAGCCGGTTGCCGCCCGGTCTTCAACGCCAACAACGACGACCGCCTGAACATCGCCGACCCGATCTATCTCCTCCAGTACATCTTCCTGAACGGGCCGCCGCCGCCGCCGCTCAGGTGACGCGCGCCGCATCTACGATGCGCGTGTCTTTGGAACCCGAATCCCCCGTGCGGAGGAGCGCGAGCATGGAACGCATCGCGCGGGGCGCGAAATCAGTGACTGTCCCCCGAGTACACCTTGCGCCCCAGACTCCCGGGTGAACTCCTGCTCTACGCCTTTCCCGCGCAACGCGGATGGAGTTTTCGGTAGGGACGAGCGCCGGGCGGCAGGATCGAGTCTCGCGAGAAAAAAGTCGCTTTCTGAACAATTTAATGGACGATAAACTCGATAGAGGCCAATATAATGGACACAATATGAGCAAGAGACGATCCGGAGCAGCGTTGCCGATTCCCGTCCGCCGTGCCCTGCAGGCACTCGGCGGGGATATCCGCGATGCCCGTCTGCGGCGGCGCATTCCCACTGCGGTCATGGCGGAACGCGCTTCTATCAGCCGCATGACCTTGAACAAGATCGAAAAGGGAGATCCCGGGGTCTCCATGGGCAGTTATGCGACCGTGCTCTTCGTCCTGGGCCTGACCGATCGACTGGCCGCCGTCGCTGACCCGCGCGCCGATACCCTCGGGCGCATGCTCGATGAGGAGCGTCTGCCCAGGCGCATCCGCCGATCCCGCAAGACCACCGACAGGGAGCCACCGGCCGCGTGATGGAGACCGAAACGCTCGTCTACGTGGACCTCGAAGGCGTCACACACCTGGTCGGACGCCTCTGGACCCGAACGCGCAGGGGCAAGGAGAGTGCGAACTTCGAATACGACGCCTCCTGGCTCGAGCGCCCCGATCGGTTCTCGATCGAGCCCGCTCTCACGCTCGATCCCGGTCCCTTCCATGCGCGCCCCGGCGCCGCCCTTTTCGGCGCCATCGGGGATTCAGCCCCCGACCGGTGGGGACGTGTCCTCATGCGCCGCGCGGAGCGGCGCCGCGCGGAGCGCGCCGGAACGCCGCCACGAACCCTTCGCGAACTTGACTATCTTCTGCTGGTGGATGATGAGGCGCGTCAGGGCGCACTACGGTTCAAGGCGAAGGCGGACGGCCCGTTCCTCGCGGAATGCGATAGGGTCCGGATTCCGCCCCTGCTCGAGCTTCCCCGACTGCTGTCGGCCGCAGATCGGGTAGCTGCCGGTTCCGGTGGACATCAAACCGCGGGTTCTGGCAACAGCCATTGACATCGACGATGGCACCGCCTCTCTCGATCTGGCCATGAACGTGGCGGCGTACTTCGAACTCGATCCGGATGAGGCCCGCGGCATCGCACGAGAGGTCGGAACGGCAGTGAAGGCCTGGCGGCGCGTTGCCGCGCGTCTCCACATCAGTGCGGTGGAGATCAACCGCATGGCGTCGGCGTTCGAGCACGAGGATCTCCGTGCGGCGCTGCGCGGCGCCTGAGCCCGGACGATTCACCGCCCCGCGGCCGTGGGAGAACCTGCTGCCGCCGTCTGGGGCTGCCGGACGGCCGGCGTCTCTCGGAGCCTCGCCGCCGCGTTGATCGATGACACGCGAAACCGCGCGCAGAGGATCGAGCCAGAAGCGTCGATGGCATAGCGCCGCGTGTGAACGCTCCTGGCGGGTGCGGGAGGCGCCGGAATGCCGGCCTCGTGCCCTCGTAGCTGAATCCACCGTGGACGTGCTACGATGCCCGGGTCTTCGGAACCCGAGTCCCCTGTGCGGAGGAGCGCGAGCATGGAACGCATCGATCGGAGCAGTGTCACGCGGCGCACGTTTCTGGAAGTCGCGGGTGTTGCGGGAGGAACGCTGGGCGCGGCGGGCTGCGCCGCCGCGGGGGCCGTGTCCGGCTCCGCGCCGGCGGGCGCGCCGCCGTCCCGCAAGGCGATTGGCATCGGCATCAACCTGGAGTACGTGCGGCACGCGGACAAGAGCCTGGCCTACGGCGTCGCGCGCGCGGGCGAGATCGGGTACGAGTACGTCGAGCCTTGCTTCCTCATGGGCCGCTGCCTCCTGTCGGAGGGCGGGTACTGCCACGTGACGAGCATGGACACCGAGCCCAAACGCATCCGGGGCATGATGGCCGAGGCCGGGGTCACGATCAGCGCCCTGTCCTCCCACTCCGATCTTCTCGACCCGGAGTTCGGCGTCCTCTACGCGCGACGCGGCATCAGGTACGCCAAGGCGGTCGGGACGAACATCGTCCAGATCACCGAAAACATGCACCCGCCCGCCTGGATGACCGAGAAGGATGCGTACGAGACGATGAAGATCACGTTGCGGGCGATCGCCGAGACGTGCGCCGACAACGGCGTCTACCTCGGGGTCGAGCAGCACGGCCCCTACACGGCGAAGACCGAGAAGATGCTCCGCATCCTCGAGCTCGTCGACTCGCCCTGGATCCGCGTCAACTACGACTGCGGGAACACCTTCCTCGCCGGCGAGGACCCCTACGCGATGCTCGACGCGGTCGTCGAGAAGGTCGTGCACGTGCACGCCAAGGACATCTCGGTCGCGCAGGCCGAGGCCGAGCGCGGCAAGGTCACCGGGACGGCCGTGGGCTGCGCGTGCGGCGACGGGGTCATCGACTGGCATCGCATTGTCCGGACGCTCATGCGCGCCGGGTTCTCGGGCGTCCTGTCGGTCGAGTGCGGGACCGATGCGGAGGCCGTCAAGTCGCTCGCGTATCTGAAGAAGGTGCTCGCGGAGGTCGGTGCGGCGTGAGCGCCGCCCTCGCGAGGCAGCGACCGGCGATCGCTGCCGGTCCCGCGGCGTAGCCGGGTTCTCGATGGCAGCCGTCCTCGGAGCTTGCCCTGCCGGCCCTTCGTGCATAGAATGATCTTCTCGTACGCGTGGTGAGCGAGCACGTATGGAACCAGACCAGAAGCTGCTCGGCGAGCTTGTCCGCCGGATAGTCAGTGCGGTGAATCCGTTGCGGATCGTACTCTTCGGTTCGTCCTGCCGCGGCGAGATGCGCCCCGGCAGCGATCTTGACGTGCTCGTCGTGATGCCGGACGGCACTCATTGCCGGCAGACGACGGCGCTGGTCTATAGGAGCCTTCTCGGTCTCGGCGTTCCCAAG
The DNA here is from genome assembly GCA_002402755.1 of Planctomycetes bacterium UBA4800. Lineage (GTDB taxonomy): Bacteria > Planctomycetota > UBA8108 > UBA8890 > UBA8898 > UBA8898. The sequence continues at coordinate 29,490 of DHGK01000097.1, forward strand.
GACATTCTCGTGGCGACTCCCGCCGTCATCGAGAAGCACAGAGATAACGAGTCTCTGGTATATGCGCATGCGCTGCGCGAGGGAAAAGAGCTCTACCATGCCGAAACCTGACGGCGATCTGCCGCCGGCAATCCAGGATTCGGTGGAGCTGAGCGTGTTCGCCGTCGAGACGCGTTATCCCGGCGACTATGTGCCCGTCACCGCGACCGAACATGCACGCGCCGTCGCCATCGCCGAGCGCGTGGTTGCGTGGGCCGCGGCGATGCTCGCAGGCCCCCGCACGGCCTGAACTCGTGCGCCCGCAATCGCACGCCTTGTCAGGACGCCCGAGCAGGGCTTTCGGTGCAGCACCGTGATTGCGGAGCAGGCGACTACGGCCGCGCGGCCTTGAGCACCCTGATGCCGAACACGCCGCCCGCCGTGCTCCCCGGCTGCGCCTGGAAGCGCACCGTCACGCCGGTCTTGCCCTTCGTCATCGCCTCGGGGAGGGGCGTGACCTCGGTGTAGAAGCTGTCCGGCCGGTTGCGCCGCAGGCGCTGCGTGACGAGCTTCACCCCGTCGACGAGGACATCGAACGTCCGGCCCACATCGCTTCCCCAGTACGTGACGCAGAGCTCCTGCGCCTGGTCGGGAAGGACCTTCACGTCGTACGAGAACCAGCCGTCGGCGTGGCGGTACTTCTTGTTGTTGAAGTCGCCGGAGGAGGTCCGCTCGCCTTTCAGCCGGTGGTCGGTCTCGCTCTGCTGCTCGCCGGGATGCACGACATCGACCGTGCGCTCTTCGAGCTCCTTCTCGCGCGCCGCCTCCGCGAGATAGGCTTCTTCCTTCGCCTTCCACTCCTCGGGCGAGAAGCGGTCCCAGTAGACGACGTAGTGCCGGGTCCCGTGCATCGTGTAGAAGGGCTCGAGCGTCACGGGCGCGGAGGCGCCGCCGCCCGGCGTGCGGAACACGCGAGCGTCGCACGTGAACTTGCCGGCAGCGCCGGGGAGCGGCGCGACGGCGGCGAGCGTCTCCTCGGGCGAAGCCACGACCGCCGGGAAGGGCTTCGCGGGATCGACTTCCGCGCACAGAACGAGCGGCCCGTACAGGAAGGCGAAGCGATTCGCGTTGTCGCGGAAGCCCTCGGTGCGCAGCGTGAAGGGCATCGACGCCTCGACCGTGTCGCCGGTCTTCCACGTGCGCGTGATGACGGCGTACGAGCCCGGCGCGGTCGCGACCGCCTGCGGCGTCCCGTTCACGGACAACGCCATGCCCTCGGTCGCCCACGCGGGGCGCCGCACCTTGAGCGCGAGCTCCAGCGGCTCCGTGCACGTGAAGACGAGGCGCGTCGTCGATGACTCGGGGTACTTCGTTTCCTGCCTGAGCGTGAGCCCGCGCTCCTTCCACGTGAGCTCGGACGCGATGAAGAGGTTCACGAAGAGCGTCGCGCCGGGGCCATGGAAGTAGATGCTGTCCCCGTACTTGGCGTGGTTCTCGATGCCCGTGCCGGTGCAGCACCAGAACGAATTCAGGGGCGAGCTGTAGCCGTAGCCGCGGCCGCCCTTGGCCGAGCCCGACCTGAGCGGCACGTAGTAGCACATCATGCCGTCCTCGGGGTTCTGCGAGGCGAGAATGTGGTTGTAGAGCCCGCGCTCGTAGAAGTCGGCGTGCTCGCCGCGCGGCTCCCACGCGAAGAGGTGCCGCGTGAGCTTGAGCATGTTGTACGTGTTGCAGGTCTCGGTCGTCGCCGGGCCGAGCGCGCGGCTCAGGGTCTCCTTGGGGGAGAAGTGCTCGCCGTCGCTGTGGCCGCCGATGACGTACGAGCGCTCGCGCGCGACGAATCCCCAGAAGGACTCGGACGCCTTCCGGAGCGCTTCGTCGCCCGTCAGCTCGTACTGGCGCGCGGTGCCGACGAACTTGGGAATCTGCGTGTTCGCGTGCAGGCCCGTGAGCCTGTCCTCGCCCGCCGCCGCGGGATCGATCACCGCCTTGTGGTTGAATCGGAGCGACACGTCGAGGTACTTCTTCTCGCCCGTCAGGGCGTAGAGTTCGGCCAGCGCATCGTTCATGCCGCCGTGCTCGGCGCCGAGCATGGCCTGCATCTGCGCGTCGGTGAGGCGCGCGTTGCGCGCGATCACCCAGTCCCCGAACTTCTTGCAGACATCGAGCGCCGCGGCCGTGCCGCAGTGGACGTACATGTCGAGAAGCCCCGCGTAGAGCTTGTGGAGCGTATAGTACGGCGCCCACACGCGCTCCTGCTTTTCCACGCGGTCGAAGAACTCCTCCGGATAGGCGCTCAGGTAGCCCGTGCCGAGCTTCGCCTGGCACTCCGCGAGCCCCGCGACGAGGGCCTCGCCCTTCGCCTTGACGGCCTCGTCGCCGGTCGCGGCGTACGTGAGCGCGCACGCCGTCAGGTAGTGGCCCGCGAAGTGGCCGCGGAGCTCGCACTTCGGCTCCTCCCAGCCGCCGAGCGGCGCGGCGCTCGACGGCAGGCCGGCGTTGAGGCGGAAGGTGTGGAGCAGGCGGTCGACGTCGAGGGACAGGAGGTACTTCCGGTTGAGCTCCTGCGCGTGCTTGAAGGGCCCGTCGAGAAGCCGGACATCCCGGAGATCGAACGGCGCCGCGCCGAACGCGATCTTGTCGGGCGCCTTGACGAGGGCGCCGTGCCCGGCCGGGTCGGCGGCGCCCGCGGCGCGCGGCAATGCGGCGAGCGCGGCGGCGGCGAGAACGGCGAGCGTCAGCGTGCGAGTCTTCATCGTGGTCATCCTTTCGTGTCTGCGACGAGGTCCGTGTAGTCGGCCTCGACCGTGTCGAGGAAGAGCCCGAGGAATCGCCCCGGATCGAGCGCCGGCAGCGTCGCCTCGAAGACGTGCGGCACGTCCGGGGCGAGCGACGAGATGTCGGCGTACCAGCCGACGAACGTGTTGCGGGGGTTGCTCCGTACGATCGCGGTGTAGGCGGGCTTGACCTCGACCGGCCGGCTGTCGACGGCGAGCGCCACGCCCGTGAGCTTCTCGTCGTCGGGGTCGGCGACGCTGATGAAGAGAATCAGCCGATCGGAGTTCAGCCACGCGGCGGCGCGCTCTTCCGCGCTGTAGGCGACCGGCCAGGCGCGCGCGCGCGCCGCGAGCTGCGCGAAGACGCGCGCCGGAATCGTCGCCTCGGCCTTGTAGACCCCGCCCGCGAACGACGGGTCGGGGGAGCCGATGCGCTGTCGCGCCCCGAAGGCCGTCCCGGCGAAGCGCGCCCGGAGCGATACGAGGCCGGGCTCCTGCCGGAACTTCGCATCGACGCCGTTCACGGACGCGGCGCGGACGCGCGCATCGACCGGGAGCGCCGCGGCGAGCGCGCGCGTCGTCCCCGGCTCGCCGCGCACGCCGGTCAGGCGCAGGACGCCGTCCTCGAGCTCCGCCTTCCCCGTCGCGCCGAGGAGGAGCGGCGCCGCGAGGGGCGCCGGCGCGGGCTCGACCTCGAGGACCAGCGCCTCGGTCGGCGGCAGGTCCAGGGCGAGCGTGTCGCCGCGGCCGAAGAAAGCCTTGCCTTCCGGCGCGAGCAGTCTGCCCTTCTCGGCGTCGGGGTAGAGCTGCCGCAGGACGAAACGCGACCCGTCGTCGAGGCCGATCGTCTCGTCGAGCGGCACGCGCGCCGTGACCGTCCAGTAGTTGGGGTTGAAGAGGAAGATGACGCCGCGGGCGCCGAGGAACGCGGCCGTGCCGTCCGCGCAGCCGAGCTGCGGCGCGCCGAGAATGGGCCTGACGTTGCGCAGGAGCTCCGCGTTCGCATCGGTCCAGTCGAGCCACGCCCGGAACCATCCCGCCTCCTTGAAGGCCGCGAACTCGCGCTCGTCGCGCGCGGGCAGCAGGTTGACGACGTGGTTGAAGGGCGCCGTCGCGATCGACGAGATCACCGAGTACTTCCAGCCGAGGAGATCCCAGTCGGCGGCGCGGAAGCTCGTCCGCACGGTCCTGCCCTGGGCGTCGTTCCGCGGCGTCTGGTGCGTCATGTAGCCGGGCATGATCTCGGGCGGCGTGAAGTGCTCCATGCGGTAGTACCACGCGGTGCGGCGCTGGCGGTCCGCCGAGACGCGCGACCAGTGCAGGTCCGGAAACGCGCGGAAGCTCTCCGGCTGCTCGTCGGAGTACAGGGGATGCGGATACGAACCGGCAAGCCACGTCCACACGCCGAAGCCGTGGTACTGCTGGCGGCCGTCGATCATCGCGTCGGGCAGCCGGCGCCGCAGCTCCTCCAGAATTCGCCGCGTACCCGCCCACTGGGCGTACTTGCTCGACACGGTGTCCTCGTACGCGATCCACCAGTGGTCGAACGCGAAGCCGCCGCCGCCGGCCCTCTCGTGGAACGCCGCGAGCTTGTCGAGCAGCCAGTCCTGGAAGCTGCGCTGCCCCGTGTCGGCGCCCAGGTAGCCGCCCGGCCGGCCGTTCGGCACCCAGCGCGTCCACTCGGGGTCCTGCATGAACGGCAGCGAGGGGTACACGTACGCGACCATGCGCACGCCGCGCGCCCGCGCGTAGTCGACGAGCTCCTGCACGGAAGCGGGCAGCGCGTCCTTGGCGGGATCCCATTCGCCCTTGCGCAGCTTCTGGCCCATCGTGAGCCAGAGGAGATTCTCCCAGCCCCACGCATCGCGGCACTCATCGAGCGACGAGACCTCCCGGTTGGCCGGGCCGAAGAGAATGTGCGTGCAGCCGGCCGCGGCGGCCTGGTCGATGATGCGCCGGTACTCCGTGCGCCCCTCGGGCGTCCCGATGTCGATCTGGTAGTCGTTCCCGCACCAGCCGACGTGCATGCGTATCGATCGGGCCGGCTTCCACAGGAGGAACGCCCGTACGCACTCAACCAGCGCATCGACCTCGCACGCGTGAATGCGGGCGCCTTGCGAGGCCTGCGCCGCCGGGACGAGCTTCCACTCGGGCACCATGGCCGCGGGGTAGCTCGGGCCCGAGAGCGCGTACGTGCCGATGCACAGGAGGTCCGAGGCGAAGGCCCCATCGCGCGGCCGGAACGCCGTATCTGGCGCGTACGCGAACGAGAAGTCCTGCCCCTTGCGCGCGTACTGGAGGAACGGGTTCTGCACGACCGCGAAGACGCCGTGGGTCGTGCCGCCCGCGCCGCCGAAGCGCAGCAGGGCGCCGCTTCGAATCCGCAGCTCCTCCAGGACCGGCGTCTCGATGCGGCATCGCAGCATCTCCACGCGATACACGCGCCGCTCGTGCTCGGACCCTCCCTCGAGGAAGATCTGCTTGGTGAGGAAGCGCCGGCCGGGTTCGAGCGCGTACACGACCCGCGCCCGCCACGGACCGGCCTGGTAGCGATACGTCGCAGCCGTCGCGCTCGTCTCGGGCGGGCCGGCGGGGTCCGCGAACTCCGCGTCGATCGTGCCGTCCTCGGCCGCGATCGCGAACCCGTCCCGCTCGAAGCGAACGGATTCGTTCGCCGCCTTGTCGCGGAGGGCGACAAGGCCGCGGCCGTCGAATTCCGCCCGCAGGAGATCGTTCTCCAGGACGGCTCCCCGCGCCGCGACGGCGGCGAGCGCAAGCACGCCCGCGCCGGCCAGGACGCAACTCGTTCGACACAATTCGGTTGCGGCATTCCTCACGCGCATGTTCTCCTCGTTGTTCAGGTTCGCGACAGGCGTTTCCGGACACGAGCCGGCGGGACTCGGCGCGCCTGCCGGCGGCTCGCACGGCTTGCGAGCGCAAGACCATATTTTAACACAATCGAAGACGGGCCGCGGGGGGCGGCGCCAGGTTCCGCTGCCGATCGCGCGCCGGCGGCGCGCCTCTGACCACGCACGCCTCGCTTGCGCCCCCCGCGGCGCTCTGCAATGATGACGTGAGCAACAACGCTTCTGCAAGGAGACTTCCATGCGCCGTGCCGTCGTGCTCGTCATCGCGTTCGTGTGCTGGGGAGAAGCGCGCGCGGGAGAGGAGCCGCTGGTCGTCACCGCCGACCTGACGCTTCCCGAGGGCGCGGTGCTGCGCGCCCCGCTCGTCATCGCCGCCGACAACGTGACGGTCGAGGGCAACGGCGCCGTGATCGAGGGGCCGGGGAAGGCCGGCGACCCGGCGAGCTTCAGGGGCGCCGGAATTCGCGCCGAGGGGCGGTCCTTCGTCCGCATCCGCAACCTCAAGGTCAGGGGCTTCGAGTCGGGGCTCGTCGCGAAGAACGGCAAGGGCTGGTGCCTGGAGCGCTGCGATTTCTCGAATAACTACCACGATCCCGACTACGACTGGGGCGACTACAAGCGCGTCGGCGGCATCATTCTCACGGGGATCTCGGAGAGCGTGATTCGCGAGTGCCGCGCCAACAGCGTCTGGAACGGCCTGGACCTGCGCGAGTGCAGCGGCAACCTCATCGAGAAGAACGACTTCTCGCACTGCTCGAACGTGTGCCTGAAGCTCTGGACGGCGTGCCGGAACACCGTGCGCGACAACGACCTGTCCTACGGGCTCAGGATCAGCCCCGGCGAGGTCCACGCGCGCGACTCGACCAGCGTCCTCATCGAGAGCGGCTCCGATGACAACCGCTTCGAGCGCAACGACGTGACGCACGGCGGGGACGGCATCTTCATCCGCGTCCTGAACGGCTGGACGTCGCGCCGGAACGTCTTCATCGAGAACGACTGCTCCTACGCCAACAACAACGGCTTCGAGGCCTGGAGCCCGGACAATACCTATATTCGCAACAAGGCCAACTGGTGCAGCTACGGGTTCTGGCTGGGCGGCTCCGACCACACCGTCCTCATCGAGAACGAGGCCGGGTACAACGGCATGGGCTTTCGGAACGCGCCCGAGGGCGACTTCAACCACGGCGGCATCGTCATCGTCCACGGCACGGGCACGCACAGCGTGATCGAGGGCAACTGGTGCCATCACAACGCGGGCGCGGGCATCGTCGTCCGCGGCGACCTCGGGACGCGCGGCGCCAAGTGGAAGATGCACCACCTGATCATGCAGAGCAACCGCCTGGAGGCCAACCGGTGGGGGATCTTCGCGCGCTTCACGGACTGGCTCGACCTGGCCGGCAACACGTATCTGGGCAACGAGGTGGACGAGTTCTTCGAGGACGTGACGAACCTCGCGCGCCGGCCCGGCGATCCGGAGGGCAGGCCCGCGCCGAAGGCCGTCCTGGAAGGCCCGGAACTCGTCAAGGTCGGCGAGCGCGCCGTCTACGACGTGGCGAAGAGCGAGGATGCGGCGGGCCGGCCGCTCGCGTTCCGCTGGGACGCGGGCGGCGTCGAGTACACGGCGGCGCGCGTCGAGCACGCGTTCCCGGCGCCGGGGTTCCATCGCGTGGGCGTGACCGTCACGAACGGATTTCTGGCCGGCCTGGCGTTCAAGGACGTGTATGCCGTCGCCGATGTCGATGAACTCGCGACCGAGGGGCACGCCTCGCAATGGGGGTGGGCAATGGGCTCGGGCGATGATGGCGCCGGTCGCGTGGAGCTCAGCGATGACGCCGTCGCCCTCTGCGGCAAGACTTCCGTTCGCATGCGGCCCTCGCCGCACACGGGCGGCAGCGTGACGGCGTTCTTCCCGGGGACGAAGAACGCCGCGTGGGACCTCGCCGGCAAGACGCGGCTTGTCTTCTGGCTCAAGTTCGAGAACGAGAACATCGGCGGATTCGGCGGCCCGAACCCGATCGTGCGCCTGCACGCACGCGAGGCGGCCTACACGTACCTGCCGGCGCTGGCGCACCAGCCGCGGAACCTCCTCGGCGACTTCCCGTACAGCGAGGCGCGGCACGGGTGGCTTCGCATCGTCATGCCGCTCGGCGCGAGCGAGGACTGGATCCGCACCGAAGATGTCGCCGGCGGGGCGTCGCTTCACGTCGACAACGGGCTCGTCTTCAGGACCTTCACCGCGCCGTTCGAGACGCAGGGCTCCTCATCGATGGTTTCCGGCGGGGACCTGCTCTTCTGCGCGACGCTCGACGGCGAAGCGCTCTTCGCCTCGCCCGACGGGCGCGAGTGGACGGAGCGGACGGGCCCGGCCGAGGGGCTCGGCTGCGACGGCGCCGCGTGGAACAACGGCATGCTCGCATACCGGGCGGGGCCCGAGGGCGGAGGCCATCTCTATCTTCGCCACACCGCGCCCGAGCGCGATGAGTTCGGGCAGAACCCCGCCAAGCTGGTTGCGTACGACATTGCGGCCGACAAGTGGTCGTGGCTTCCGACCGCGGCGACGATGGGGCACGGGGCCGCCGTCGCCGGCGACCACCTCTTCGGCCTGGCGCACGCCGTGATGGGCAACTACGGCGGGCCGCTGTGCCGGGTGGACCTGCGCGCGCTCGCGCCGTTCGACGAGCGGAGCGAGTTCTCGGGCATCAAGGGCGACACGGCGCCGTGGCTGAGCCGCGCCGCGCAGCTCGCGCTCGCCGATGGCAAGATCTACGGCATCAAGAACGACTGGACGACGCCGCAGCCGGCCGACAAGGAGAAGTGCGGCGACCGCCTGTACTGCTTCGACCCGAAGGACTACGCGCCGTCGCGCTTCGCGGGAGGCAACCGGTGGGATGAAAAGAAGTGGCGCGTCGAGCACACGCCGGCCGTCGACCTCGGTGCCCTGCCGTTCGAGGTGGGACACGGCGCGGCGCTCGCGGTGCTGCCGCCTGCCTGGTCGCCCGCCGTGGGCGCGCGCGGCGGGCTCTTCATCCTGGCGGGCGAATCGCCCTCCGACCACGAGGGCTTCGGCGCGCCGAGCAGCCTCTACGCGATCTACGACATCGCGCGCGGCGCCTTCACGGTCGGCCGCCTGCCCGCCGAGACGGCGTCGGGCACCTCGGCCGCGTTCCACAAGGGCAAGGTGTATGTGAAGCGCGGCGGCGTTCACTTCGGCCCGCACAACCGCGAGGTGTGGGAGGTCGCGCCGGCGGCGGCCGGCGAGGCCGCGGCGCTGGAAGCGCAGGCGCGGCGGCAGCGCATGTCGCTCGCCCGCGTGGAGTACCTGAGCATCCAGCTCGAGGCGGCGGGCGGCGAGCCCTTCAGCGTGTGGCTGGACGGCATGGCGTTCGAGTGAGAGGGGGTGCGAGCGTGCGGCGTGCGAGCGCGAGCATCGCGTGCGTCATGACGGCCTGGTGCGCCGCGGCGTGGTGCGCGGACGAGGCTCGTCCCGCGGCGAAGCCGGTGCCCGGGATGCAGGCCGTGCCGCAGCCGTACGATCAGGTGTCGTTTCAGCGCGACGGCGAGGAAGTGGCGCGCTTTCACTTCGGCGACGGGCTCGATCGTCCGTTCGTGTTTCCGGTGATCGGGCCGTCGGGGCGCTCCCTCACGCGCATGGGGCATCCGCACGACCCCGAGACGCACAGCCATCACAACTCCGTGTGGATCTCGCACGACAGCGTCGACGGCGCGAGCTTCTGGACCGACGCGCCGGCGGCGGGGAAGATCGCGCACGTCCGCACGCTTGCGCTCGAGGACGGCGACGATTCGGCCGCGGTGACGGTCGAACTCGCCTGGCGCACCGCGCAGGGCAAGGAGGCGCTGCGCGAGGTCCGTACGACGCGTGTCGTCCGGCTTCCCGAGCGCGAGTGGCTGCTCGTCATCGACATGGAGCTGCGGGCGGCGCGCGAGGTGACGCTCGGTCAGACCGCGTTCGGCCCGATCGGCGTGCGCATGGCGAAGACGATCGGCGTCAACGACGGCGGCGGCACGATCCGCAATTCCGCGGGCGGGGTGAACGAGGCCGGCGTCTTCAGGAAGCCCGCCGCCTGGGTCGATTACTCGGGACCGATCGCGCCGGGCAAGATCGAGGGAACGGCGCTTTTCGACCACCCCGCGAACCCCGGCCACCCGGCGTGCTTCCACGTGCGCGACGACGGGTGGATGGGCGCCTCCCTGACCCTGAATGCTCCCCTGACCATCGCGCCGGCGGCGCCGCTCAGGCTCAGGTACGGCCTGTACGTGCATTCGGGCGCCCCGGACGCCGCGGCGATCCAGGCGCGGTGGCAGGCGTTCTGCGCGCTGCCGGCGGCGGCGGCGAACGGCCGGAAGGGATGACGGTAACCGTTCACGGGGCATCCCGAACACGCGAATCTCCGC
>DHGK01000097.1:39568-40785 GCA_002402755.1 Planctomycetes bacterium UBA4800
CTCTCTCCGTGTTCTTCTCTGTGCTCTCGGTGACTCTGTGGTTTCTTTTCCGTCAGATGACACGTGGTTGTGCACCCGAACACGGCGAGAAAACCGTGAACGGTTACGGATGACGGCGGAACGCGGTGTAGCCGGCCCGGATCGGCTATGAAGCGCCCCGTTTCGCTCGCCGGAGGAACTCCAGGTCGTCCTGGTCCTTGGGGCGCCCCGTCGATTCTTTGTTCGCTATGAGATGGGCCAGACCGATGTAGTGAATGGGCACGATTCCCCGCTCCGTCTCGAGCTGCGCATCGAGCTTCGAAGCCCACGCATCCTCGAACCCGACGCCGGAGATGCTGTTCAGCAGGTCGATCCGGTTGGGCGGACGACCGAACTGCAGGATCAGCCCGGGCTCCCGCAATTCCTCCCGCCGCGTCACGGCCGGAATCGACCCTCCCCAGAACTCGTCGAGCGCCGCATGGAGGCGGTCCGCGTTGTCGGCCTGCGCGTCGAAGAGGATGTCGATGTCGCCGGTGAGCCGCGCGTGTCCGTAGTAGATGACGGCCTCGCCGCCGATGATGAGGTAGCGGACGCCGTGCGTGTGGAGGAGTCCGAGGAACTCGCGCGTGTCGCGCGAGAAGGAGGCGGCCTTCAAGCGTTCCGGTGGCATGCGCGCACGTCCTGAGCCCGGTCGGAGTACACGCGCTTCTGAAGGAGGCGCGCGATCAGGATCCTCTCCTGCGGCGTCATGGAGACCTGCTGCTCGATGTCCCAGGCAGCGGCATCCTGGAACCGAAACGACTTCTTCGCGATACGCTCCATGCCGGGATTCTATCCGGAACCCGCAGCGGAGACAATACTTGCGCGCGGCTCTTCGGAGATTCGGGAGGCCGTCGCGGCGTTCGGTGGTTTGCCGGCGGGCGCGCGCGTAGGACGACCCTTGGTCGAGGAGCGCGCGAACCAGAGGGATCATGGAAGCGAAGGAGGCGACGCAATGCAGAGGAACACGACCGTCAGCGTCGGCTGCCTGCCGGCCGCGATGGCACTCGGGCTTTCCGGCGCACGCGCGGCGGATAAGGCCGGCGCCGGCGCTCAGACGCCGGTTCCGCAGGGCTCGTACAACTGGCAGTCGAGCGGATCAGTGTCGGTCGGATCCTCGCCGCACTCGTCGAACGGGTCGGGCAGCGGGCCGGCGCTGGCGAAGAGGTACCCCAGGATCTTGATCGCGTCGGCGATGT
>DHGK01000072.1 GCA_002402755.1 Planctomycetes bacterium UBA4800
CGAGTGCGCGTCGAGCCCGCGCCGCCGGCATCGCGACGCCATCGCGATCCCCGGCCACCTCTGAGGGGGGCAGCCTTGTTGCCGACGCCCTTCGACGCGTGCGGAGAGGATCCCAAGAATCCGGCCCTCAGGCAACAACTGGCGGTTCTTCAACGACGAGTCACGCGGCCGAAGCTCCGGCGGAGCGATCGGCTTTTCTGGGTCTTGCGCTCCCGCCGCTGGGCTGGCTGGCGCTCGGCATTGGCTATCGTGAAACCGGAGACCACGCCCCGTCGAAGCATGGAGCTCCGGCCGCGTGGTTCAGCGCGGCACGCACGGCTATCCGCCGGAGGCCGCGTTCGGGGCGTAATCAGTGACTGTCCCCGGATTGTGGGGCTGATCGCCGGCGCGGCGCCGGCGCCCCCCTCAGCAGCCCTTCCGTGCTCAAGTGCTCATCGACATCCGGCCAGTAGATGCCGTAACCGGCGCTGCAGGTTTCCCAATGCACCCGTTGCACAGGCGTAGCCTCGAGCAAGGAGGGAAACCACGCGAGGGGTACGGTAATCGTGCGTCCATCCATGAGGTCAACGCTGAGCGTGTCCTCGCTCATCGTCACATTCTTGACGCGCTCGTCAGCTTGCAGTGCCAAAATACCCATACCAGGCCTCCGACAATTCCTCACGGTGTGCGACGACGATCGTCCGGACCCTGCGCAATTCATGCGCCGGAAAGCCGAGATTGCGAGCCAAGTCGCACGTCTCCAGCCAGAACTTAGCCGAAAGACCCTCACGGTCCACGTGGACGTGCGGCGGCTCGTTCGGCTCGTGGCTGAAGAAGTAGAACTTGTAGGGACCGACGCGCAATACCGTAGGCACGCTACCTTTGTAGCATGCGCAAAGGAGAAGGACAACTGCCGATAGCAGGGAATCCCGTTGGCGTTGCCATCACCCGGGATCATAATCGGATACTCCTCGGCCGTCAACGAATACGCGGACAACTACGCGGGAGCTCTTGAAACGCCGCCGCACGCACCCTCTCCGCCGCCCGCGCGCGCTCACCGCGCCGGCAGGATATAGGCGAACGCCTCGCCGGGCCCGAGATCGATCGGCGCCGGGCCGGGCGCCAGCGTCGCGCGCTCGGCGCGCTCGCCGTCCTCGGTGACGACAGCGGCCGCGCACGGCCCGTCCGCGCGGTCGAGCGCCGCCGGCGCGAAGTCCCACACGGCGGCCCGGCGCTCCCCGGTGACGTTCACGAAGATGCACGCAACGCGGCCGTCGCGCGCCCGCCACGCGCCCGACTCGATCGCCGGGCCCGACACCGGCCACACGCCCGACCACTGCCAGTCCGCCGTCACCTGCGGCAGGGGTTCCCGGAAGCGCGGCGGCCGCGCCATCGCGCCCTTCGCCAGGAAGTCGCGCAGGTGATACCGCAGCCGCGCAACGCGGCGGAGGAACGGGCCGTTCTCGGGGTCGCGCACCGACTCGGGGCCGATCCAGCCGATCTGCTCGCCGAAGACGAGCGACTGGCCCGCCTTCATGCGCAGGGCGAGCGCCGCCGTCGGCCCCCCGCGGTACGCGCGGCCGAAGAGCTGGATCGCGCCGCCGTACACGGCCGCGAACGCCGGCACCGAGTCCGCGTACTGGAAGTGCCAGGTGAGATACGCATCGAAGAGGTCGATGTACGGCTCGGCGTTGCACTCGGTCGTCAGGACGCGATCGGGGCCGATCGACGCGCGAATCCGCTCGAGCATCGGCCGGTACCCCGCCCCCACCCACCAGCTCCCCCCGGCGAGCGGATGGCCGTGCGCGGCGTTCGCGCAGAGCCGCGGCCCCGCCGCCGCGATCTGGTCGATGTACACCGCATCGAGGCCGTACTCGGGGCCGAGCAGCCGCGTCACGATCTCCGTCACCTTCGCGCGCCAGAGCGGCGTCACGGGGCACATGGGCGCGAGCTTGCGCCCCGATCCGTACTCCTCGATGAACGGCGCGCCCTTCTCGTCGCACGTCGCCGCCGCGGCCACGTCGCCCGTGAAGTCCGCGAGCCCCGTGTCCCAGAGCCGCCCGTTTATGTACGGCATGACGCGGACGCCGTGCGCCTGCAAGTCCTTGACGCCTGCCGCGAAGCCGTCCTTCGCGGGGAAGTAGTGGGGGTAGTCCGTGTCGAACGGGATCACGTGCCAGTTGTACCAGTGGACCGCCGCCGGCACGCCCGCGTACCGCGCGAACTCCGCGACCGGCCCCGCGACCGCCTCGGCCGTCCCGCTCGCGAGCGCCCACACGGCGATGTCCTCGATCCACGCGGGGCTCGGACGGGCCCGCGCGCGCATCCACGGGGCGTTCGCGGCGGCCCACTGCCGGTAGGACCGCGCCGCGTCGAACCAATCGCCCGCGTACCCCATGAGCCGCACGCGGCCGGGCAGCGCGAAGACGTTGCCGGGCTTGCCCGCATCGGGAGCGGGCCAGCGCGATTCGAAGAGTACGGCGTTCCCGAGGCCGTTGAAGGCGAGGTCCTTCGTCGCCGCGCTCGGGTCCTCGACCGCGGCGTAGAGCGCCCCGCGCGCATCGTACAGCGCGCAGAACTGCATCGGCCACCAGCCGCTCGGGTACGTCCCCTGGATCGCGAACGCGCGGTCGAACGGCGCGCGCGCCAGCCGCCCCGACACCTGCGGATAGAGGAGCACGGCATCGGCGGCCCCGGGCGCCCCGAGCGCGAGCGACGGGAACGCGACCTCGACGACGCTCTCGCCGGGGGGCAGCGCCTCGACGGCGAACGACGCGAGAACGCCGTCGTCGCCGCGCTCGATCGTCAGCGCCGCCGCCAGCCCGTCGGGCGCGCGCCCGCGCACCACGATGCGATCGTCCTGCGCGGCGCATTCCATGCCGAGCGTGCCGTCCTCCGCCGTCACGGTTCGCGTACCCGCCTTTCCGCGCAGCGTGAGCGCGAAGCCGCCGCGATGGGGACGCGCGAGGCGCCGCCCGCCGAACCACACGCCGGCGAGCGCCCCCGTCGCGCGGTCGACGAACACGCTCGTCCCGCCCGCGCTCGTTCCCCACATGCCGGTCTGGGGAGGAAGCGCGGCGCTGCCCGCGGGAAGCGCCTCGAGGAGCGCGATCGCGCGTTCGCGCGCCGGCAGCGGCCGCGACGCAACGAGCGCCTCGAGGGCGTGCGCGATGAACGGCTCGCGCTTCCGGAGCGCCTCCTCGCGCGCGATGAGATCGGGCCGCGTGAGGACGGCCTCGACGAGCGGCGCCGCGCGGTCGCGCGCGAAGTCCTCGGCGCTGTCCGGCCCCGCCCACAGCACGCACTCGCGCCGCGCCGAAGTTCCGTCGAGGCGCGTCCAGGGCCCGTGCAGGTACGTGCCGTAGCCGCCTCTTCCGTCGTGGACGATGGCGGGCGTCCCGAAGATGCCCAGGCGCACGCCTTCGCCGATGAGCGCGCCCCACGAGGAGGCGTGCACGGACGACCCGCCGCCCGCGAGCGCGCCCGCGCGCACGGGATCGCCCGCTTCCCAGCGCGTGAAGAACTCGTGCGGGAAGTTGATCTCCAGGACGTGCAGCTCGCTCCAGCCGGCGGCCTCGGTCTGGACGATGTCGGCCGTCACGCGGATCGCGGGGGAGCCGGCGAGGTGCTCGAAGACGTAACGTACCCGCGGCGCACCCGGCGCATTCCGTGCGCCGCCGTAACGCGCCTCGATCTCGATCGCCGCGCGATACGGCCCGCGCGCCAGGACGCGCATGCGCCCCTCGCGGTCCTCGCGCACGAGGAACCCGCCGCGCCCGGCCTCGTACACGCGGTCGTTCAGGTGGAACCCCTCGAACGTCCGCCCCGCGGCCGCGAACCGTATCCTCGCCGGAAGGCCGCCCTCGGCACGGGCGTAGAACACCTCCGCGACGCCGTTGTCGATGCGAACGCCGGCGTCGTCCTCCACGACCGTGACGGCGCGAAGGGCCGCATCCGCAGGGGGGGCGCCGCGCTCGATGCGCAGCCGGTTGCCCGCCGGCGCGCGCGCGCACGTGAGCGTTCCCGCGGCCTCGCCGGCGAGCGGCGCGTCGTACTGGAACGCGATGGCCGCGCCGTCGGGCCCGACGAGCCGCCAGCCGCCGGGGAATCCATCGATGGGACCGGCGTCGAGGGGCACGGCGAACGCGGCGCCGGCCCCGTCGCGCGGCGCCGCGTCCAACTGCAGGACGAACGCATCCCGTGCGGCGGCAAGAACGACAAGCTCCAGAACGATCGGCATCACGGCGCATCTCCTCCCGCGTCAGGCTTTGGTGCATTTCTGAGCGACCGGATGGCGCCGGCCATCCGCCCGCAGCGCCAGGCGCCGAAGAGGCCGGCGAGGACGCCCGCGGGCAGGAACACGAAGCCCAGGGTGCGCGGCGCCCCGCTCTCGATGAAGTGAATGAACGTCACGCCCGCGATGATGAGCGTGAGCGCAGTCCGCACGTAGGCGAGCAGCGTGCGCTCGTTCGCCAGCACCGTGCGGTCGATCGCGAGCTCATCGCGCAGGATCAGCTCCTTCCGGGCGAAACGTTTGTAGGGCGCCATGATTCTTGTCTCCGCAGGTCATCTATTTCCAGAGCTTGGTCTTCGCGTACTGCCCTATCAACGTCTTCCCGTGGCGCTGCCGGAACGCCGCCGCGGCCTTGGCATCGGCCGCGAACGCCGCGTCCGTGATCTTCAGGAACTCCTCCTGCGCGGCGGCTTCCTGCTTCAGCTTTTCCGCGGCCTTGGCAAGCGCGCCACGCTCGGCGCTCAGCCCCGCGTTCTTGGCCGCCGCGGCGAGCTTCTCGATCCGGGCGAGGGCGTGCACGGCGTCGGGCAGGTCCGTGGTGCCGCCCGCCGCCAGCGCGAGATCGAGCGCGCACGTTGTTTTCAGATCCTCGCCCACGAGCTTCGCGAGCGTGTCGGGCGACCAGCCGGCGAGCTTCTTCCCGAACTTCGCGGCCGCCTTCCTGAAGCCCTCGATGTCGCCGGCGAAGAGCGCGGCGTAGGTCTTCGCCACGTCCCGGCGCGGGAAGCCGGCGTGCAGCACGCGCAGCACTTCCGTCGCGACCTCGCGCGCGGGATCGGCGCGCGCGCAGAAGACCGGCCCGTAGGGGATCTCGATGTCGGGCGGCCAGCCGGCGCCCTCCGTGCGCACGCCCCGGATCGGCGTCGGGCGGTTGTTGACGCCGAGGCGCAGCGTGGCCAGGCCCGAAGGCAGTTCCATGACCGCGGGAATGATGCCCCAGCCGCCCGTCGGCCGCCCCACGGACACGACGCGCTCCGTCTCGCTCATCGCCCACGTGAAGGTCTCGGCCGACGAGACCTCGGTTTCGTCCTGCAGCATGACGATCGGCCCGTCGAACTGCCACGAGCCCGCCGGCGTGAGCATGCGGCCCTGTCCGTTCGGCGTGTTCTTCGTGAAGAAGCGGCCCGCCATGCTCCAGGCCGGGAGATCGCTCCCGCCGCCCATCCCGCGGCAATCGAGGAGCAGCGCCTCCATGCCCTTGAGCGCATCGAGCGCCGCGCTGAACGCGGCCTGCGTCGCCTCGTCCATGCTGCCCGTGATGCGGAGGTAGCCGATCTTCCCGCTCCACGGCAGATCGAGCAGGACGGAGACCGCGCCTGTCTTGGGCTCGAGCCCCTCGGGAAGCTGGACGGTGTGAGGGTAGAACGCCTTCCCTCCCGGCCCCCACCGGGGGGCGGTCGCCTTCCTCGGCTTCAGGTCGGGCGCAAGGAACGTCAGCTCGAGCGATTGCCTCTCGCCGAAGGGCAGCAGGCGGTTCCCCATCGACGAGAAGAGCGAGTGATCCGACGACGAACCCTGGTGCCTGGTGATCCTCCGCTTCTCGCGCTCCAGAACGAGCCACGCGGGCTCGCCGGCGATCTCGATCAGCGCCGAGCCGGGCGGCAGCGTCTTCCCGAGCGCGTGCCCCGGCATCACGCCGCGAAGCATGACGCGCCCGCGCTCCCACCCGAACCACAACCCGCCGCCGAAGAGCCCGTCCCACTTGGACGGCAGGCCGTCCCAGCCCGTCTTCGGCGCAAGCACGCCCGTGTGGCTGTCGCCGAGCGCCGCGAGAAGCTCCATCACGTTCGCGATGTGCTCCTTGTCGGACGCGCAGCTCTGGAAGCGCGGCTTCAGCCGCGCGCAGACCGCGGGCCAGTCGATCTTCTTGGCCTTGAGCGCGGCCGCCCTGCCGGCCACGCTCTTTGCCAGGAAGTCGAAGTCCTTCATGTAGTCGGCGCCGCCCGCGGCGGCCGCGAGAAGGAGCCCGCCCGCAAGACAGGTCGCCTGGAACCGCATCGCCGCCGCCGTCCGTCGCATGTCGTTGCTCACCGCGCGATCCTCTCCCGTCACCTGACATCCAGGAGCACGCTCTCCGAGTGGCTGTTGAACTCGGGCGCGTACATGCACTGAATCTCCGCGAACCCGCTCTGGTAGGCGCCCTTGTGGACGATGCGCGTCTCGTACTCCAGGACGTACGTGCCCCTCGGCAGGTAGTCGATGAAGAAGTGGCTCGCCGTGTCGCGCGTCGACTCGTAGTAGCCCAGGCCATCGCGGTACCGGTAGCCCGAGAGGACGCTCGCGGGCTCGACGCCGCTTCCGCGCCGGTCCTTGAGGTGCACGAACTCCATGTCGCGGTCGACCCGCAGCTCCAGTCTGACGACGAGCGCGTCGCCGACCGCCCGCGGGTTCTTGAACGGCACGAGCGCCGGGCCCTTGGCCGTGTTCTCGCGCACGTAGAGCGACTTCCTGATCGTGAGCGGCGTTCCCTCGTACGGCGTTATCTTCCGCATGTCCTCGAGGTACTGCCAGTTGACGCTGCCCCAGGCGAGGCCCGCGTCGACCTTCTTGACCGTGATGGCGCCGAGCGCGGGCGTGATCTCGGGCCCCGCGAAGCGGTGCTCGTGGTAGCCCGTGCCGGCCTCGATCTTCTCGGGCACGAGCGGCGTGCCGCCGAGCGCGACCTCGACGACGGCGTCGGAGGCGAGGAGATCGGCGCCGCGGAGGAGGAGCGCGTACACCGCGTCGGCCGTCGCCTTGGTGCTCGGCCAGCTCTGCGTCCGCTTCTGACTCAGGAGCCAGACCTGCTGCTCCGCCACCGCCGCGACGTCCTTTGCCACCTCCTGGAAGGCCTCGATCATCACGGCCTGGGTCTCGATGGGCGCCCGGTACCACCACCACGAACGCTCGGCGTCGCGCCAGTGCATCCCGAGGAGCGGGTCGCTCACCGCGCGTTCCTTGAGCGAGCGCAGAATCGCGGCCGCGGCCTCCGCCTCTCCCAGCCGCGCGAGGGCGAGCGCGAGATGCCCCTGCGACTGCCGGTCGGCGGCCTTGACCCAGTGCGCCTTCGCCTGCGCGACGAAGTAGTCGAACGCTTCCCGGTGCTCCTTGGCGACGGCCCGCTCTTTCAGGAAGAACGTGCGCGCGTAAAGGTAGAGCGCGATCGTCGAGGAGAGATTGGCGCGGTCCGCGCGGCCGTCCTTCAGGATCGAGCGGTACTCCTTGTGGATCCAGCCGTCGAGCCTGGCAAGCGCCCTGAACACGGGCTCGACATTGCAGTCGACGCCCAGGTGGCGCAGCCTGCCGAAGCCGGCCGCTATGTAGAGCGTGATGTAGTCGTTGCCGCGGCCGCCCGGGAACCACGGCCAGGCGCCGTCGTCGTGTTGCCCCTCGGCGAGCTTTCGGAACGCGCGGTCGGATTCGTCCTGGAGACGGTTGGCGTCGAAGAGAATCCCGACGTTGCGCCGCGCCTCGCTCTCGCGCGCCGCGTCTCGCACCCACGGCGTCTCCTCGAGCATGACCGCCTTCAGGTTCTGGTTCTTCGCAAGCGGGCTCTCGAGCGCATCGGTTCCCTTCCACTGCTCGAACACCCGCCTGATCTTGGGGTCGCGCGCGGCGATGTGCCGGGCGAGCGCGTTGGCGTAGTACCGGTTGAAGACCTGCTCCATGCACTCGTGCGGGAACTCCATGAGGTAGGGAAGGGACATCACCGCGTACCAGGCGGGGTTCGACACCATCTGGACGTTCAGCGACTGGTGTCTGAGCGTGTCGGACGCGCCCGACTGCCGCAGGCGCGCGAAGTCGAAGGACTTCTCGGCCGGGCCGCGCACGGCGAGCGGCAGCGACTCGGTGACGAGCACGCGCCGCGGCAGGACGGGGAGGAAGCCCTCCTCGCCGTCGGAGAGCGCGCCCGTCGACCCCACCGCCTTGTAGACCAGGAAACCCATGCCGTCCGGCACGGCGAGCCGCCAGGCGTAGGAGCGCGATTCGCGCGCGGGAACCTGGAACGCGAGATCGGTCGCGGCGTTGCCGAGGGCCTTGTCCATGCTCTCGCTCGTCCGGGCGTCGCTCAAGGTCAGGCGCACGCTGCCCGCCTGCAGAGAGGCGGACATGTTCGTGACCTTGACCGTGAATTCGAGCGCGTCGCCTTCCCGGAGGAAGCGCGGCGCGTTGGGCTGGACCATGATGTCCTTCGATGTCACGGCGCGGGCTTCGAGGTACCCCGACGCGAGCGTCTCGGTGTGCGCGAAGCCCATGAAGCGCCACTCGGTGAGGGCTTCCGGCATCGTGAACTCCATGCGCACCGTGCCGTCCTCGCCGGCGACGAGGTGCGGGAAGAAGAACGCCGTCTCCTGGAGATTCGCGCGCGCGGCGATGGCGTCGAGGTCGGGCTTCTTCGCCGGCGCCGACTCGTCCGCATCCTCGGAGGTATACCCGAACGCCTGGGATGCATTCCTGGCGGAGAGCTGGAGGACCTCGCCCGCTCCTTCCATCATGGCTCCATCCGCCGCGACCGATGCGGGCGGCCCGAGAGCGCTGCCCCTGCTCTTCTCCAGCAGCATCTGCCGCATGGCCTCGGCCCGTATGAGCGCCGGGAACCGTCGATACGTGATGTCGACCTGCACCCGGGCGCGCGCCCAGGCGCCTGCCAGATGCATCGTCTCCATCACACAGTTCTGGAAATTGGTCCGAAGAGCCGACCAATCCCTGCGGAACACGTCGAGCTCGGCGGGCCACGAGTGGGGCAGGTACGCATCGAGCGAGGCGTCGTAGAGCCCCGCAACCATCTCCGCCGCGACGCGCGTCGCGTTCGGCCCGGCAATGACCGCAGTCCATGTCTCCTTCTGTCCGGGCGCGAGCTTCGACACGAAGCGCTCCCACGTGATCGTGAGGTCCTTGTTGCTCCACGGGACTTCTACGCGCTCGGAATGCAGATAGGCGCGATTCTCGCGCACCATGGTCGTACGCAGCGTGAACCCGCCGCGCATGGACTCCGTCACCGGCTGCGAAATCCGGACCTGCGTCCGCGCGGGATCGGTCCAGTACTTCTGGAGCACCTTCCCGCGGTGCTCGATCTCGATGTACGCGCGCGCCCTGTCGTACCCGCTTCCCCACACCGCCGCGAACTCCTCGCCCGGCTCGACCTTCCACCTGGGCGCGGCCAGGCGGTCGGGAACCTTGATGGCGAGCTTCCCCGCATTGGGGGCGAGCACCTCGATCGGGCACAGCGCGGTCACGGGCTTTCCGAACCGGTCCTGCGTCGAGAGGACCGCGCGATACGCGCCCGCGGGGAGGGCGAACGAGAGCTTCGCGTTCCCCGCGGCGTCCGTCGCGATGCCGCGCTCCGCCGCGATCTCGCCGAGCGGCCAGGAGTCCGGCGTCGAGCGATCCGCGGGAATCCGCGCCTCGGACGAATTGCCGCGGGCCCAGTACAAGCGGTTGTACACGGTCCGGAGCGGCGCCGGCGCCACGGCGGAAGGCGGCGTCAGGCGATGGACCTTGACGATCCCTTCCGCGCCGATCCCCGTGCCGTCGAGCATTTCCGTCCGGATCGCGATCTCGACGGGCGCGGCGTCGACCTGCCAGCTATCGGCCTCGATTGTCGCGGCGAGCGCCGTGTACCCCGCGCTCACGACCTTCTCGCCGGAACGCGTCTCGCCGGCGTTGTCCGTCACATCGGCGTTGACCTCGAAGCGGAAGACCGGCTCCTCCTTCTCCGCCACGGCGAGGTCGGGCAACGCCGCGAACGTGACCGCGAAGGAGCCGTCGGCCGCAGTCATCGCCGTGCCGTGCGCGATCTCGCGCGCCTCGGATTCAGGAGACTCGCGGTCCCAGTAATACCAACGCCACCAGGCCGGATACCTGACTCGCCTCGCCACCCGGAACTTCACTTTCGCGCCGTCCACGGGAGCGCCCGTGTAGGCGACGGCCTTGCCGGCGAGGACCACCTTCTCGCCAAGCTTGGGGGCCTGGACGGGCGCATCGAACGTCACGCGAAAGCGCGGGAGCTTGTACTCTTCCACGTTGAACCACGTCCGGCCCGCAGGCGAGCCCTCGACCACGAGCGACATCCCTCCCGTGAGCCTGCCGCGCGGCGCGACGAAGCTGCCGCTCGCGGAGCCGGCGTCGTTCGTGCGAAGCGTCCGGCGGTCGATCTCCTTGCCGTTCGCATCGCGAAACACCACTATCACCTGCTGCCCGGGCAGCACCCGGTACCTATCCTTGCTCCGCTCGACCTCCATGCACAGCGCCTTGTACCTGATCGTCTGGCCGGGACGGTAAAGCTTGCGGTCGGTGAAGAAGATCGTCTGGGCGGCGGGTTTTTCCGCGGGGGAATGGCGCGAGATGTGGAAGTCTCGCGCCGTCGCGAGCTCCTGCGTCCCACGCCGCGCGTGGACCATGTAGCTCCGCACGCGAACGTTCTCCCACCGGAAGAGACCGTCCTCGCCGGTCGTCTTGGGGTTGAGGGACTCCCACGCGTCCCTTGCGCCCCGCTCCTCCTTCGGCCGCCAGGCGCGCACCTCGGCGCCCGCGAGCGGCTCGCCGCTCCTTGCATCCAGGACGAACCCCTCGATCACGCCGCCGCTGTTTTCGGTGCGAAGAACGAGCGCGAGCTCGCTCACCCAGAACTCCGCGCACGAGATCTCGTTGTCGTCCTTGCCGAAGTCCGGCGAGGCGCTCAGGACGAGGAAATACCAGCCCGGCGCGAGATCCTCGGGCGGCTGAATCTCCTCGACCCGGTCGTGGTAATCGGCCGCCGGCGGCACGTCGGCCGACCACGCGAGGACGGGCGGCGCGGCGAGGATCTCGGCAAGTTCATCGGGGCTCACCCGCCCGCCGTACCTTCGGCCCTGGAATCGCCCCTGCTCGAGCGACGCCGTCCAATCGTTCCTGACGACGCGGAAGTGAACCCTGGCGAGGTTGCGGTAGAGCACCGCGATCTTCGGGAAGGGCGCCGTCCACACGCGCTCGACCTCGGCCGCAAGCGACTTCCGCTCGATGGCGCCGATCAGGTTCCCGCAGAGCTTCCCGCCCGGCGACTCCGGAAAGCGGTTCCTGCCTTCGGTCGCCGTGCGATGCGCATCGACGAGCGCGTCCTCGGCGTACAGGACCTGGGCCAGCGCGTGCAGCGCGAGCGACGAGAGCTCGTGGCGCGCGGCCGCGGCGGCGACGCGCCGCAGCGCCGCCTTGTACCGCGCGGCCTTCTCCTCCCCGGCCGCCTCGCGGTAGCCGAAGCTCAGCCTTTCCAGGTCGACGTGGAGGAACGCCGTCCGGTCCGGATCATCCCTGTGAAAGCGCAGGAGCGCCTGGTAGAGCGCGATCGCCTTGACCTCGGGAGCGTCCGTGTCGGCCGTCGCGGCCTTCCAGCCCATGAACTCCTCGGTCGAGCCGAGAATGGGACTTGCGGCCGAGAGCTCGAAGGCATCCTCGCTCCTCGCGCCGGCCTGCTCGGCCGACGTGTAGAAGGCGAGCGCCTCGTGCGCGATGAAGTCGTAGAGGGTCGGACGGTAGGAGTCCGGCATCGTGCCCTTCTCGAGAAGCGCGTCGTACTGCGCGATCGGAATCCGCTTGAGCGCCTCGGCGGACGAGAGGGCCCGCGCGAACCAGCGGTCGATCTCGGCGAAGATGCGCGCAAGATCCCAGGTCGTGAAGTCCTCGCCGGGGGGCGCCGCCGCCTGGGTGCGATCGAGGAACCGCCATCTGCTCTGCTCGTAGTACCGCCAGAACCAGTGCGCGAGCAGCGTGTGCATCGCGGGCAGCATCTCGGCCGGCGCCGCGGCGAGCGCCGCCTGCATGCGCCGGATGCATTCCGCGGCGCTGTCGCCCTCGATCCGGCTCTCGAACACGATCCTGTACGCGACCGCCTTGACGGCCTCGGGGTAGGCCTTCTCCTGGAGCGCCGCCTCGGAGATCCGCTGGAGATGCTCGATCGCGGTCTTCGGGAGGCCCTTCTTCTGCGCCTCCTCGACCGCTTTCCATTTCTCCGCGCGATCCTCCGGCGCCCCGAAGGACGCGCATGCAAGCGCCGCCGCCGCCAGAATCATGCATACGGGCAAGCATCGTCTCATGGCACACCTCGCGCGATCGTTCGCTCGGGACGGACGGAGGCCGCCGGGCCGCCGCCGCGCCCGAAGCACGTGCATCGTACCAGAGAGACCGGGTCCGTTCGACGAAGTTCCCGAGAAAGCCGGCGCGGGCGCCGCCATCTTCCGCGCGCCCGCTCCGAGGCGTGCAACCGCGGCGGAAAACGGTTACCTTGAGGTCGGGCGCATGCGCCCGGCTCGAAGAGCCCCCGTGCGCCGGGAAGGCGCGGGCGCCCGCGCGGCCCCGGGAGAGGATGCCGCCATGCCGATGACACACGATCTTCGCGCGATCTCGCCGCGCGGCGCGCGACGAGCCGTTGCGCGTTTTCTCGTCACCTTCGCCGCCTGCGCGCCGCTCCTCGCCGAGCCGGACGCGCCCGCAATCGACTCGAGCGCATTGCGCCTGCGCTTCGAGCCCGAACGCGGGAGCCTGGCGGAGTTTCTCGACAAGTCAGCCGCGCACGATCACGCCGATGCCGCCGCGCTCCTTCCGCTGTGGACGGCCGCCCCGGCCGGCGGGCCCGCCATCGGCCCGGCCGACGCGGCCCGCTTCTCGTGGCGAGCGCTGCCCGGCGCCGGGCCCGGGCTCGAGCTCGTCTGGGCCGGGTTCGACAAGGCGCACCTGCCCGACTTGAAGGTGACGGCGCAGATCCGGGTGTCCCCCGCCGGAGCCGAGAGCCGCTGGTCGATCGCGCTCGAGGGCCTGGGCGCGCGGGCGCTCCGTGACCTGCGCTTTCCGCGCATCGCCGTTGCGCGCCAGGAGGCCGAGACGCTCGCCGTGCCGGTCTGGATGGGCGAGCGCTGCCGGCGCGCGCGGGAGTTCCTCCACCCGGGCGGGCAGCCCGGCCGCTGGGAATGGGAGTATCCGGGGCTCCTCTCGATGCAGTGCGCGGCGCTCTTCCGGGAGGGCGGCCCGGGGCTTCTCCTCGCCTCGAACGACACGGCGGCGCTGCGCAAGCTCTTCGCCGTCTTCGGCATCGAGCGGAACGGCCTCGCCCTCGAGGTCGTGCACGTCCCGCCCCTCTCGCCAAACGGGGAAGCGCGTTGTGAACCGGCCTACGAGATTCTCGCGACGGCGTTCCGCGGCGACTGGTACGACGCGGCGAAGCTCTACCGCGCGTGGGCCCTCGAGCAGTCGTGGGTGCGGGAGAGCCGCCGCCGGCGCGGTCTCTCGCCCGCGTGGCTCCTCGACACGGCCCTCTGGGTCTGGAACCGCGGCGCTTCGCCGGGGGTGCTCGA
>DHGK01000043.1:0-354 GCA_002402755.1 Planctomycetes bacterium UBA4800
AACGGAACGTGAGACGTTACGCGGCGCCGTGTCACGTGCGGCGTTCTTTCTCCGTTTTCTTCTCCGTGCTCTCTGCGCCTCTGTGGTTTCCTTTCCGTCAGATGCCACATGTCTGTGCATCCGAGCACGGCGAGAAAACCGTGAACGGTTACCCGCGCGGCCTATTGCCGCCTCCTGCCCTGCGCGCGTAGCATTGGTTGTACGCCGCGCGCGTTCCGCGGCGAGCGTTTTCCCGCGAGGTTCCCCATGCATGCATTCCGCGTTCTGTGCGCGCCGATCGTCTTGATCGCCGCCGCCGCTCCCGCCGCGGAGGCGCCGGCCTTCACGGACGATCTCGGCGTCTGGCCGAACAAG
>DHGK01000043.1:381-2005 GCA_002402755.1 Planctomycetes bacterium UBA4800
CGCGAGCGCACGGAGAAGTTCATCAGGGCGCAGTCGGAGAGCACGCGCTACCACGGCTTCAAGGATGCGAACGCGCCCGCCTGCGTCGAGTTCAAGGTGGCGAGGTACGTGGACCTGCGCGACGCCGATCTCGCGCCCGAGAAGCGCCACACGAACTCGAGCCTCCTGCCGCGCAAGAAACCCGCACCCCGGGACTTCTGGTGCGACTACCACGCGTTCTTCTCCGATGCGTACGCGCCGCGCCTCGGCTTCCGCGACCCCGCAAACGCCGCGCGCTTTCTCAACCTGCGCGAGCTCATCGACGCGGGCCTCGTCCACGAGCTCTGGTTCTACGCGATCCACGAGGAGTCGACCGGCTGGCCGGGCTTCGAGGCCACCGAGCTCAAGCAGTACTACGACGAACGCGGGCAGATCCGGCCGGGCGTCTACGGCCCGGCGGGCAACGGCGGCACCAGGCGCACCCTGCCCTGGACGGGCCATTCCTTCGCCGTGTACTTCTTCAACCCGCACCGCGGCACGGGCTGCCAGATCGAGAACTACGGCCACCTCCTTGAGAACTACGCCAACCACGACGCGATCGGCTCGCTCACCAGGTACTTCCGGGAGTTCGCGGGGTTCGACCTCGACTCGCGCTACGGCCTGCCGATGCAGTCGTTCTACGCGCTCGGCGGCCGGGAGGACGACGGGGTGTCGTATCCGAACGATCACACCGCGAAGGTGCGGTTCGACGGCAAGGAGCACGCGATCGACCCCTACATCGCCATCGGCGGCAACGTGCATTTTCCGCCGGGGGGACGCCATCACTACGACATGGACAGCCCCGCTGCGGTGAAGAGCGTCATCGAGAACTGGCGCCTGAGAAACGGCCCGGACGGGAACGACCTCGTCAAGGACTTCACGATCGCCCTGGCGCAGCGCTACGAGGAATTCGCGCCCGATTGCATGGGCCGGTGGGTTCTCTTCTGGTGCCAGTGCATGCCGGGCCTGGACAACCGGTGCATCGATGACGAAGGCAAGCCCATGAAGAACTGGTGGGTGTATCTCATCTACTGACGAGGAAGCACGCCGACGAGGAGGCCGCCGTGAACGCTCGCCGATCGCTCGGAATCGCCGCCGCATCGCTTCTCGTGAGCTGCGCCGCCGCCGCGGGAGACGCGGCGCCGCTGCCCAAGGGGCACGCCGTCTTCACAACCGACTTCGACGCCGCGGACTCGCTCGCGGCATGGCAAGGCGGGGCGCGCCTCGAGGCCGGCTGCCTCGCCGTCGAGCGCGCGGAAGGCGCCACCGGCGCGAACGCCCTGCTCCCCCTGCCGGCACAGGCGCTTCGCGACCACACGCTCCTCTGCGCCGCGAGGGTCAGGGCCGAGAACGTGAGCGCCAAGCCGCAGCCGTGGAACGGCATCAAGCTCATGCTCATCATCGAGGGCCCCGACCGCAGGGAGTGGCCGCAGGCCGACATACCCGCGGGCTCGTTCCCGTGGCGGCGCGCGGCATTCAACGCCCGCATCCCCGCCGACGTCAAGACGGTCACGCTCCTCCTCGGCCTGGAGGCCGTCACCGGCAAGGTCTGGTTCGACGACCTTTCGATCACGATCGCCAGGCCGCCCCGCGCGTCCGTGCCGAA
>DHGK01000043.1:2045-12081 GCA_002402755.1 Planctomycetes bacterium UBA4800
TGGAACGCGAACCTCATCCGCTGGCAGCTCATCCGCTACATCGGCGCCGGGAAGCGCGCG
Source organism: Planctomycetes bacterium UBA4800 (assembly GCA_002402755.1). Lineage (GTDB taxonomy): Bacteria > Planctomycetota > UBA8108 > UBA8890 > UBA8898 > UBA8898. The sequence goes on from DHGK01000043.1 coordinate 2,106, forward strand.
CCGCTGGGGGAATTCGACCCCTGGCTCGAGAGCGAGCTGTCGAAGCTCGACGCCGCGCTCCCCCACTGCCGGCGCTTCGGCCTCCACGTCGTCCTCGACCTTCACTCGCCTCCGGGCGGCAAGGCCACGGCGAGCGGCTACATCGGATCGGACGACCGGCTCTTCACCGACCGCGCCTCGCAGGACAAGTTCGTCGACGCGTGGCGCCGCATGGCCGCGCGCTACAAGGGCGAGCGCGCGATCTGGGGCTTCGACCTCGCCAACGAGCCGGTCGAGAGCCTCGTCGAGGAGGGCTGCGACGACTGGCACGCTCTGGCCGAGCGCGCCGCGAAGGCCGTGCGCGCGGTCGACCCGGCGCGCGTTCTCATCATCGAGCCGCCCGACTGGGGCGGGCCGGACGGCTTCCGCGACTTTCAGCCCATCGATGTCTCGAATGTCGTCTACAGCGTCCACATGTACGTTCCGGGGGCCTTCACCCATCAGACGATCCACGGCAACGAGGGCGGGCGGACGTACCCCGGCGACATCGACGGAACCCGCTGGGACAAGGCGCGCCTCGAGGCCGCGCTCGCGCCCGTCATCGAGTTCCAGAGGCGCTTCAACGTGCACATCTACGCCGGCGAGTTCAGCGCCATCCGCTGGGCGCCGGCCGGCAGCGCGTGCCGCTGGCTCGCGGACGTGATCGACATCTTCGAGGCGCACGGCTGGGACTGGAGCTACCATGCCTTCCGCGAATGGGACGGCTGGAGCGTCGAGCACGGCCCGGACCGCAACGACCGCGCGCCCGCCGCCGCGCCCACCGACAGGCAGCTTCTCCTGAGGAAGTGGTACGCGCGGAACGAGAAGCCCGCCTGGTGAGGGCATTGCCCGCCCCGCCGCCTGCGGATACCATCAATCGAGCGCGCACGGTTTTCGTGCGGCGCGAGGAAGAAATCCCTTTACGCGAGAGGTGCACCACATGCTTCACCGCATCCGCAACACGCTGTGCGCGGCGGCGCTCGCCGCCGTGGGAATCGCGTCCGCGCTCTCGGCGGCCGGCGCGTCCATTGAGGCGCTCGAGCGGCAGTTCCGCGACCTGCCCATGGACGCCCGCAGGCTGACGGGGCCGCTCTTCTGGCTCCACGGCGATGAGAGCAAGGACCGGCTCGAGATGTACGTCGGCAAGGTCGCCGAGGGCGGCAACGGATGCTTCACCGCCGAGTCGCGGCCGCACAGCGACTGGCTCGGCGAGGGCTGGTTCCGCGACCTGGCGATCTGCCTGGAGGCGGCGAAGAAGCTGGACCTCCGCATGTGGATCTTCGACGAGAAGTGGTGGCCGAGCGGCGAGGTCGGCGGCAAGGTGCCCTCGCAGTACGGGAGCAAGCGCCTGATCGCCGCGGCGACCGCCGTCGCCGGCCCGAAGCGCTTCACGGCGCCCGGCTACGGCGGGCAGACCTTCGTCGCGGCCATCGCCGGACAGGAGCGCGACGGCGCGATCGACGGCGCGACGCTCGTCGACCTCGCGCCCTGCATCTCGGCCGGCACGCTCGCCTGGGACGTGCCCGAGGGCGCGTGGAAGATCATGCTCTTCACGTGGGTTCCCCGTCTGAGCGGCTCGCGGTACCTGGTCGACGGCGCGAGCCGCGACTGCGCCGACTGGTACATCGAGACCGTGTACCAGCCGCACTACGACCGTTTCAAGGACGAGTTCGGGAAGCACATCGCCGGCTACTTCTTCGACGAGCCCGAGACGCACGGCGACTGGGGCACGGAAGTGATTCCCATGCTGCGCGAGCGCGGCCAGGACTGGAAGAAGGCGCTCGTCGCCTACAAGTTCGGCCTGGCGGGCGAGGAGCAGACGGCCGCGCGCTATGCGTACCAGGACGCCTACGCCGAGGCCTGGGGCCGCACGCTCTACGGCGGCATCACGCGCTGGTGCGAGGAGCACAACGTCCTGTCGATCGGCCATTTCCTCGAGCACGGCAACGGCTACCTCAACCGCGACATTTGCGCCGGCAACATGTTCCAGCTCATGAAGTACAACTCGATGGGCGGCATCGATGCGGTGTTCGCGCAGTTCAGGATGGGGCAGCGCGCCGCCAACGACCCGCCCTGCTGGCAGACCCCCAAGCTCGGGAGCTCGATCACGCACGCGTACGGGAAGCCGGACGACATCACCATGGTCGAGATCTTCGGCGCGCGCGGCCAGGATCTCACCTACGGCGAGATGAAATGGTGGACCGACCACATGCAGGTCTCGGGCGTCAACTTCATGATCCCGCACTCGTTCAACCCGCGCGCCCCGCGCGACACCGACTGCCCGCCGTACTTCTTCAACGGCGGCTTCGAGCCGCGCTGGCCGCTCTATCGCGTCTACGCGGACTACACGAGCCGCCTGAGCGTCATGCTCCAGGGCGGCCGCCACGTGTGCCCGGTGGCGCTGCTCTTTCTCGGCAACAGCGCCCACGTCGGCAAGTACGTGACGCCCGAGTACATGAGCGAGGCGCTCCAGGACGCCCTCTACGACTGCGACTGGCTGCCCTACGATGTGTTCGAGGACGACACGAAGTTCGACGGCGCCGCGATCGCGCTTCGCGACGAGCGCTACCGCGTGCTCATCGTGCCGCCCGTCGAGGCGATTCCGTACGGGACGCTCGCCAAGGCCAAGGCGTTTTTCGACGCGGGCGGCGTGGTCGTCGGCCACGGCTTCCTGCCGTCGAAGTCGGCGACGCTCGGCCGCACATCGAAGGACATCGCGCAGCTCCGCGACGCGATCTGGGGCGACGCGCAGCCCGGGTTCGCGGCGTCCGGGAAAAGCCCCGCGGGCGGGCGCTCGTATCTCCTTCCCGAGCGGCCGGCGCCGGGCGAGCTCCAGCAGGTCCTCGCGGGCGATGCCGGGATTCGCCCGACACTCGAGGTCATCGAGGGCCGGACCGACAACTGGCTGCACGTCCTCCACCGCGTGAAGGCCGGCTGCGACCTCTTCTTCATCGCCAACCAGAATCACAAGGGCGATGCGCGCACGTTCCGCTTCAGGATCACGGCGAGCGGCGAGCCCGAGCTCTGGGACGCGATGCGCAACGAGATCACCGCGCCCGCGTACGTGCGCCGCGGCAAGGATGTCGAGCTCGCGCTGACAATGGAGCCGAACGAGAGCGCGCTCCTCGTCTTCCAGCCGAAGAAGCGCGCGCTGCCGGCGCCGCCTGAGGCCGCCCATGTGCGCGCCTCGATTTCGGTCACGCGCATGCCGGTCGCGCCGCCGCCCGACCCCGTCCTCGAGGTCCAGGACAGCATCGCGAAAGGGCTCGAAGACTGCGCCTGGGTGTGGTACCCGGAGGGCGATCCCGTCGCCGGCGTCGCCCCCGGCACGCGCTACTTCAGGAAGCAGGTCGCGATTCCGGCCGGCCGCGCGATCGCGAAGGCCTCCTTCTTCGGCACCGCCGACAACAGCTTCGTCCTCTTCGTCAACGGGAAGAGGGCGGGCGAGAGCGATGCGAGCGGCGACGGCTGGCGCAACCCCGTCGGCATCGACGTCACGGCGCATCTGCGCGAAGGCGCCAACACGCTCGCCATCGCGGCGACGAACGGCGCGACGGCCCCGAACCCCGCGGGCCTCATCGGCAAGCTCTCGATCGAGTTCGCACAGGGATCGCCGCTCGCCGTCCGCGTCAACGGCACCTGGAAGTCGTCGCCCGAGAAGGCGGAGGGCTGGGCCGAGCCCGAGTTCAACGACGGCGCCTGGGTGCCCGCCAAGGAAATCGCGCATTTCGGCGCCGCCCCCTGGGGCGCGCTCGGCGGCGCCCAGCTCACGCTGAGCCCGGTCAAGGCCGATCCGTTCACGGGTGTCTGCACGGTGCCGGCGAGCGCCGACCTCGCCGCGTCGCGCGTTCACCTCGAGCTCGACTCGCTCGCGCCCGAGGCCGCGGCCCGCGTCACGGTCAACGGCGCCTACGCCGGCGGCTTCATCGACAAGCCGCTCAGACTCGACGTGACGCCCCACATCAAGGCCGGCAAGAACACGATCGTGATCGAGCCCTTCGCGCCGAAGAACGCGCGCCTGGTCTTTCGCACACGGTAGACGCGGCGAGCATCCGAGGAGGCAGCCATGACGACGTCGCAGAGCGTTCGGGATTCTACCGGCCTCAGCAGGCGCGGCTTCATCGCCGCCGGCGCGGGCGCGCTTGCCGCAACGCTGCCCGCGGCGCGCGCCGCCCCCGCTCCCGAGGGGCCCGCGAAGCTCGCCTCGCCCGTCCGTCTCGGCGTGATCGGCACGGGCGGCCGCGGAACGTACCTCATGACCGTCGCGCTCGGTCTCGAGGACGTCGAGGTCACGGCGCTGTGCGATATCAACGCGGCCAACCTCGCCCGCGCGGTCGAGACCGCCCGCGCGGCCCGCGGCACGAAGCCCGCCGCAGTGACGGGCGGTCCCTTCGCGTATCGAGACTTGCTCAAGCGCGATGACGTCGATGCCGTGATCGTCACCACGCCCATGCAGCTCCACGCCCCGATGTCGGTCGATGCGATGCGCGCCGGCAAGCACGTCCTGAGCGAGGTCGCCGCCGCGATGACGCTCGATGAGTGCTGGGCGCTCGTCGCCGCCGCCGAGGAAACCGGCCGCACCTACATGCTGGCCGAGAACTGCTGCTACTGGAAACCGATCTTGACGATCGCGCAGATGCTGCGCGCGGGCCTCTTCGGGGACTGCACCTTCGCCGAGTGCGGCTACGTGCACGACTGCCGGTCCATTCAGTTCGCGGCGGACGGATCGCTCACCTGGCGCGGCGAGATGAACCGCGACGCCCGGGGCAACCTGTATCCAACCCACTCGCTGGGGCCGGTCGCGCAGTGGCTGGGCATCAACCGCGGCGACCGCCTCGCCGAGCTCGTCGCCATGGACACGAAGCAGGCAAGCCTCGAATTCTACGCGCGCCGCCGCTTCGGCGCCGATCACGCCGCGGCCGCGACGAAGTTCGCGGTCGGCGACTCTACGACGACGCTGATCCGGACGGCCCGGGGCGCCTGCATCGATCTTCGCTACGACACGTGCTCGGCCCGGCCGCATCCGTCGACGACCTACTACGCGCTCCAGGGCGTGACGGCATCCTACGACTCGCGGCTCGACGGCATCTGGATCGACGGCCGCAGCAAGGAGTACGCGTGGGAGCGCTTCGGAGCCTATGCGGGCGAGTTCGAGCCGCCGCTCTGGAAGACGTGGGGCGAGGCGGCCCGCACGGCCGGCCACGAGGGCGGCGATTTCTTCGTCATCCGCGAGTTCATCGACGCGCTCCTGGAAGGCCGGCCCGCGCCGATCGACGCCGCCGACGCCGCCGCGTGGAGCTCGATCATTCCGCTCTCGGCGGCCTCGCTTCGCGCCCGGAACGCGCCGCAGGAGATCCCCGACTTCACGCGCGGGCGCTGGGAAACGCGCTCTGCGTGACGCGCCCCCGGACGGCCTCTTGCCCCGCGGCGCGCGAACGCACATGATGAGTGCGGGTGCACACCTTCGTGCACTCGTGCTCGAAAGGAGAACCGCACATGCGTCAGAGACCCGATCGTCGCACGTTCCTCGGAGCGACCGCATCCGCGGGCATCGGCGTCACGCTCGGCGGCGCTCTCGGCCGCGCGTGCGCCGGCGCGGAGGCGCTGAAGGTCGCGCTCACGAACGCGAAGAAGCTCGGCTGGAGCCTGTGCTGCCAGCTCTACACCTTCCGCGACCGCAACTTCTACGAAGCGATCGAAACCATCGCCGCGCTGGGCTTCGACGGCGTCGAGCCGGCGTTCTTCCTGCCGCTTGCCAAGGGCAACAAGGAGCTTCAGACGAACGAGAAGCTCGACGATGCCGCCCGCAAGGAGCTCAGGAAGCGCCTCGCCGACCTGGGGCTCGCGATGAAGAATTTCTACGGCGACCTCGGCGCCGATGCCGCCGACTGCCGCAGGAAGTTCGATTTCGCCAAGGAGATGGGCGTCGAGACCTTCGTCGCCGAGCCGCCGCCCGAGGCCTTCGACGCGATCGAGAAACTCTGCGAGGAGTACAAGATCAATCTCGGCGTTCACAACCATCCCAAGTCGCCCGAGTCGCGCTACTGGCAGCCCGAGAACGTCCTTGCCGCCGTGAAGACGCGCTCCAAGCGCCTCGGCGGCTGCTGCGACACGGGTCACTGGGTGCGCTCGGGAATCGATCCGGTCGCGTGCCTCAGGAAGATGGAGGGGCGCATCATTTCGATGCATCTGAAGGACGTCGCCGAGTGGGGCAAGCCCGAGGCGCGCGACGTGCCGCTCGGGACGGGCAGGGCGAACTTCGCCGAGGTGCTCAAGGAGCTGCGGCGCCAGAAGTTCCGCGGCGTCCTCACGATCGAGTACGAGCACCTCTCCCCCGAGCTTGCCAAGGACGTGGCGCAGTGCCTGACGTTCGTCGAGACGTGGGCGAAGGGCCCTCACCTGTAGTCGGGACGGTTCCCGGGCTCGATCAGTCGGCGGCCGTCCGGCTGTCGACCTCTTCGGCCAGGGCGCGCAGCGAGTCGGCGACCGCCACGGGATAGGCCGGCGCGGCGGACAGGCTCCGCAGGGGCTCGGGTAGCCGCGCCAGCTCGGCCTGCGCGCGGCGGCGCACGGCGTCGAGGGGCGGCGGCGCTTCCAGCCGCCGGCCGTTCCGCATCACGTCCTGCAGGAGCCCCTGTCCGGCGGGGACGGCATCGGCCGTGGTGAGCAAGTCGCCTGCCATGCGATTCTTCTCGTCGAAGCTGCGGACCACCTGCTTGCGGCCGGGCCACGTGGCCTTACCCTCCGAGCGCTTGCGCCGCGGCAGGCCGTCGTACTCCTGCAGCTTGTAGACGCATTCGAGGTACGGTTCGTCGGCCGAGGTGTTCATGCGCGTGCCGACGCCGAAGCCGTCGATGGGCGCGCCGCCCGCGACGAACTCGCGCACGCGGTGCTCGTCCAGGTTGCCGCTCGCGAAGATCTTCACGGCCCCGAGCCCGCCGCCGTCGAGGATCCGCCGCACGCTCCGCGCGAGCGCTCCCAGGTCGCCGCTGTCGATGCGGACGGCGCCGACGGCAATCCCCTCGCGCGCGAGCCTGTGCGCGAGCGGCACCAGCGTGCGCGCGGCCGCCTCGGTGTCGTAGGTGTCGAGCAGAATGGTCGAGGCGGCCGGCTGCGAGCGGGCGAAGTTCTCGAACGCCCCGAGCTCGCCGTCGTGCGCCTGGATGTACGAGTGCGCCATCGTGCCGTAGAGCGGAATGCCCCACCGCATCCCGGCCTGGACGTTAGACGTGCCGTCGAGACCGGCCAGGTAGCTCGCGCGCGCCGAGAGCAGGCCGGCCTCAGCGCCATGGGCCCTGCGCAGGCCGAAATCGACGAGCAGCGTGCCCGGCGCGGCGAGCCTGACGCGCGCCGCCTTGGAGGCGATCATGACCTGGAACTGCAGCAGGTTGATGATGCGCGTCTCGACGAGCTGCGCCTCGGGCAGCGGCGCGACGACGCGCAGAACGGGCTCGTTCGGGAAGAACGGCGTGCCCTCCGGCACGGCGGCGACGTCGCCCGTGAAACGCAGCGCGGCCAGGGACTCGACGAAGCCGCGCGTGAAGCGGCCGCAGCCGGCAAGCCAGGCGATTTCCTCCTCGGTGAAGCGCAGGCTCTCGAGATACTCGAGCGCCTGCTCCAGGCCGGCCGCCATGAGAAAGTTGCGGCGCTTCGGCATCGCGCGTACGAAGAACTCGAACGCCGCGGTCCCCCGCATGCCGCGGTCGTGGTACGCCTGCAGCATGGTGAGCTGGTACAGGTCGGTGAGCAGCGCGCTCATCGGTTCTCCGCTCCCGGGACGGCGGCGCACATCACGAGGCGATCTCCGAGAATTCGATTTCCCGCGCGCCGAGGCGGCGCATCTCCTCGGCGGCGCGCTCGCCGTCGCCGGCGTTCACGTCCACGGCGCGCACGGCGTCCCGCAGCACGAAGGTCGCGTAGCCGAGCCTGAGGGCATCGCGCACGCTGTTGAGCACGCAGTAGTCGGTCGCGAGGCCGCCGATGAAGAGCCGCGTGATGCCGGTTCCCTTCAGCCACGCGTCCAGATCGGTGCCCTCGAAGCTCGAGTACGCCTCCTTGTCCCGCGCCGTCGCCTTGGAGACGATGCGGCACCCGCCGGGAACGTCGATCAGGGGGGCGAAGCGCGCGCCGTCCGAGCCGGCGATGCAGTGCGGCGGCCACGGGCCTCCCTGCGCCTTGAACGAGCAGTGGTCGGGCGGGTGCCAGTCGCGCGTGGCGACGATGGACAGCGCCGGCCGGCGGAAAACGGCGATGTAGCGGTTGAGCACGGGCACGACCTCGTCGCCGCGCGGCACGGCCAGGCTCCCGCCGGGCAGGAAGTCGTTCTGAACGTCGGTGACGATCAGCGCATCGCCTGCCTGGGGACGGATCGCTTCGCCGGACATTGGCATCCCGTTTCCTGTCCTTCTTCCCGGCGCGCGCGGCGAGATCCCTTGCACCGCCGTTGCTACGCAGGCCGCCGAACCTCGAATCGCGCTCCGATCGCGCTCGCGTAACGCGCCAGAGTGCTCAGCGTGGGGCTGTGGGTTCCCGCCTCGAGCCGGACTATCGCGGGCTGAGGCATTCCGATCCGGCGCGCCACCTCGACTTGAGAAAGCCCTGCACTCTCCCGAGCCCGGATCAACGAACGCAGTACCGCCCGCGCCAGATTCCTCGCCGCCGCATCGACGCGCGATACGCCGTCGCCTTTTTCCCGGGTCCTCCGGAGGAGCGCGTCCATGCGCGGGCGGTCAGCCTGGACCCGGGCGGCGACTGCTGCATCGCGCCTGCGCTGCGCCCTGGTACGAGTGTCGTGCTCCACCCACATGCCGTGCTTCTCGCTCCAGCGCATGTCGGGGCGCGGGGGGCTGCTCTTGTCGCGGCGATGCATCGATACTCCTTCCGCGATGTCAGAACGCCGTGATCACGGAAACGACCTCGGCGCCTTCGCCCTCGTGCCAGGCATCGGCATCGTAACGCCAGACCACGAAGATGCGACGCCCGGATGGCACGGATCCGATCGTCTCGTACGAACCGTCATCCCGCTCTTGATGGACGCCGAGGCAATGCGCAAAAGCATATTCAACATCTTCGAAGCTGAGACCGTGCGCCGCGATCTTGTCGAGATTCCACTCGATCCACTTGAATCGCCGCCGCACGTTCTCCTCCTCGATATCGGATTATATACCATCTTTGTTATAGGCGCAATTGTGTCGCGGACACCCGCCCGGCGCGCGCAGCGCGCCCCCGCAGGTTGACCGTGTGCGTCCGCTCGGCTACCATCCTCTCTCGGTCAAGGGAGGATGGGGTCGGTGTGCGGGCGGTTCCGTACAAGAGAGACGCCGCATGAGCGACACGCGCGATACTGAGAGCTCCGCGGGCGGGCCCGGCGGCGCCGCCGATGCGCGCCGCGGCCGCCGGCGGTTTCTCGCCCTGATGGGCGGGCTCTCGGCGTGCTGGACCGGCGCGAGCCTGTACCCGGCCTACAGGTTCCTGAGCCCGCAGGCGCCGCCCGATCCCTTCGCCGAGAACGGCCGGGCCGCCGTCGAGAAGGTGACGCCGGCCGACGTGGCCCGGCCCGGCATGGGCAAGAACGGCGGCTACGCGGGCCGCGGCGTCATCATCTTCCGCGCGCAATCGGGCGAGCTCAGGGCCTTCGACTCCAAGTGCACGCACGCCGGCTGCAACGTCGAGTTCCAGGGCGAGCGGCTCTTCTGCAACTGCCACGGCGGCGTGTACGACCTCGACGGCACGAACATCGCCGGCCCGCCGCCGCGCCCGCTCACGAAGCTCAGGGCCTTCGAGGAGAACGGGGTCCTGTACGTCGCGCGCATCGCCGCTCCGGCGAAGGGGTGAGCATGGACCGGCGATTCGTCCCCATTCCCCCCGAGGCGGAGCAGGCGCTGCCGCCCGCAAGGAGCGCTGCGGGTGCGGCCCTGCGCGCGGCGCTGCGCCGTTTCCCCATCTGGCCGGTGATCGC
>DHGK01000335.1:0-11723 GCA_002402755.1 Planctomycetes bacterium UBA4800
GGTTTCTTCTCCGTCAGATGACACGCGTGTGCACCCGAACACGGCGAAAAAACCGTGAACGGTTATGTGGCGCGCTCTTGCACACATCCGCCCGCGGCGGCTATGCTGAGGAGGTGACCCCGACCACCCGATACGATCACGAGGAGGCCGCCGTGAAAACCATCGCCGCGCTCGTCGCCTGTGTCGCCCTCCCCGCCGTCTGCCTCGCCGCCGAGGGGGCCGGCAAGGCCGCGCTCGTCATCCGCGCCGACCAGGGCGCGGAGACGATCAGCCGGCACATCTACGGCCACTTCGCCGAGCACCTCGGCTCGTGCATCTACGGCGGCCTGTGGGTCGGCGAGGACAGCTCGATTCCCCACACGCGCGGCATCCGCAACGATGTCGTCGACGCCCTGCGCGCGATCAAGATTCCGGTCCTGAGATGGCCGGGCGGGTGCTTCGCGGACGAGTATCACTGGAAGGACGGCATCGGCCCGCGCGAGCGGCGCCCCGCGATGATCAACACGCACTGGGGCGGCGTCGTCGAGAACAACCATTTCGGCACGCACGAGTTCCTCGACCTGTGCGAGCAGCTCGGCTGCGAGCCCTACATCTGCGGCAACGTCGGGAGCGGCTCGGTCGAGGAGATGGCCGACTGGGTCGAGTACATCACGTTCGACGGGAAGAGCCCCATGGCGGACCTCCGCCGCGCCAACGGCCGCGAGCAGCCCTGGAAGCTCAAGTACTTCGGGGTCGGCAACGAGAACTGGGGCTGCGGCGGGAGCATGCGGCCGGAATACTACGCCGACCTGTACCGGCGCTTCCAGACCTATGTCCGCAATTTCAGCGGCAACCGCATCTTCAAGATCGCGTGCGGCCCGAACGGCGGCGATCACCGGTGGCTCGAGGTCGTCGTCAGGGAGGCCGGACGCATGATGCAGGGCATTGCCCCCCACTACTACTGCGGCTCCGGGAAGGCGAGCCGCTCGGCGACCGTCTTCACCGAGGTCGACTGGTTCGAGCAGCTCGTGCGCGCGCGCAGGATCGAGGAGCTCCTCGCGAGGCAGGAGGAGATCCTGGATTCGCTCGACCCGCAGCGGCGGATCGCCATCATCTTCGATGAGTGGGGCGCGTGGCACCAGGTCGAGCCCGGCACGAACCCCGGCTTCCTCTACCAGCAGAACTCGCTCAGGGACGCCATGGTCGCGGGCCTCACGCTCAATATCTTCAACTCCCATGCGCGGCGCGTGAAGATGGCCAACATCGCCCAGACCGTCAACGTGCTGCAGGCCATGGTGCTGACGAAGGGCGAGCAGATGCTCCTGACGCCCACGTACTACGTGTATCTTCTCTACACCGTGCACCACGACGCGACGCTGCTTCCCGCGACGCTCGCGAGCGATGCCTACCGCTTCGAGAACGGCTCGCTCCCCGCGGTGCACGCGTCGGCCTCGCGCGACCGCGAGGGGACAATCCACGTGTCGCTCTGCAACATCGATCCCGCGCGGGCGATCGAGGTCGAGGCGGCGATCGAGGGTGCGAAGGCGTCGGCCGTGTCGGGCGCGATCCTCACCGCGGCCGAGATCACGGCGCACAACACCTTCGAGAAGCCCGACACGGTGAAGCCGGCGGACTTTCAGGCGTGCGCCGCGACCGCGACCGGATTCACGGCGACGCTGCCGCCCAAGTCGATCGTGGTCCTCCAGATCAAGTGAGCCGGCGCCGGGATCAGCGCGCGACCTTGCCGACCGGCGCGACGTACACCGCGAACTCCTCGACCCCATCGACGCGGAGCAGCGCATCCACCGCCTGCTGGTCGTACGCCGCGATGGCGCACGTGCCCGCGCCGATGGACTCGCACGCCAGATACAGGTTCTGGCACACGTGGCCCGCGTCGATGGCGATCACCTTGTACGAGGCCTCGCCGTAGCGCCATTCCATGCGGTACGGAATCGCCGTCCAGACGAAGCACGCCGCGCCCTCGCCGGCGAAGGTCTGGCCGAGCGCCGCGTCGCTGACCTTGCGGCGCGCATCGCTCTCGGCGAACTCGAAGAGAAGCTGGTGCTCGAGCGGCAGGTAGCGATAGACGCCCGGCTCGAGGCCCTCGACCGCAAAGACGACGAGGTACGTCTCGAGCGCATGCCGCGCGCCCGCCGACGGGACCGTCCTGAGGACGCACGAGTCGCCGAAGCGCTTCTTGACGCCCTGCGTCGCCCACAAGAGGAAGGCGAGTTCCTCGAGCGCGATCGCCGCGCGCTCGAAGGCGCGCCGGCTTTCCCGCCGCTCGATCGCATCGGCGAGATCGACCTTGCCGATGCCGCGCCACGCATCGCGCCGCGGGAGATCGATCCTGCGCGCCGCCGGGTCGAATGGTTTCTCCAGCGGGGGCGGGGGAACCCCGCGCTGCTGCGGCGTCCGCGAGAAATCGACGCGCAGCCTGACGTTGTCCTTGAGGAAATCGCGCAGATCCTCGCGCTTCGCGTCTTCGTTCCCGGTCATGATGCGCTCTCCCCGCGTCCTCCCGCCGCTCCGGTCACCATGAACCAGCGTACACATAGAGGCGGGTGCGGTCAAATGAATTCAGTCCCGATCGGCCGGCGCGATGATGAGCCGGCGCTCCCTGCCGGCCGCGAGCGTCACCGGCAGTCCGGCCGCGAGCGCGGCGCCGGCGTGCACCGCCTTCTCTCCCCCGGCGGCATCCCCGACCTCGTAGCGCCGGCCGGCCGCGACCGTGAACCACTCGGGAAACTGGTTGATGCGCGGATAGTCCATGGGAAGACGGAGGTTCACGGCGTGGCGCGGCCGATCGAAGACGAGCGCGCCCGACCACGGCTGTGCGGCGATCATGCTCACGTACAGCGTGTCGCCGTCCTGCTCGGCGCCGACGCGCACGTCGGCGCGCCAGGGCTGCACGGTCAAGCCCTTCGTTTTCCAGAGCGCGTACATGATGGCCGTCCGCGCCGAGTTGCCGTCCCCGTGCCAGCCCTCGACGACGCCGTCGGGCGCCTGCCGCCGCCACATGTCCCGGATCTCGCCATCGAGCCACTCCGCGACCGGCGGGACGCGCTCGCGGTTGTAGAGCGTGAGCGCGCCCTCGATGCAGTCGGCGAACTCATCCGCGCTGCCCCAGTCGAAGTCGCGATAGTGCGCGTTGAGATTGCCGAGCACCTTCCGCACGGCATCGCGGTAGGTCTCGGTTCCGTCGATCAGGTACACGGCGTACATGCCGTTGTAGTTGTAGCCCCACGTGTCGCACAGGCCGGCGTCGTGCGCTCCCGTGCGCGGATCGATCCAGTTGTAGAGCATGCCGTGCTCGTTGCGCCCGACCTCCAGGATGCGATCGAACATGGCGTGGATCGGCGACTCGTACGCCCGCTTCTTCTCGGGCGCGACGGCGTGCGCCGCAACGTAGACCTCCGAGAGCCCCCCCGTGATCTCGCAGCCGTGATCGCGGAGCCTGAGCCGCGCGAAATCGCGCCCGGGGTGGTTGTCGCCGAGAAGGTAGTAGTCGGCCAGGCGGAACGCGAAATCGAGATACTTCCGCTCGCCGGTCATCCAGAACGTCCGCGCCAGCACCTGCAGCAGGTCGCCGTTCACCTCGGGATTGCTCGACGGGATCGGCCCGAAGGGCGTCGCCACCTGCGCATGCGTCCAGATGTCGTCGACCAGTTCCAGCATGCGCGCCGACCAGGGGCTCGGCCCCAGCCACTCGGTGAGCGGCACGAGGCCGTCCTTGGCGTACTCGGCGGCGCCGAAGATGATGGATGGCAGGTCGGGCTCCGGACGCTCGAACGCGCGCCGCGAGAACGACCACGTGTCGGGCAGGCGATCGATGCGCCGGAGGAGGCTCGATTCGGTCGCCAGCATCTGCCGCATGCGGCCCTCGAAGAGCGCCCGGTCGGTGAGCGCGCACGTGAGCACCATGAACGGGTAGTTGTCCGCGGCCGCGTCCTGCGCGTTCCAGATGTCGCGGCTCTGCCCGAGGTTCCGGGGAATGAGGCCCGTCTCGGGGTCGGCGTGCGCGAGCCACCCCTCGACGAACAGGCGGCAGCGGTAGAACTGCTCGCTCGCGCGGCAGGCGTTGCGCGCCGCGCGGCGGAAGGCGGCCTCGATCCGCGCATCCGCGAGCGGCGCGGCGGGAGGCGGCGGGGCCTCGTCCCAGAACCGCGCGGCCGCGGCGTGCGCCGCGCGGAAGGCGTCCTCGGCGGTCAGGCGCCGCATGCGGAAGGCGGGCCGTTCGAGATCGGGCGCGGGCGCGCCCGGCGCGCTGATCCGCACTTCCGCAATGAAGCCCGGCTTGCCCCGCGCCGCCGCGAGCACGATGTCGTAGCGCGCGCCGCCCGCGCCGGCCGGCACGGGAACGCGCAGCCAGCGGAAGCCGTCGTAGCGGCCCAGGCTCAGCGCGACGCGCGCGCCGTTGATGACGGCGACGCCCTCGCGCACGTCGTTCTTGGCGCCCCACAGAAGCTCGAGCACATCGCCCGGGGAAGGCTCGACCTCGCCGGCAAGGCGAATGTCGCCGTCGCCGAGGAAGAGATAGCTCGTGTCCGCGTACTTCTGGGGCGAATCGACGAACCGGATCCACGCGCGCGGCGCGGGCGCCCCCGGTTCCTCCGCCGCCGCCCCGAACGCCGCCGCGGCGATGACAACGGCGGTGGCGGCGATCTTCCACATGCGATGCATCATGCGCTGCCTCCCCGCGGGCCGTTCCGTGTCATCGCGCGGCCTGCCCCTGGCGCCGCGCGAGCATGCGATCGATGTCCTCAACCAGGCTCGGGTCGCTCGCCTGTGCCCTGAGCGTCCTGAGGGCCGCGAGCGCGCGGGGCGTACCCTGGACGATGAGCGCCGCCGCGATCGTCCCGAGGACGCTCGGCGACACGTGCTCCGCAAGATCGAGCAAGGCCTCGGTGGCGGCATCGCTCCGCAGCAGCGCAAGGCCGTCGATCGCCTTCTCGGCCTCGGGCCCTTCCAGCCGGCCGTTCTCCGGAAGCGCGGCGCGGACCTGGGCGCCGTAGATGCTCAGGAGCCCCTGCTCGATCTCCGCATCGCCGCCGCCGCAGAACCCGAGCAGCATGCAGCCGATGTCGCCATCGATCCGGTCGCGGAGCGCGCTCACTTCGGCCGGCAGGCCGTACGGGTCGCGCCCCCGCAGATAGATGCCGAACCTGAGCACGTTGTCCGCGTTCTCGGCGCACCAGCGCATGCCCAGCCCCGCGTTGCGCTCGTCCTGGAAGAACCACCTGAGGTGCCGGTCCTCCTCCATGGCTCTGGTCAGCTCCCCGAGAAGCGCGAGAAACTTCTCGTACCCTTCCTGCCGCATCGCGAGAAGCGCGGCGCCCAGCCGCAACACGGTCTCCAGGTCGATCCGCGCGAGCGCGTCGTCGAACAACGCATCGGCGTCATCGACGGACGCGAGCACGAACGGCGCCAGAAGCGCACGCCGCGTGAGCACCGCGGCCGCCGGTTGCGGGGCGGCGCCGCCCGCCGTGCCGTGTGCGGCCGGTTCGGCGCCGGCCTCCGAGACCTGCTTCAGGCGGCCCGTGAGGTACTCCTTTTCGGCCTTGAGCACGGCCAGCTCCGCCTGCAGCGTTGCGATCCTGTCCTGCGCCGGCATGTCCCGGACCGCGGCGCGCGGAGGCGGCGCGACCAGGTCGCGCCCGAAGTACCCGCCGGCCAGGCCGGCGCCCAGCACGGCGGCAAGAAGAAACCCGGCCGCTGCCTTGCTCATACAACGCATCGTATGCAGCGACGCGCACAAAGACAAGCGGCGAACGGTTCCCGGCGCGATGCTTGTCCACGCCGCGGTGCGCTGGTATAGTGACGGTTGACTCGGAGTCTCGTTTCCCGGATCCACGCGGAGAGACGCCCCATGCGCACGGCACACGGCACGCTGATCGGGCTCCTCGCCCTGCTCGCGGGCACGACCGGCTGCTTCGACACGCCCGTGTCGTCGGTCAAGGTCGGCGAGAAGGCCAAGGACTTCACGCTGCGCACGCTGGACGGCGGCACGTTCACGCTGTCCGCGCTGCACGGCAACGCCATCGCGGTCATAGGAGTCGGGAACCCCTACGGCTGAGGCACCGCCCAGTGCCGTGCACATGGCGTGCACCTCCAGAAGATTCACGAGGCATATCCGAAGGATGCCGTCCAGGTCGTGTTCGCGATCTCCGCCGCCGCCGACTACGTCCGCACGAGCTATTTCCCATCGTTCACACAGGACCTCAAGGTCGGCTACACGGGTCTCGATGATGCCCGCAACGATGTCGTCCGTCTCTACGGTTTGAACGCGGACTCGCGCACCGCGAAGAACATCATCGTCGACCGCGACGGCACGGTCCGCCTGGTCGGCGAGTTCACGCCGCGCGAACGCATGGAGACCGTGCTCGACACGCTGCTCGGCAAGAAGGACGACGTCGACCTCGCGACATCCGCCGCGGCGCTCTCGGCGCTCGCGGGAGGCGGCGAGTACGCGCGCTGGCGAGCCGCGCGCGCCCTGGGTGCAATGGGCGACAGGGCCGCGGTCGCGCCGCTCATCGCGGCGCTCGGCGACTCGTCGGGCAGCGTGCGCGAGTGCGCGGCCGACGCGCTCGGCGCGCTCGGCGACGCGAGCGCCGGCGACGCGCTCACGGCGCGCCTCGGCGATGCGTCCGCCGCCGTTCGGCGCGCCGCCATCGCGGCCCTCGGGAAGCTCGCGCACGCGCCCGCCGCCGAGAAGCTGCGCGCGGCGCTCAACGACCAGGACGCCTCGATCCGCGCGGCCGCCGCCGCGGCGCTCGGCGCGCTCGGGGACAAGGCCTCGGGGGACGCGCTCCTGGCCGCCCTCAAGGACCAGTCAAGCGATGTCCGCATGCACGCGGTCGCGGCGCTCGGCGCGCTCGGCGATGCGCGCGTCATTCCGAACCTCGTCGACCTGCTGGCCGCGCGCGCATTCATGCGCAAGGCCGCCGAGGCGCTCGTCGCGCTCGATCAGGCCGATGCCGTCGACAGGGCCGTGGCCGCCAAGTGGAGCGGCGGGACCGATGCCGCCCGAAGGAACCTCTCTCAGATCTACCTGGCGCTGGGCAGCGCGTCCCTGCAGGCCAAGGCCCACGACCAGGGGATCGCCTGGTGCGAGAAGGCGCTCCCGGCCGGCGGCAGCGAGCGAAGCCTGCGCATGTGCCTCGGCGACCTGTACGCCGGCAAGGGCGAGACCGGGAAAGCCCTCGAGCAGTACGACCGCCTCAATGCCGCCTGGCTCAAGGATGTCAAGAACGGATCGGCGTCGGCAATGGTCTGCAACGAGCTCGCCTGGTTCTACGTTCAGAAGAACGTGCGCCCGGCCGAGTCCGTGGCGCTGGCGAAGAAGGCGGTCGAGCTCGATCCCGAGAACGCCAATATCCGCGACACGCTCGGCTGGGCGTACGTCCGCAGCAACGACGCGGACAATGCGCTCGCGACGTTCGCCAGGGTCTTCGAGGGCAATGCCTCGTTCGAGAGCAGTTGGGAGGGCGTCGCCGAGCTCGCCAGGTCGCCGGCCGCCCGCGGGAAGGTCGCCAAGTTCCTGAGCGACATGGAGGCCAGGTTCCCGGACAACGAGCAGGTGAAGAGCCGAACGGCGGAGATCCGCGCGGCGCCGGCCGGGTAGCGCGCGCGGCGAATTGACCGCACGGGAGCCCTCGGCTATCGTGGAGGCGGGCGAGCCCGGCGCGCGCGCGCCGGGGCAGCCCCGGTCCGGGAGGTTCCTCATGCATTGCCGGCGCCCGTCGTCCAGGTTGTTATCGTACATGGTGCGCGGCCTCGCGTCGCTCGTGTGCGCGGCGAGCGCCGCATCCGCGCCCGTCCGAGCCGCGGCCGCGGACGATGCCTCCTCGATCCGTCCCTACGAGAAGAACCCCCGCTACTGGCAGCACAAGGGCCGGCCGGTGATGCTGCTGGGCGGCTCCAAGGACGACAGCCTCTTCCAGATCCCCGACATCGAGGAGCACCTCGACGCCATCAAGGCGGCCGGCGGCAACTACGTCCGCAACACGATGAGCGACCGGCCCGACAAGGGTTTCGAGGTCTATCCGTTCACGCGCCTCCCCGGTGGCAAGTACGACCTCGATCAATGGAACGACGAGTACTGGAACCGGTTCCGGAAGTTCCTGGCGCTGGCGGCCGAGCGCACGATCATCGTGCAGATCGAGGTGTGGGACCGCTTCGACCACTCGGGCGACAACTGGGAAGCCCACCCCTACAACCCGAAGAACAACGTCAACTACTCGTACGCCGAGGCAGGATTCGCCGAGCACTATCCCGACCATCCGGGCGCCAACAAGCAGCCCTTCTTCTTCACGACGCCGGCGCAGCGCAACAACACGGTCCTCCTGCCCCGCCAGCAGCGCTTCGTCGACATGATGCTCGCCTGCTCTCTCCCCCACGATCACGTCCTCTATTGCATGGACAACGAGACATCGGGCGAGGAGGCCTGGGGCGCCTACTGGGCCGGGTACATTCGCGAACGAGCGGCCGCCGCGGGCCGCCGCGTCTGCGTGACCGAGATGTGGGATGACTGGGATCTCAAGAGCGCCGTCCACCGGCGCACGTTCGACCGCCCCGAGCGCTACGATTTCGCCGACGTCTCCCAGAACAACCATCAGCGCGGCCAGACGCACTGGGACAACTTCCAGTGGGCGCGGCGCCGCATCGCCGAGCGCCCCCGGCCGATCAACACCGTGAAGACGTACGGCGCCGATGGCGGGAGATTCGGGAACACGCGCGACGGCATCGAACGCTGGTGGCGGCACCTCATCGGCGGCGCCGCCTCGGTGCGATTCCACCGGCCGGACTCCGGAGAAGGTCTCTCGGCGGCCGCCGCCGCGTCCATTCGGGCGGCGCGCGCGCTCGAGCGGCACATCGCCTGGTGGGAGCTCGAGCCCGCGAACGAGCTCCTGGCCGATCGCGCGCCGAACGAGGCCTACCTCGCCGCCGCGCCGGGGCGCATGTACGCGCTCTTCTTCCCCGACGGCGGAGAGGTCGGGCTCGACCTCTCGGGGCACGCGGGCGCGTTCGACCTGGCGTGGATCGACATCGGCAAGGGCGAGCGGGCGGGCAGCGCGCGCATCCGGGGCGGCGGCACGGCGCGCATCGCGGCGCCGGCGAAAGGGTTTTGGGCCGCGGCGATCGTGCGGCCGCCCGAGGCCGCGACGGGAATGCGGGGCCCGCTGCGCGTCCATCCCTCGAACCCGCGCTACTTCACCGACGATTCGGGCCGGGCGATCCTCCTCGGCGGCGCGCACACGTGGAACAACCTGGCCGACATGACCGGCGCCGCGGCGGCGCCCTTCGACTACGACGCCTATCTGGCGTGGATGCGCTCTCACGGCCACAACTTCGCGCGGCTCTGGCGCTGGGAGCTTCTCAACTGGAATACCGAGGCCAATCGCGAGAAGGACGCGCAGATCCTGTCCGTCGGCCCCCATCCCTGGGTCCGGACCGGCCCCGGCGCCGCCATCGACGGCAAGCCCAGGTTCGACCTCGCGCGCTTCGACGAGGCCTATTTCGCGCGGCTCGGCGCGCGCGTCGAGGCGGCGCGCGAGCACGGCGTCTACCTCGCGGTCATGCTGTTCGAGGGCTGGGGCATGCAGTTCTCGCCCGAGGCCTGGAAGCACCATCCGTTCCACCCCGCCAACAACGTCAACGGCCTCCAAGGCGCTCCGGACAAGGACGCCAAGGGCCTCGAGGTCTTCACCCTGGCGAATCCCGCCGTTCTGGCGGTGCAGGAGGCGTACGTGCGCAAGGTCGCCGACACGGTCAACGCCTTCGACAACGTCCTCTACGAGATCTCGAACGAGAATCACCCCGACTCGACCGCGTGGCAGTACCGCATGATCCGCCTGATCAAGGAGCACGAGCGCACGCGCCCCAAGCAGCACCCCGTCGGCATGACGTTCCAGTACAAGGGCGGCGCCAACAAGACCCTGTTCGAGAGCCCGGCCGACTGGATATCGCCGAATCCGGACGGCGGTTACCGCGACGATCCGCCCGCCGCCGACGGCTCGAAGATCATCGTCAACGACACCGATCACCTGTGGGGCATCGGCGGCAACACCGCCTGGGTGTGGAAGAGCTTTCTTCGCGGGCACCACGTGCTCTTCATGGATCCGTACGACGGGAAGGTGCTGTCCGGGTCGCGCGATCTGCGCTGGGCCGAGCCTGTCAGGGCGAGCATCGGCGCCGTGCTCGCGCTCGCGGGGCGCCTCGACCTCGCGGCGATGACGCCGGCGCCCGAGCTTGCCTCGTCGCGCTATTGCCTGTGCGAGCGCGGGCGCGAGTACGTGATCTTCGTCCCCGGCGGTAAGAACATCACGGTGGATCTCGCCGGCGCCGCCGGCGAGTTCGCGGTTGTGTGGGTCGACCCCGTGACGGGAACGGCGCGCACCGCGCCTGCCGTACGCGGCGGCAGCTCGACGGAATTCACGCTGCCCAGTGCGAAGGGCGACGCGGTGCTGCATCTCAGCCTCGCACGCTGACGGAGTCGTTTCGGCCGCGCGGGACGGGCGGGCGCGCCGCGCGCAGGCACATGCTGGGAGCCGCCCGCGAGAGGAGCACACCATGATCACGCGGCGGAAGTTCCTTGCGGCCGGCGGCGCGTTCGCCGGCGTGTCCTTTCTCGAGGCGAGGCTCGTCGCCGGCTCGCAGGCCAATGCGCGCATCAAGCTCGGCGTCATCGGCTGCGGCGGGCGCGGGAGCTGGATCGCGAACCTCTTCGCGCAGCACGGCGGCTATGAGCTTCACGCGGTCGCGGACTACTTCCAGGAAGTCGCCGACGCCTGCGGCGACGCGCGCAAGGTCGACAAGGCGCGGCGCTTCTCGGGGCTTTCGGGCTACAAGGGCGTCATTGCGAGCGGCGTCGACGCGGTCGCGCTCGAGACGCCGCCGTACTGCTTCCCCGAGCACGCCCGCGCGGCCGTGGAGGCGGGGCTGCACGTCTACATGGCGAAGCCCGTGGCGGTCGATGTGCCGGGGACGCTCGAGATCGAGGCCCTGGGCGCGCGATCGACCGCGAACAAGCGCTGCTTCATGGTCGACTACCAGATTCCCACGGACCCGCACAACCGCGAGGCCGTGGCGCGGGCGCACGCGGGCGCCATCGACCGCATCGGCATGATCACGACCTGCTACCTGGCCGGCCGATTCGGCGACCCGCCGAAAGGCCCGACCGCGGAGTCGCGGCTCCGGCACCTCGTCTGGGTCAACGACGAGGCGCTCGGCGGCAGCTACCACGTCAATGCGTGCATTCACGCGGTCGACGCCGGCCTGTGGGTCGCGCGGCAGCGACCGGTGAGCGCCGCCGGGAAGTCCGCCGCCGGCAGGCCCGACCCGCACGGCGACAGCCACGACCTGTACTCGCTGACGTTCGAGTTCGCGGACGGGACGGTGATGAACCACATCGGCTCGCACATCAACGCGCCCTTCCACGTGCGGTGCGTCGCCTACGGCCGCACGGGCACGCTGGAGATCGGGTACGTGGGGAACGCCTTCGTTCGCGGCGGCGCGAAGCCCTACGATGGGGGCGAGGTCGCGGACCTGTACGCCGCGGGCGCGATCAGGAACATCGCGTCGTTCCACGCGAGCGTCCTCGCGGCCGATTGCGCGAATCCCACGGTGGCGCCATCGGTCACGAGCTGCCTCGCGACGATTCTCGGCCGCGAGGCGGCGCGGGCGGGCCGGCGGATCACCATGGACGAGCTGATCAAGGAGGGGCGCCGCCTGGCGCCCGACCT
>DHGK01000335.1:11781-58476 GCA_002402755.1 Planctomycetes bacterium UBA4800
GCCCTCGGCAACCCAACGCGCGCGTCACTCCCGCGCGATCGTCACGCTCCGTATCGTCCCCGGGAAGGCGTTCTCCTCGCCGTAGCGGCCGACGAGACCGCCCGCGTCGCGGCCGACCTCCAGGCCGTCGAGCGGCATGGCCGCGAGCGTGCCGGGGAACTTCTCGGCCGCCGCGACGCGGCTCCCGATGCGCATCTCGGCCGCGCCGTCCTTGCCTTGCCGGACGACCGCTTCGATCTCGCCCTGCGGCAGCGGGTCCGGCGACGCCAGCGTCGAGAGCGCGCCCTTGCGCCGCAGCGCGTACTCGAGCTTCCCGCCGCGCACGTAGAGCGCGAAGCCGTGGCTCGATCCGCCCTGCGCCACGATGACGCCGTCGCCCGCGCCCGCGAATGTCGCGCTCACGCTGAAGGCCGCGCCCGCGAGGTTCGGGCACTTCTCGCGCGGCAGGCGGTCGCCCGCCTTGAGCGCGAACACCTTCGCATCGCTTCCCACGCGCTCCTTCTTCCCCGCGTACGTTCCCGCCCAGGGCCAGGGAACCGCGTGCGCGCGGCGCGCCCACGCCTCCCACTTCTCCACGAGCTCCCTGGTCTTCTCGGGGTGCACGGCCGCGAGATCGTGGAGCTCGGTCCGGTCCTTCTCCATGTCGTAGAGCTCCCACGCGCCCTCGGGGCCCTTGGCGACAAGCTTCCACTTCCCGGCGCGAAGCGCGCGGTTGCCCTCGTGCTCCCAGTAGAGCGCGTCGCGCTCGATCGTGCGGCCTTCGAACGCCGGCCTGAGGCTGCGGCCTTCCGGCGGCTGGATGCGCCGTTCCCCCACTTCCGCGGGATACCGCGCGCCGGCGACATCGACGCAGGTCGCCATGATGTCGATGAGATGTCCCGGCTGGTGTTCCTTCTCGCCCCCGCGGGCGATGCCGTTCGGCCAGTGGGCAATGAGCGGCGTCGCGATGCCGCCCTCGTGGACGAAGTGCTTGTACTCCCTGAAGGGAGTGTTGGAGACGTTGGCCCAGTTCAGGCCGTAGGCAATGTACGTGTCCTCGGGGCCCGGCATGATACCCGGGCCGGCGAGCGTGGGCACGCCCGCGCGGTTCTGCTTCGGACGGACATCGAGGCGGATCGCGTCGCGCGGGATCGGCGGCAGCGAGGGCTCGACGGGGCGCTTCCACGTCCCCGCCCGCCCCACGTCCTCCTGGCAGCCGCCGTTGTCCTGCAGGAACATGATCAGCGTGTTCTCGAGGCGCCCGTTGCGCGCGAGCGCCGCGACGATGCGGCCGATCCCCGCGTCCATGCGGTCGATCATCGCCGCGTAGACTTCCATGCAGCGCGCTTCCCATTCCTTGTGCGGGCACTTCTCCCAGTCCCCCGCCTGCGGGCTCAGTTCCCAGGCGGGATCGATGAGCCCCAGTTCCTTGGCGCGCGCGAAGCGCCGCGCCCGCACCGGGCCGTAGCCCGCGTCGTACATGCCCTTGTACTTCGCGATGTCTTCAGGCAGCGCGTGCATCGGCCAGTGCGCCGCCGTGTAGGCCGCGTACATGAAGAACGGCTGCTCGGGCCCGGCGCGGCAGTGCTCGTCGATGAACCTCGCGGCGTGGTCGCTTATCGCATCCGTGTAGTAGAACGTCTCGGGCGTGTACTCGGGATCCGCGAACGGCGAGATCATGGTATTGTCGCGCGTGAGCGTGCCCGGATCGTAGAAGCTGCCCCCGCCGGCGATCGTCCCGTAGAAGCGGTCGAAGCCGCGCTGAAGGGGCCAGTTGTCCTTCGGGCCCTCCGGATTCGCGTGCTTCGTCACGTGCCACTTGCCGACCGCGCAGGTCGCGTAGCCCGCGGGCCTGAGCGCCTCGGCGATCGTCGCGCAGTCGCGGCCGAGGTCGCCGCGGTAGCCATCGAGGCCCGAGTCGCTCACCATGTGGCCGACGCTCGCCTGGTGCGGATAGAGCCCCGTCAGGATGCTCGCGCGCGTCGGGCAGCAGCGGCCCGTGTTGTAGAACTGCGTGAACCTGAGGCCCCGCGCGGCGAGGGCATCGAGGTTCGGGGTCCGGATCTCGCCGCCGTAGCAGCCGAGGTCCGAGAACCCCATGTCGTCGCAGAGGATGACCACGATCGAGGGCCGCGCCCGCGCGGTCGCCTCCGCGCGCCGCGCGAGGCACGACGTCAGCGCCGCCGCGCCTCCCAGGCCCACCGCCCGCACAAACGCCCTACGAGTCGCGTGCATTGCCGCCTCCCGCTCCGGAATCGGCGACGGTCACTCGTAGTGCGACCACATGCGAATGACCTTCACCACCCGGCGCTCGTCAATGATCTGGTAGACAAGGCGGTGCCGGATGTTGATCCGGCGCGAGTACGCTCCCGAAAGATCGCCGACGAGCTTCTCGAAGCGCGGCGGCGACTGAAAGGGATCCCGCGCGAGGATCTCCAGGAGCTGCAGGGCCTTGTCCTTCAGACCCGCGGCGGCGAGTTTCCCGGCATCCTTGAGCGCGTGCCGGGTGTAGACGAGCCGCCACTTCACCACGAGATCTTCTTCGCGCACTTGGAGACCGGCGTGGCCAGTCCCTCGACGATCGACTCCCGCATCCCGGGGATGGACAGGAGGTAGAGAGTCTCCTGAACGGCCCGCCAATCCCCCTCGGACACCAGGACCGCGCTGTGTCGTTTGCCTGTAATCACCACGGGTTCATGGGATGCGGCGGCCTCATCGATGAGACGGTAGAGCCTGGCGCGGGCGTCGCTCGCCTTGAGTATGGTCATGCGTGCCTCCACGACCAATAGTACGTAATCACGTACGTCTTGTCAACCCTCGTTCCGGGGACAATCGCCGGAATTGCTACCGCGACACGCCGCCCTTCAGGCGTTCCACGAGCTCGGCCGCCTCCTCCCTCGTGAAGGCTCCCGTAATGACGATGGCGTCCCCGGCCTTGGCGCGGATGGTCGGCAGGGAAAGCACCTCGTCATCGACGAGCGCCGCGAGCGGCAGCCCCACATGCGCCTCGGTGAGCACGCCCATGCGCCAGCCGCCCTCCTTGTCGAGGCGCAGGGCGATCGAGGGACGGTCCGGCGCGTCCCCTGCAAGCAGGGTACGCGTCGCATCGAGGAGCCGCCAGGGGTTCGCCTCGCCCCACAAGGTCAGCATCGTCTCGGCGGGGCGGTTGGAAAGCAGCACGTACGACCGCCCATCGCGCTCCGCGCTGATGCCTCGCACGTGCGGCGCGACGCCCTGCGCGAGGCGGCACCACGCGAACGGGTCCTTCCCGTACGTCGCCGGGACCGGGCCCTTCGCGTTGAATTCGGCCGTGTAGCGCTCGATGTCGCCCTCCGCGAGCCCGAGCATCTTCCCTTCCTCGCGCATGGGCGCCAGGCGGAAATCGAGGCGGCCGCGCAGCACGGTCGCGGTTCCCTTCGACTCGAGCGGCTGGACGCCGACCAGGCTCACGTACTCGAAGCCGAGCTCTCGCACGAGCACCTGCAGCCTCGCCATGACCTCGTTCATTCGCGCCATCGGCAGCTCTGCGGAAGCAGCCCCGAGCTCGAGGACCGTCCGGCTGCGATCCGGCACCGCATCGAGCAGCTTGGGAAGCTCCTCCCAGGAGACGGGCGCTCCCTGGAATGTCATCGCATCCGCGCCGACCACCAGGCGAACGAAGCGCCGCGCCCGCGCCTCCGGCTGCTCGGAGCTTGCACCGCCCGGCACGCGCGCCAGCCGATAGCGGATCTTGACGCCCTTGGGCGTTTCGCTTTCTCCGAGCACCTGCAGGACTCCCAGCGAGCCCTCGCGCGTTCTGAAGATGCAGGTCGGCACGGGCAACGACGGCTGGCAGACGCACGACGTGATCTTGTCCGGCTCCTTCTGCTTCAGGATCTTGTGGTCTGCGATCTCCCGGAGCGTGATCGCACCCCATTTCTCGGGCGGAATGTCGATCGTCGCCACATCGAAGAGCAGCACCCCCGCCGTGCCCTTCTCGTTGACGCCCAGCGCATCCATTCCATGGTCGCGAACCCACTTGTGCGTCACGCGATCGTCGGCGCCGAACTCCTCCATGGCCGCAAAAACGCCCGTGTCCAGGTCGAGCAGCTCGGCGTGCCGCCGCTCCGGGTCGGGGAGCACGAACTCGAGCGTGACGTCGAACCGCGGCGGGCTACGGCCATCGATCTGCACCCCATGGCCGATGGCGTCGGAGGAGCCATCCGCCACGGCAAGTGTCCGGATACGCCACTCTCCGTCGCGTCTGAGAAGACCATAGAACGCCAGCGCGCCTCCCGGCTTCCTTTTCCCGTACGCAAGGGCCCGCGCTTCGTTCTTGTCGACGACAAGGCCCAGGATCTCGGCATCCAAGATGTCGGTCAGATTCCCGCGCGCCGAGCGCATCGCGAGCAATCTGGAAAGCTGCTCCGCGGGATTCTCCATGTCCGTCACGCGGATCGCCTCGCCGGCGCGGCCGCTCCGCACGAGCGCGGCGAACTTCGCGATCACCGCGCGGATGGCATCGCCGTCCGCGGCCTCGGCCGGCGGCGGCGGCACCGATGCCGGCTCCCGCATGTTGGCATCCGTGCCGGTCGTGCGTCGCTGCTCCCTGGCAAGCTCGAACTCGACGCGCGTGATCTTCCCGCCCCGCACCTCGACGACGCGCGATTCCGTGACGCCGTCGAGCGCGACCTCGACCGTCAGCTTCGCGACGCCGGGCGGCACGACGAAGATGCCGGGCGCCGTGCCCTCGTCCTTGCCGTCCAAGCGCACCGAGGCGCCGGGCGGCGCCGTGCGGACGTAGATGTGCGTCGCGGCCCGGGCCTTCTTCTCGACCGCCGGCTCCTCGCCGGCGAACGCCGCGCGGCAGAAGAATGCCGCAAGTGCAAGACGAAACGCGAACGCGCCGTGCATGGGCCTGCCTCCATCTTCACAGTACCAGATCGGGCGGCGGGCCGCACCGGTGCGCCCCGCCATCCCGTATATGCGGCAGGCGGCGCACATCGGCCCGGATTTCTTGCCGAAGAAGGGATGGGCGCACGACGCTTGACCCTCCGCACCCGGTCCCGTATAGTGCCGGTGGGAGACGACAACATGTCTGCCGACCGGACGGAATCAACGGATCTCGCGAACGTGCAGCGACTAGCGCGCCGCTTCGCCCGTGAATGCCGGGACCGTTTCGGCGCGCGCCTGCGCACTCTCCGGCTTTTCGGCTCCGCGGCACGAGGAGACTGGGGCCCCGCATCGGACATCGACGCCCTCGTCCTGCTCGACAGCGTCTCCGACCCGGACACGACGTGGCTCGTCCAGCGGGCGTTCGAGATCGGAGTCCTCGAGAACAGCATCGTGCTCCAGCCCGTCATAATGACCGAGGATCGCTTCGGCGAGCTGCGGGCGAGAGAACGCCTCTTCGCCGCCGAGATAGACCGCGAGGGCATCGACCTATGACCGGAGAGAACTCGCGAGAGAACGCGCGGGAGGAAGTCGCGCGGGCGGAACGGTTCATCGGCGCCGCCAGGCCGCTGATCTCCTTTCTCCGGTAGCGCGATGTCCCCGCACACGGCGGCGCGCGAGCGGAGAATCCTCTGCCGATGCGGCGACGATGATCGTGAAGCTCGTTCCCGCCAGGGGCCGCGCGCATGACCGACTCGACCCGCGCCACGCTCCTCGAACGCCTGCGCGACGGCGCCGACCCGCGCGCGTGGGATCAGTTCTTCGAGTGCTACTGGCCGGCGATCTACGCCGGCGCCCGGCACCGGGGCTGCACGGACGACACGGCGCGCGACATCGTCCAGGAGGTGATGCTCAAGGTTTTCGAGCAGCGCGACATCTTCCGCTACGACCCCTCGCGCGGCCGCTTCCGCGACTGGCTCCGCACGGTCGTCCGCAACCAGGTCGCCGAGTACCGCCGCAGGCCCTCGGCGCGCATTCGGCCGCACGGCGCGGAGCCGGAGAAGCCGCCCATCGAGCCCGAGACCGGCGATGCCGCGCCGGACGAGGCCTGGGAGCGCGCGTTCGAGCGCGGCCTCCTCTCGGTCGTCCTCGACGCAGCGCGGCGCGAGTCCGACCCGCGCGAGTACCTCGCGTTCGAGCTTCTCATGCTCGATGACCTTTCCGGCAACGAGACGGCGCGCCTCACCGGGCTCTCCCGCAACGCCGCCTACAAGGCGGCGCGCAGGGTTCTGGCGAGGCTGAAGGCGCTCGCCGGGGCCTACGAGAGCGATGGAAAGCTCACCGCGGCGCTCAAGGACGCGCTCGCGGCGCGCCCGGAGCCGGCGATCGAGCGCGCGATGACGACGCGCGTCGAGCGCACCATGCGAGCGAGGTGACAGGTCATGCTCGCGATTCCCGACTTCGATCTCGTCCACGTGATCGGCAAGGGCGGCTTCGGCACGGTGTGGCTCGGCGTCAACCGCACGACGGGGCGGCTGCGGGCGGTCAAGGTGATTCCGCTGAGACCGGAAGGCGGCGCGGATCCCGCGGGCAGGGAAATCGTGTCCTTGACGCGCCTCGAGAGCAACCTGCGGCACGCGCACCCCGATCTGATCGCGATTCACCACGTGGGGAAGACGGCCGACCACCTCTTCTACGTCATGGATCTCGCGGACGACGTGTCCGGCGCCGCGCCGGCGGCCGGCGCTTCGTACCGGCCGGCGACGCTCGAGCGCCGCCTTGCGGCCGGCCCGCTCCCGCCCGCCGAGTGCCTCGACTGCGCGCGCCAGCTCCTCGGTGCCCTGGCCTTTCTCCACGAGGCCGGCATGGTCCACCGCGATGTGAAGCCCGCCAACTGCCTCTTCGTCGGCGGCGCGCTCAAGCTCGCCGACTTCGGCCTGCTCACCGATGCGCGCGCCGACGTCTCGCGGCTGGGAACGGAGCGCTACATGCCGCCCGACGGCCGCATGGACGCGCGCGCCGATGTCTACGCCGCGGGGCTCGTCATCTACGAGATGGCAACGGGGCTGCCCGCGCATCGCTTTCCGGGGCTCGGCGCCCGCGCGCGCGAGGTCGCACGCAATCCCGTGCTCGCGGCCCTGATCCGCACGGCGCTGCGCGCCTGCCAGGCCGAGCCCGACGCCCGCTTTCGCGACGGCGGAGCAATGCGCGCGGCGCTCGAGGCGCCGGCCGGCGCCGCCGCCGGGACGGCGCTCGGCCGGCGTGCGGTCGTTGCGGGCGCCGCGGCGGCGGTCGCGCTCTCCGCCGCCGCCATCGCCTTCCTGCCCGCGACTCCAGCCTCCGTCCACGTCAACTTCACGACCCGCCCTTTCGAGGCGACGATACTCCTGGACGGCGTCGAGCAGCGCGAACCGGGGGGCGCCGCCTACCGCACGCCGTGCACGATCGAGAACCTCCCCGCGCGGCCCCACCGCGTCGTTTTCGCCCGCGAGGGCGCGGAGGATCTCGACGCGGGGACGATCGACTTCGCGCGCGTGCGCGAGGTCGTCGCGACGTGGCAAAAACCGCGCTGACGCGCGAACGCGCCCGTGTCACGCGATCTTGACGAGCTCGTGCTGAACCTCGCCCGTCACCTCGGGCGCGCCGTCGCCCCGGATGAACATGTCGACCTCGGTTCTGACGCCCATCTCGCCCGGCAGGTAGATCCCCGGCTCGATCGAGAAGCAGCAGCCCGGCATGAGGGCGCGCTCGTCCTTCGTCTCCAGGTTGTCGATGTTGACGCCGTTGCCGTGCGTCTCCTCGCCGATCGAGTGCCCCGTGCGGTGCCTGAAGAACTTCCCGTACCCGGCCTTCTTGACGACGCTGCGGCAGGCGTCATCGACTTCCCAGCCGTAGCAGGTCTCGCCGGCCGCGAAGCGATCGGCGACGAACTCGATCGCCGCATCGCGCCCGCGCCGCACGACGTCGAACATCTCGACGTACCGGGGCGGCGGCGTCCCGATGTACCCGCACCACGTGATGTCGTAGTAGATCGCGCCCGGGACGCTCCTCTTGGCCCAGAGATCGATGAGCACCGTGTCCCCGTCCGCGAACGGGCGCGCGTTCGCGCTCGTGAGATCGAAGTGCGGGTCGGCCGGATGCTCGTTGGTCCCGACCATGGGCGGCGAATCCGTGACGAGCCCCTCCTCCCCGAAGCGCCGCATGATGTACTGCTGAATGTCGTACTCGGTCGCGCCGTTCCCGGTGCGGATCGCCTCGCCGATGCGCGCGAAGGCCTCGGCGCGAATCCGATCCATGGCGGCCGCGGCCTCCTTGTGGGTCCTGTAGCCCGCCTCGTCGATCAGGGCGACGAAGATCTGGACGAGGTCGGCCGAGGAGACGAGCTTGTGGCCGAGTCGCTTGACAAGCTCCACGGTGCCGGCGTCGACCATCGCCACGTAGGGCACGTTGTTGAGCGGCGAGTACTGCATCGCGACGCGCTTCTTCGCGCCGAGGAGCCGCTTCAGGCCCGCGTGGAGCTCCTTCCAGGAGAGATACACGCGCGCGTCGCCCGGGAGCGCATCGAGCCTGTGCTCCTCGACGGCCGAGACGAGCTTCTTCGGGTTTCCCCTGGCGGGGACGTAGTAGTACCACCTGCGGCTGCTCAGCTTCTCGAAATCGAGGCCGAGCACGCGGTAGGCGAGGTAATCGCGGTTCCTGAAATCGCAGAGAAGCCAGCCGTCGATGCCGCGCTCCCTGAGCGCCTCCTGAATACGCGCGAGCTCCATGGTCGCTCCTTTCGTGGCAAGGGTTCGCCCTCACTATAGGGGCGGAGAGGCCCGAGCCACAAGAGCGGGCGATCCGACGGCCGGCGGTGGAACGGCGCGCCCCGCGGATGTACACTGTCGGACGCGGCGGCAATGCAAGGAGGACGGCATGGACGCAATCAAGGTGAACCGCAATCCCGGCGAGAAGGACATCGAGAAGCTCGGCGTCAAGACCTGGCCCATCTGGGAGAAGGAGGTCTCGGAGTTCCCCTGGAGCTACGATGAGCCCGAGACGTGCCTGTTCCTGGAGGGCGAGGTCACGGTGACGCCCGCGGGCGGCGCGCCGGTCGCGATCGGGAAGGGCGACCTCGTCACGTTCCCCCGCGGCATGTCCTGCACCTGGAAGGTCACGAAACCCGTCAGGAAGCACTACAAGTTCGGCTAGGCCGAGGAGGCCCCCATGCATCTCCGTCGATCCCGCTCGTCGCGCCGCGCGCTCCTCGACTCGCCGTATCGCGAGCCCTGGAAGCTCTGAGCCGCGCGCATGAAGCATGACCGCCGGGTTCTCCCCTGCCCGCACTGCGGCGAGCCCGTGCCGGAGGACGCGCCGTCCTGCCCGCACTGCGGGAGCGATGCGGAGACGGGCTGGGACCCCGAGGCGGAGTACAATTCGATCGAGCTCCCCGAGGAGGACAACGACGCCGAGGCGCCCGGCGCGGAGCGGCCCGGCATCTCCGGCGCGTTCATGGCGTTGCTCGTAATCGTGGCGTCGCTCGGCATCATCGCCGCCGGGGGGCTCCTCGGCCTGGCCGCATCGCTGTTCACGCTTCTCGGCGTGCTCGTGATCATCGCGTACATCGCCCGGCGGATGCGCCGCCCGCGCCGGTGGCCGCCGGTCCGGTAATGCGCACGGGCGAGCGCCCGGAGCCACGCGCCCGGGCCCCGCGGCGCGGCGCGGCCGGGTGTGCACGCCGCGTGGCAAGATATGTCCCCCCCGCGCCGATATCCGGATGAGACCGGGGAGGTCGTCTACCCATGAAGAAGTTCATTCTGGTCGTCATCCTGGCCGCCGGCGCGTACGTCGGCTACGAGCGGTTCATCTCCACCTCGGCGGCGTACGCGGCGTACAAGAAGTTCGGGAAAGCCATGGCCAACGAGAAGTGGGAGGAAGCCGAACGCATGGTGGCGAGCCAGGAGGTGATCGACCAGATCTCCGAGCAGCGCCGCGCGATCAACGTCCTCGGGTACGAGGCCTACCGCTCCTTCCGCGGCGTGCTTCACTGGGGCCCCAAGTTCAAGCTTCTCTCGGAGACCTACACCGACGGCGAATCGCGGGCGATCCTCAAGGTCATCCAGGAGGAACGCCGCGGCGTGTACACGCTCGATCCCGTCGGCCCGCCCACCGTCCGCCACAACCAGACCGTGGTGATGGCCAAGGCCGGCACGGAGTGGAAGGTCGAGGCGTTCGACGAGGAAGTCCACCCCATCGGCCCGCAGGAATAGGCGCCTGCGCCCGCCCGAGTCTTGACCCCGCCGCCGTTCCGAGCCAGACTGGAGGACGGTCTCGCACAGGAAAGGAGCGGCATCATGCGGAGGAGATTCTCAGTTCGCGGCGCGGCGTTGCTCGCCGCCTTGTTCTCGGTCGCGGCCGTCATGGGCGCCGAGAAGCGTCCGATCCCGGTCATCTTCGACACGGACATAGGCGACGACATCGACGACACCTGGGCGCTCGGCTTCCTCCTCAAGTCGCCCGAGCTGGATGTCAAGCTCGTCGTCGGCGACCAGGGCAAGGCGCGCTACCGGGCGGCGCTCATCGCCAAGATGCTCGAGCGCGCGGGCAGGACGGATGTGGCCGTCGGCATTGGCCTCGATGTCAACGCGACGGGCGGCGGCGGCCAGTCCTCGTGGGTCGCGGGGTACGATCTCGCCAGGTACCCCGGCAAGGTCCGCGAGGACGGCGTCGGCGCGATCATCGACACGATCATGCAGTCCCCGGAGCCCGTGACGCTCATCGCCGTGGGGCCGCTTCCCAACATCGCGGCGGCGCTCGCGCGCGAGCCGCGCATCGCGGAGAAGGCGCGCTTCGTCGGCATGCACGGGAGCGTGCGCAAGGGCTACGGCGGCAAGGCGACGATCGACGCCGAGTACAACGTCAAGGCCGACCCCACGGCCTGCCGGGCGGCGCTCTCGGCGGCGTGGGACATAACGATCACGCCGCTCGACACGTGCGGCCTGGTCACCTTGCGGGGCGAGAAGTACGCCAAGGTCAGGGACACCAGGGACCCGATCGCGGCCGCAATCATCGAGAACTACCGGGCCTGGAGCGGGCAGGACACGAAGGCGCCCGAGGAGCGAAGCAGCGTGCTCTTCGACACCGTGGCGGTGTACCTGGCGTTCTCGACCGACCTCGCGGAGATCGAGCGCCTCGGCATCCGCGTGACCGACGACGGCAAGACGCTGATCGACCCCGCCGCCAAGGTCATGCGCGTCGCGACCGCGTGGAAGGACCTCGGCGCATTCGAGGATCTGCTCGTCGCGCGGCTGACGGGGCCGTACCCGTCGCGGCCCGCCCCCGCGCGCAAGCCGTGATGAACACGAGAGTTGTGTAAGATGACGCCCCCGGAGCGCCGGCGGCGCGCCGAAGCCCGCTTGCCCTCCGGCCGATAGAACCCTATACTTGGTTCTTTCGTCTGTGTCCGCCGCGTGCGGCGGACACGCTGCATCGCAGACCTCACCCGCGGCAATGCCCGGCGGAGGCGCAGAAGCGCCCCATGTCCGGAGACCACACGCCCGGCAGGGGCCGCCGCGGCAGGGAAAGAATCCCCGCACGATAGAGCAACGGGAGTACCGTTACATGGCACGGCAGTATCCGCTCGGCCGCGTCCGAAACATCGGCATCATGGCGCACATCGACGCCGGCAAGACGACGTGCACCGAGCGCATCCTCTTCTTCACGGGCAAGTCGCACAAGCTCGGCGAGGTCCACGACGGCACGGCCGTCATGGACTGGATGCCGCAGGAGCAGGAGCGCGGCATCACGATCACGAGCGCCGCCACGACCTGCGACTGGAACGGCCATCAGATCAATATCATCGACACGCCCGGCCACGTCGACTTCACGGCCGAGGTCGAGCGCAGCCTGCGCGTCCTGGACGGCGCCATCGCGCTCTTCTGCGCCGTGGGCGGCGTCGAGCCCCAGAGCGAGACCGTCTGGCGCCAGGCCGAGAAGTACGAGGTCCCGCGCATCGCCTTCGTCAACAAGATGGACCGGGTGGGCGCGGATTTCCTGGCGGTCGTCGGGCAGATCCAGAACGAGCTCGGCTCGAACGCCGTGCCCCTCACGCTCCCCATAGGCGCCGAGAAGGACTTCTGCGGCATCATCGATCTGGTCGCCCAGTGCGCCGTGTACTACGACGACGACGACCGGGGCAGGACGTTTCGCGAGGAGCCGATCCCGGCCGCACTCAGGGCCGAGGCGTCCAGGTGGCGGCACTTCCTGATCGAGAAGGCCGCCGAGGCCGACGCCCGCCTCCTTGAGAAGTTCTGCGGGGACGAGGAGATCTCGGCCGCGGAGCTGAAGGCGGCCGTGCGCGCGGCGACGCACGCGCGGCGCATCTGCCCGGTCCTCTGCGGCAGCGCCTTCAAGAACAAGGGCGTCCAGCGCCTCCTGGATGCGGTCGTCGACTACCTCCCGAGCCCGGTCGACCTGCCGCCCGTCATCGGCGCCTCGCCGCAGGGCAATCCGCTGGAGCGCATTCCCAAGGACGACGGCCAGCTCGCCGCGCTCGCGTTCAAGGTCATGAGCGACAAGCACGTCGGGAAGCTGATCTTCACGCGCGTCTACTCGGGCACGCTGCGCGCGGGCACCTACGTGCTCAACTCCACGAAGGGCAGGCGCCAGCGCGTGGGGCGCCTCATGCGCATGCACGCCAACCACCGGGAGATGGTCGACGCCCTGTACTCGGGCGAGATCGGCGCCGTCATCGGGCTCGGCGACACCGTCACCGGCGACTCGATCTGCTGCGAGGAGCACCCGATCATCCTCGAGGCGATCGAGTTCCCGGCGCCCGTGCTCAGCATCGCGGTCCGGTCGGCCGCCGGCGGCGAGGACGAGAAGCTCACGGAGGCGCTCCGCCGGCTCGCCGAGGAGGACCCGACGTTCATCGTGACCACGGACGCCGAGACCGAGGAGACGATCATCTCCGGCATGGGCGAGCTGCACCTGGAGATCATCACCGACCGCCTGCGCCGGGAGTTCGGCGTCCAGGTCGCCGCCGGGGCGCCGCAGGTCGCCTACCGCGAGACCCTGACGAGCGAGGTCGAGATCAACGAGAAGTACAAGAAGCAGACCGGCGGGCACGGCCAGTACGCGCACATCGTCATGACGCTCGAGCCGCTCGAGCCGGGCCAGGGCTTCGAGTTCGTCAACAAGATCAAGAGCGGCGCCATCCCGCGCGAGTACATTCCCGCGATCGAGAAGGGCATCGTCGAGGCGATGCGCAAGGGCGTCTGGGCCGGCTTCCCCGTCGTCGATATCCGCGTCACCGTCATCGACGGCTCGTACCACGAGGTCGACAGCTCGGAGCTCGCGTTCCGCACCTGCGCGTCGATCGCCTTCAAGAAGGCGTTCCTGCAGGACAGCCCGGAGCTGCTCGAGCCCGTCATGGAGCTCAACGTGATCGCGCCCGAGGAGCACGCGGGCGCGATCACCGGGAACATCTGCTTCCGGCGCGGCCGCATCGCCTCGATGGACCGCCGGGGCGGCGACGTCGAGATCACCGCGTTCTGCCCGCTCGCCAACATGTTCGGCTACGCAACCGAGCTGCGCAACATGACCCAGGGGCGGGCGACCTTCACGCTGCACTTCGAGCGCTACGAGGCCGTGCCGTTCACCATCGCCGAGGAGATCATCGCGGCGCGCAAGGAAGCCGCGGCCCGCCGCACCGGCGGACGGCGGCGGCTGGGCGCGCGGGCGTGAGCGCGCCGGGCCCCTGGAAGCGGCGCCCGCGGTAGGCTACGCTTTTCCGAGGGCGTCCGCGCGGCGCTCGATCTCGCAGGCCCATTGCGGAGGTTGCCATGGCACGCGAATGCAACGCCGGTCCGTATCAGCTCTTCATGCTCGCCCTGTGCGTGTTCGTCCTGCTCATGCTGGCGGTCGACACGTTCGCCGAGGTCGACGAGGACACGGCCGCGATCTTCGCGTACGCCGACAACGCGATCTGCATCATCTTCCTGATCGACTTCGCGGTCAACCTGGCCAGGGCCGAGCGCAAGCTCAAGTATCTCGTCACCTGGGGCTGGATCGACCTCCTGTCGAGCATCCCGATGCTCGACGCCGCCCGCTGGGGCCGCGCCGCGCGCGTCCTCAGGCTGCTCCGGCTGCTGCGCGGCGTGCGTTCGACGAAGATGCTCCTCGGGTTCATGCTCAACCGGAGAGCCGAGGCCACGCTCCTCACGACGGCGCTCATGGGGATCATCTTCGCGACCTTCGCCAGCATCGCGATCTTCCAGTTCGAGAAGGCGGCGGGAGACCAGGGCAACATCAGGACCGCCGAGGACGCGGTCTGGTGGTCCGTGGTCACGATGGCGACCGTGGGCTACGGCGACAAGTACCCCGTGACCACGGAAGGCCGCCTCGTCGCGATGGCCGTCATGGCCGCGGGCGTGGGGCTCTTCACGGCGATGGCGGGGTTTCTCTCCTCGTGGTTCGTACGCGGCAAGGACGACGCCCAGGACAAGGAGCTCGATGCCCTGCGCGGCGAGCTGGCCGCCATGAGAGCGCTCCTTCAGAAGATCGACGCCCACACCGCGCCGCCGGTTGACCTTCACCCCGCCCCGCCCGCACAATAGAGGAATGCCGCGCCGCGCGAAGGCCCGCACGGCGCCGCCGCAGGAGGAACCGATGCGTTCGACAACGAAAGTGCGTGCGCGGACTCTCGGCCGTCGCGGGTTCATGTGCACGGTTGCGGGCGCGGCCGCGGCGCTGCGCGGCGCGTCCGAGGCGGCCCCGGCCGCGCGGCGCGGGATCAAGCTCGGCTTCGACAACTTCTCGATCCGCGATTTCGGATGGAAGGCGCCGCGATTGATCGAGTATGCCGCGGCGCAGAAGGTCGACACGCTGCTCCTTTCGGATCTCAACGTGTACGAGAGCCTCGATGCCGACTACCTGGGGAGGATCAAGGCGCAGGCCGCAGCGGCGGGGGTCGAGCTCCAGGCCGGCACGGGGAGCATCTGCCCGACCTCGTCGGCGTACGGCAAGGACCGGCTCGGCCCCGCCGAGGATCACGCGCGGCTCCTGATCCGCACGGCCAAGGCCCTCGGCGCGCGCGTGGCGCGCTGCTACCTCGGCACGGGCAACGACCGCAAGGGCGACGGCGGCATTTACCGGCACATCGAGGCCATGGTCAAGACTCTCAAGGCCGTGCGCGCCGAGGCCGCGGACGCCAACGTCAGGCTCGCGGTCGAGAACCACGCCGCCGACATGCAGGCGTGGGAGCTCGTCATGCTCATCGAGGAGGCCGGAAAGGACTTCGTGGGCGCCACGATGGACTGCGGCAACGCCGTCTACACCATGGAGGATCCCATGGTGAACCTGGAGATTCTCGGCCCCTACGCGCTGACGACCGGCATGCGCGACACGGCCGTGTGGGAGACCCCGCGGGGCGCCAGGGCCATGTGGGCGAACATGGGCGAGGGCGTCACCGACTGGACGGCCTACGCGGACAGGTTCCAGGAGCTCTGCCCCGGCGCGCCCTTCGTCCTGGAGATCCTCTCCTACATCTGGCCGCGCGATCTGGCGTATCTGGAAACCGCCATGTGGAAGGAGTTTCCCAGGGCCCGCGCCGGCGAGTTCGCCCGCTTCGTCGCGCTCGCCAAGCGCGGCCGCGAGTTCACGCTCACGCCCGGACGCCCCGCCGGCACGCAGTCGAAGGAGCTGACCCAGGCGCAGCAGAAGTTCGACCTCGAGCACGGCCTGGAATACTGCCGGCGCGTGCTGGGATTGGGGCTCAAGTAAGAACCGGGGCTGAAACCGGCGCTTCGGGTGTCGACATCCGGGGCGCGCGCCGCGCCCGCTACGCCGGCACCATGTCGTCCTTCTGGTACACGGCGGTCAGCCACTCCTTGTCGGTCTCGGCGATGTGGTCGAGCAGCCACTTGATCAGGCCGTGCTGGACCATGGAGACCACGAGCAGGCTCGGCCCCTCGATGTCGAAGCGGTCGCGCATTTCCTGGAACTCGCGGACGAAGCCGTCGTGAAGGTCGCGATGGCGACAGTAGTCCGGATACGCCCCGCTGCGCAGGAACGCCTCTTCTTCCCGGAAGTACTCGATCGCGCAGCCGCCGAACTCGTCGAGCGCGGCGCCGATCGCCTCCTGGCCGCGCAACTGGTCGATGCTCTCCAGCACCGTGTTGATACGTTCGACAAGCTCCCGGTGACGGTCATCGAGCTCGGGCACTCCCGTGGCAAGCTTCTCTCCCCAGTCCATGTGCTGCTCCCCTTGCGCTGTCTTCCCGGCGCCGGCCAGGGCCGCGCGCCTCCTACCAACCACGCACCACGCGACACGCGCTCGTCCGCCTTCGTGTCGGACCAGCATTCTTAATCGGACGCGGAGGCGCCGAAACGGAGGCTTTTTGAGGGACTTCTTGAAAGACTTTTTTCGCGCGCCGGAAACGCGCGGACGCGGCTCCTCGCCGCGTTATCGTGCCACGAGCGCGACGGCCAGGCGCACGCCCGCACCCGTCGCGCCGGCCTGCGACCAGTACTTGTGCTCTTTCTCGGCCAGAAACGTGCCGGCGATGTCGAGGTGGACGAACTCCGTACCCTTGTGCACGAACTCGTGCAGGAACCACGCCGCGGCCTGCGCGCCCGCGTACTTGCCGCCCGTGTTGAGTATGTCCGCGACCGGACTGTCGATCTGGCCGCGATACTCGGGGTGCAGAGGCAGCTCCCATACGGGCTCCCCGCTCGCCCGCGCCGCAGCCTTGACCTCCTCGGCCAGGCCGGCCGAGCGCGACATGAGGCCCGTGTACTGGGGACCGAGGGCCCGCATGCAGGCGCCCGTGAGCGACGAGAACTCGACGATGCGCCGCTGCGTGAGCCTGTCCTGCGCGAAGAGCAGCGCATCGGCGAGCACGAGGCGCCCCTCCGCATCGGTGCTCCGGATCTCGACCGTGCGGCCGTTCCGGAACCTGAGCACATCGCCCGGCCGGTAGGCGTTGCCGTCGGGAAGGTTCTCGGCCGCCGCGCACACGCCCGTCACCTCGACCTGCGGCGCGAGGCGCGCGATCGCGTGCATGGCGCCGATCACGGCCGCGCAGCCGCTCATGTCGCCCTTCATCTCCCACATGCCGTCGGAGGGCTTGATGCTCACGCCGCCCGAATCGAACGTCAGTCCCTTGCCGACGAGGCACAGCGGCGGACCGGACCGCCGCGCGCCCCTCGGCCGGTACCTGAGGACGAACATGACCGGCGGATTGACGCTGCCGCGGCCGACGGCCGTGAGGCCGACATACCCGGCCCTCGCGAGCTCGCGCGCGGAGAGCGCGCTGAAGCGCAGGCCGCCCGCCGCCGCGACCTTGCGCGCGCGGGCGGCGAGATCGAGCGGCGCGAGCGCGTTGGCCGGCGTGTTGACCAGATCGCGGGCCAGGACGACGCCCTCGTTGATCGCCTCGATGCGGCGCGCCTCCTTCCTGAGCGGCGCCGCATCGGCGCCGGCGACGATCGTCAGGCGCGCGGGCGCGCGCGGGGCGCGGCGCTTCTTCCCCTTGAACGCGTCGAAGCGGTACGAGGCCAGGAGCGCCCCCCACAGAAGCTCGCGGAAGTGCTCGACCGCGACGCCGCGGCCCAGCTCCCAGATGAGGTGCGCCGCCTCGGCCTCGGCCGCGTGCGTCACGGCGGCGCCGCCCGCAACGCGGCGCTTCTCATCGGGCTCCAGGTTCTTGAAGGCGCCGGCGTTGATCCGCAGCCCGACGCGGCCCCCCTCGGCGACGAACCGCACCGGCCGCGGCTTCCGCGCGCCGCCGTCCTCGGGGGCCGTGCCTTCCAGCGCCTCGAACCGGCACGTCATGGCGGACGGCGCGGCCGGGGTTCGTGCGATGACTTCAATGCGCATGGGTTCACTCCGTCAGCGAGTCTTGTGCGAGCGGTTCCAGTATGCGTTCGTAGACGGCCAGGTCCTCGGCCGAGAAGAGGACGAACAGGACCTCGCGCGGGGCTCGGTGCTCGGCGAGGAAGTCCTTCACCGCCGCCGCGGCGATGCGGGCGGCCTTCTCGATGGGAAAGCGATACGCACCGGTCGAGATGGAAGGGAAGGCGACCGACGCACATTTCTTCTCGACCGCGCGCAGGAGCGAGTTGCGGTAGGCGCTCGCCAGAAGCTCCTCCTCGCTCTTTCCCCCGCCGCGCCAGACGGGACCGACGGTGTGGATGACGAACCGCGCGGCGAGCCGTCCCGCGCCCGTCGCGACGGCCTCGCCCGTCGGGCAGCGGCCGTGCGGCCCGGCGGGGATCTTCGCGCATTCCTCGACGATGGCCGGGCCGCCCGCCCGGTGAATCGCCCCGTCGACGCCGCCCCCGCCCATGAGCGTCGAGTTGGCCGCGTTGACGATCGCGTCCGTGCGGCACGCCGTGATGTCGC
This sequence comes from Planctomycetes bacterium UBA4800, assembly GCA_002402755.1. Lineage (GTDB taxonomy): Bacteria > Planctomycetota > UBA8108 > UBA8890 > UBA8898 > UBA8898. The sequence goes on from DHGK01000335.1 coordinate 30,017, forward strand.
CCTGCGACAGCCGCAGCACACAGCCGCCCACGCGGATCTCGCGCGCCATGGAAACCTCCTCGGGGGCGGCGCCGCCGCCGTCCCTGCCTGTGCCAGGGCACGATCATACCGCAGAGCGCCCGCCCGGAAAAGCGCCCGGCAGCCGGGCTACCCTCTCGGCCCCGCGGTGCGGTATAATGCGTGGTTCATGTCGTTCAGGAGCGATCGAGATATGGATACGCCCAGGAACATTGAGAGCGCGGGCGAGCCGGACGCCGGGGCGCGCAAGAAATCGGGCTCCCGCGGCGCCCGCAGAACCAGGGACGGACACCCCGACATCGAGCCGGCGGCCGCCGTTCCCGCGGAGCCCTGCAAGGTCGCCAAGTTCGGGGGCAGCTCGGTCGCGACGGCCGCGCGCATCAAGAACGTCGCCGACATCATCCAGAAGGATCCGGCCCGGCGGTTCGTCGTCGTCTCGGCGCCCGGCAAGGCGGACGCCGGGGACGAGAAGATCACCGATCTCCTCATCCAGTGCGCCCGCAACCGCCTCGCGGGCGGCGAGCCCGGCGCGCCGCTGGAGAGGATCCGCGCGCGCTACACCGACATATGCCGCGAGCTCGAGCTGCCGCCCGCGACGATCCGCAGGGTGCTCAAGGAGCTCGACACGGTCGTGGCGGGCGACACGTCCCACGGCAGCGCCTACAAGGATGCCCTGAAGGCCATGGGCGAGGAGATGATGGCGCAGATCCTCGCCGACTACCTGCGGGACGTGCGCAAGGCGCCCGCCCAGTACGTCGGCCCGCGCGATGCCGGCCTCGTCGTCAGCGAGGAGTTCGGCGATGCGTTCCCGCTCCCCGAGGCCGCCAAGAACCTCGAGACGAATCTCGCCGGCAGGCCCGGCATCACGATCTTTCCCGGCTTCTACGGCATCACGCCGAAGGGCCAGGTGGCGACGTTCAGCCGCGGCGGCTCGGACCTGACCGGCGCCATCGTGGCCGAGGCCGTCGACGCCGACGTGTACGAGAACTGGACCGATGTGGACGGCATCCTCAGGGCCGACCCCTCGATCGTGCCCGGCGCCGAGATCATCCACGAGATCACGTACCGCGAGATCCGCGAGCTGGCCTACATGGGCTTCAAGGTGCTCCACCACGATGCCATCATGCCCGTCAGGCGCAAGCACATCCCGATCAACCTCAGGAACACGAACAACGTCGACTTCCCGGGCTCGCTGATCGTCGACAGCCGCATCGCGCTCGCCGAGATCCTCGTCGGCGTGGCGATGAAGAAGAGCTTCTGCTGCTTCAACGTCGAGAAGTACCTCATGAACCGCGAGGTCGGCTTCGGCCGGCGGCTGCTCGGGATCCTGGAGGACTTCCACCTTTCCTTCGAGCACATGCCCTCCGGCATCGACTCGGTGAGCGTGTACCTCGACCAGTCGCAGCTCCAGGGCGACATGTCCAGCCAGATCATCCGCCGCATCTACCGCGAGCTGGGCGCCGACAAGGTCGACGTCGAGCACGACAAGGCCATGGTGATCGCCGTCGGCGAGGGCATGAAGCGCCACATGGGAGTGGCGGCGCGCCTCGTCAACGCGCTGGCCCGCTCGAAGATCAACATCGAGGTCATCAACCAGGGCGCATCGGAGCTGAGCATCCTCTTCGGGGTCCGCGACGAGGACGGCGAGCCCGCGGTCAGGGCGATCTACGACGCGTTCTTCGGCGCGGGCCGGAACGGCGAGGCCGAGACAAACGGGGAGCGCCACCACAAGCGATGAAGACGCCGGCGCATCTCGCGGCCATGCATGACGACTCGGCGCTGCGCGCCGCGTTCGCGCGCGCGTTCGGAGGCCGCGCACCTGCGGCGCTCGCGCGCGCGCCCGGGCGCATCAACCTGATCGGCGAGCACACGGACTACAACGGCCTCCCGGTGCTGCCGTTCGCGCTCCCGCACGCGGTCCGCATCGCCTTCGCGCCGCGTGATGACGCCCGGATCGTGCTGCGCCACGCGCGCGAGGAGCACCCCCCGTCCGAGTTCATCGCCTCGCCCGCGATCGAGCACGACCCGCCGGGAAGCTGGGCCAACTACGTCAAGGCCGCGGTCGAACACTTCGCGCGGCTGCTCCTGGAGACGTCCGGCGCGGCGGCGCGCGGCTTCGACGCTCTCGTCGACGGCGACATCCCCCAGGCGGGCGGCCTGTCGTCGAGCTCCGCGCTCGTCGTCGCAACGGCGCTCGCGTTCTGCGAGGTCAACGCGCTGTCGCTCCCGCCGCTCGAGCTCGCGTCGCACTGCGCGGCAGCCGAGCGCTACGTCGGCACGCAGGGGGGCGGCATGGACCAGGCCGCGAGCATCCTCGGCGCGCCGGGCTGCGCCCTGAGGATCGACTTCTTCCCCCTCGCCGCGACCCCCGTGCCGTTCCCCGAGGGCTGGGCCGTGCTCGCCTGCCACAGCCTCGTCAGGGCCGCGAAGACCGAGGAGGCGCGCGCCGAGTTCAACCGGCGCGTCGGGGAATGCCGCGTCGCGGCCGCGCTGCTCGGGCGCGCGCTCGACCGCCCCGAAGCCCCGCGCCTGGGGGATTTCGCCAAGGAGTTCGGCACGGCGGCCTGTGTGCGCGCCCTCGGCGAGGCCGTGCCGCCGGACTCCAAGATCCTCGCGAGGGCGCGGCACGTGTTCGAGGAGGCCGAGCGCGTCGCCGAGGCGACGCGCGCCCTGGCGGCGGGCGACATGCGCACCCTCGGGCGCCTCATGTCGGACGCGCACGCAAGCGCGCGCGATCTCTACGAGATCAGCGGCCCCGCCCTGGAGGAACTCGTCCGGCTCTTCCTTGAGGGCGGCGCCCTCGGCGCCCGCCTGACGGGCGCCGGCTTCGGCGGCTTCGCCATCGCGCTCGGCGAGGAGGACCCGCTCGCCCGCCTCATGGCCGAGGTCGACGACCGCTTCTACCGCGTGCGCGCCCCCGCCCGCCCGCTCGAGGAGCTGCGCTTCATCGCCCGCCCCGCGGAGGGCGCGCGCGTCGTGCGAGTCTGAGGAACGGCTGCGGCGCAGGCACCGGCGGCGGGTGATCGAGGGGAGCCCCGGCGGGCGGGGGTCTCCAAGTGCGGGTTCGAACCGGTCCACCGCGGGGGCAGGAGCCACGAGCACCTGGTCCCGTCGTCAGGTTCTATCGCAGCAGCCGCCGTGCCAGCGCGGTCTGAAGATCACGTCTACCATCCAGGACGGCATGGACGACGACACGCCGCGCGCTCACCTCGTAGATGACGCGGTACGGCTTGAAGTGCACCTCGCGGTATCTGACAACGGCGACGCGCAGAAGCTCGGGAGGAACGTGGCCTCGCAGGGGCACGCGAGCAAGGTCTGCACACACCCGCTCGATCTGTGCAAGCACGTGCCGGGCGCGGCCGAGAGCATCGCGGTCGCGGATATAGGCGAAGATCTCGGCGACATCGTCCTCCGCCTCCGCCGTGAAGACTACCTGGCAGATCTTCACGCGGATGCGCCATCGAGCGACTTGCGAAGACCCGCGAGAACTCTCTTCGCCGTCCGCACGCGCCCTGCCGCCGCCGATGCGGAGCTCTGGGCGAGGATCTTGAGCAGCGCGAGGCTATCCTGCACCTGCTCGTAGCTGGCCAGATCGAGCAGGACAGCTTTGGCCTTGCCGTTCTGGGTGATGACGAGCGTCTTGTGATGCTCGGCCACCTCGGCGATGAGCCGCGCCGTCTGAGCCTTGAGTTTGCTGATCGGCGTTACCGCCTCGCTGAGTTTCATTGGTCCACGCTCCTGCCAGGATCAAGGTTGTCGCGAAAAGCCTGTCGCCGCAGCCCCGTTTCGAGCGAACGCACCCGAAAGAACCGGCGGCACGCATCGACGCGCCCGGGCGGACGCATCGCGCCGCCGGGTTTGGCAACCGGTTGCAGCCGAAAGGGGTCCTTACGATAGCCTCAAATATAGTCCTTTTTCAGCCCCAGTGTCAAATCCCCTCTTCCTCAAGCCCTTCTCCCTCTGTGCCCTCCGTGTCTCCCGTGGTCTTCTCTCGCGGACATGACGCCTGTCGGCCTGCGGGAGGGCGGTGAGAAAAGCGTCACGCCTACCCTGATCCTTCCGCGCTGAGGGAACGGCCGCGGGCGTCGCCGCGAAACCTGCGTCCGCGCCTCACGCTTGACTTTTCCGTGCCCATGATCGATAATAGCTATTGACTATCTTTAGTCAATGGCCGTTGATCATCTTATGGAGGCCACATGCTGGACACGCGATTCCTGCCCCACAACAGCCACCTCGACCGGCCCGCGCAATTCGAGCAGCTTGACCCGGATCTGCGCCGGCTGCGCCGCCAGCCCCTCATCCACCGGTTTCCGCTCATCGATGCGCTGCCGCACGACCGCCCCGGGATCTACTCGATCACCGGCGGACGGCAGATCGGCAAGACGACGCTCCTCAAGCAGTGGATGGCGCAGCTTCTTCGCCGGGGAGTCGCGCCGGACCGGATCTGCTACCTGACCGGGGAGCTCATCGATGACCACCACTCGCTCGTGCGCATCCTCACCGACATCATCGACGGCTGGGGGCCGGACCGCGCCGGCTACGCCCTCCTCGACGAGGTCACCTACGTCAGGGACTGGGACAAGGGCGTGAAGTTTCTGGCCGACGCGGGCGTGTTCGAGCGCGTCGTGCTGATGCTCACCGGCTCCGACACCACGATCCTGCGCGAGGCGCGGGCGCGCTTCCCCGGCCGGCGGGGGACGAGCGCCGTCGTCGACTTCCAGGCGGCGCCGCTGACATTCCACGAGTACGTGCGCCTTCACGGCAGCCTGTCTCCGGCCGCCGCGTCCGCGCTCGCCGATCCATCGGCGCCGGTCGCGCCGAAGGTCCGGGCGCTGCTCGATGCGGAGCTGGAGCGCTACCTTCGCCACGGCGGCTACCTACGAGCCATCAACGACCTGGAGAGGGAGGGCACCATCGCGCCGTCGACCTTCGCGACGTACGCCGACTGGATCCGCGGCGACGTCCTGAAGCGCGGCAAGCACGAGCACTACCTCCGGGAGATCCTGGCGGCGATCGTGCGGCGCTGCGGTTCGCAGGTGACATGGAACGGGCTCGCGAAAGACCTCTCGATCGACCATCCGATGACCGTCGCCGACTACACGGCGCTCCTCGCATCCATGGATGCCGTGTTCGTGCAGCCCGCGCTCCGCGAGGACAAGCTCTCGGCGGCGCCGAAGAAGGCGCGCCGGATCATGTTCTCCGATCCGTTCATCTTCCACGCGGTCGAGAACTGGCTGCGGCCGGACCCCGATGCGTTCACGAACCGCGTGACGCCTCTCCTGGCCGATCCGGAGCGGGCCGGGCGGCTCGCCGAGGCGTGCGCCGTCACGCACGTGCGCCGTTTCTTTCCGACCTTCTACATCAAGGCGGAGGGCGAGGTCGACATCGCCTACGTGCACCGGGGGAAGTTCGTGCCGATCGAGGTCAAGTGGACCGAACAGCTCCGCCCCCGCGACCTGGCCCAGATCGCGAAGTACGGGAACGCGCGCATCTGGGCGAAGACGTGGAGCCCGAACGCCGTTCACGGCATTCCCGTCGAACCCCTCCCGCTCGCCCTGTACCGCCTCGGCCCCTCGCCGCTCGCGGCGCCGTACTGAGCGGCAACCGCGGCCCGGGGGAAGACCCCGCCCGGGGGGGCGGCAGGAGTCCACGGTTGTGGAAAACGGCAATCCTTGCCATATTCCACGATCGTGGAAAATCCAGCGGAGAAAAAACCGAGTTATGGCTGCCCCACCCTCGATCTCGGATGCTGGAAGATTCCACGGTCGTGGAAAACGGCAAGGATTGCCATATTCCACGGTCGTGGAAAAATGCCGGCGCGCTGTACACGCCTCCTCCCGTCAACGATAATTGCAGAGACATTCAGCTCTGCAGTTGGAGGTGCTCCCATGCAGCGTGCGCGCGTTCCCGCTCTCGTGCTGACCTCGCTTCTCTGTGCCCTCGCCGCGCGCGGCGCGCCGGCCCCGCTTCCCGAGGCGCCGGCGTTTTTCTTCACCGCCGACTCCTTTCATACCCTCGCCGCGGAGGGCGCGGCGCTCGAGGAGCACAACTACGTTTTCTGGGCGTGGGCGCGCGAGGACTCGTCCGTGACGCTCACGGCCGGCGGCGAGGAATACTTCACCGACCGGCCGGATCTCGCGCGCGCGTCGCCGGAGCGCTACACGTGGCGGCGGCTCGGGAGCGCGGTCTTCGGCGGCGGGAAGATCGAGATCGCCTGCGACCGCGACCAGGGCGTCGCCGCCCTGTGCCTCGCGGCCGACAAGAGCTTCGAGCCCGCGGTGAGCTGGGCTCTCGCGCGCTCGCGCCCCTTCGATCCGCAGGCCGCCCCCGACGGGCGCGCGCGGGAGTGCCGCCACATCAACATGGCCTACCCGACGTATACCTTCCCCTCGGCGGAGGCCTGGCGCGAGCGCGCGGCGCATCTCCGGAACCATATCCTCGCCGCCTGCGGGCTCCTGCCGGCGCCCGAGAAGCAGCCGCTCGCGCCCGTCATCTTCCACCGCGTCGAGCGCGACGACTACACGGTCGAGAAGGCCTACTTCGAGTCCTGGCCCGGCTTCTACGTGACCGGCAACCTCTATCGCCCGCGCGGACGGCAGGGCCCCTTCCCCGGCGTGCTCTCGCCGCACGGCCACTGGGGCCAGGGACGCTTCGCCGACGAGGGCGAGCCCACGGGCGGCGTCCCCATGCGCGCGATCGCTCTGGCGCGCCTCGGCTGCGTCGTCTTCACGTACGACATGGTCGGCTACGGGGATTCCAAGCGCCAGATCGGCCACTCCTTCGCGAGCCAGCAGAACGAGCTCTGGGGCCTGAGCCTCATGAAGCTCCAGCTCTGGAACGCGATCCGCGGCCTGGACTTCCTGGCGAGCCTGCCCGACGTCGATCCGGACAGGCTCGCCTGCACCGGCACCTCGGGCGGCGGCACGCAGACCTTCATCCTCATGGCGGTCGACGAGCGCGTGAAGGTCGCCGCGCCCGTGTGCATGGTCTCGGCCTTCATGCAGGGCGGCTGCGAGTGCGAGAACGCGCCGCTCCTGCGCCTCGACACGATCAACCCCGAGATCGCCGCGCTCATGGCGCCGCGGCCGCTCATTCTCGTGTCCGCAAGCGGCGACTGGACATCGAAGACGCCGACCGTGGAGTACCCGATGGTGCACAGCGTCTACGAGCTTCTCGGCGCGGCCGACCGCCTTGCCGGCGCGCACTTCGAGGCGCCCCACAACTACAACCGCAATTCGCGCGAGGCCGTCTACGGTTTCTTCTTGAAGTGGCTCCTCGGCGCCGCGCCGGCAACGCCGTACAAGGAGCCGCCGTACGCGATCGAGAAGATCGAGGACCTGAGCGTCTGGCACGGCCGCGAGCTCCCCCCGGGGGCGCTCGACCGCGCGGGCCTGGAGGCGCTCCTCCGCGATGAAGCCAAGGCGCGCCTGCGCAACCACCTCCCCAAGGACGCCGCCGCGCTCGCGCGCTTCCGCGAGACGATCGGCGCGTACTACCGGCACGCCGTCTACGTCCGGGGCCGGACCGAGGGCGCGCCGCCGGCCGCCGAGCTCCTCGGCCTGATGCATCTCTCGAACGACGCGGCCACGGCGGGAACCGCCTGCCTGCGCCTCTCCATCGCCCGGGACGATCAAAGACTGCCCGCGCTGCTCTTCAGCGCCCCGCTCGCGGACATCGGCCGCATGTCGCGCATCGGCGCCGTGCTCGTCATCCACCCCGGCGGCAAGGCCGCGCTCATCGACGCGGCGCGCGGACGGCCGGGCCCCCTCCTCGATGCGCTGCTCGGCAGGAACCTCCCCGTCATGGCCATCGACACGTTCCTGACGGGCGAGTTCCATTCCGCCTTCGCGCCGACACAACGCGCGCGCGCCGACAAGATGTTCACGACGTACAACCGCACGGCGCTCGTCGAGCGCGTGCGCGACATCGCCGCCGCGGCCGCGTTTCTCGGCGACAAGGTCGCCGACCGCATCGCGGTCATCGGCATGGGACGCGCGGGCAAGTGGGTCGCACTGGCGGCGCCGTACCTTCCCGCCCGCGCGATGATCATCGCGGACCTCAAGGACTACGCCTCCGAGAGCGAGGCCGCGTGGCAGGGCGATGACTTTGCCCCGCACATCCTCGGCGCGGGCGGCCTGGAGACGGCGTGCGCGCTGGCGGCGCCGCGCTCGCTCACGTGCTTCAGCGCGGGCCCCGCGTTCCGCGGCGCCTGGATCCTGGCCGCGTACGTGGCGGCCGGCGCCGCCGACCGCCTGAGCATCATGAGCCACGACCTGACGGCGGAGGAGCTGGCCGCGCTCGCGGCGGAGGATTGAGGCTACAGCCTACCCCCGCGCGCAGTCCAGCTTGTCGGGCGTCGGATCGATGCCCGGCGGCCCCGGCGGCGAGGGCGGCGGAATCACGCCCTGGCGGAAGAGATACGCCAGGATCTTGATCGCATCGGACAGGTCGAGGGCGCCGTCATCGTTGGCATCGGCCGCATCCATGCAGGGCGGCACGGGGCCCTGCGCGAAGAGGTAGCTCAGGAGGTAGATCGGGTCGGCGATCGTCATGTCGCCGTTGTCGTTGGCATCGCCGCGGATGAAGAGCGGCGGCCACATGAGCTGGATGATGCCGTTCTGCTTGACCGGCCGCACATCGAGCCCCTTGACGGCGTAGACGACAAGCACGGGCGGATCGCCGAGCCCGTCGACGAACGGCACCGCCATGCTGCGCGCGGCGCCGCCCGAGGGGATCAGGAGGTCGTAGACGAGGTTGGCGATGCGCTGCTCCTTTCCCGCCGGAATCGTCTGGCCCTCGAAGGGCGGCTCGGCGTCCAGGACGACGGCGAACGTGGCCCAGCCGGTATCGATGACGGGCGAGGTCTCGCCGTTGTTGATGGCGAGCGCGACGAACTCGGCGCCGACCCGCTCCGTGATCGTGTCCCGGAGATCGATGCCGGCCATGCGCGCGTGCAGCAGGTTGAAGGTCACGCCGAACGAGAAGCCCTGGATCGGCGCGGCGTTCGTCGCGAACACGGGTACGACCACGCCGGGCGTCCCCATGTACGCCCACACCTCGGGCGCCATGATCACGAAATCCTCGCACGCGGGCACCTCGACCGTGAAGGTCATCTTGTCGGTGCCGGGGAACGGCGCCACGGCGACCGTGTAGGTGCCGGGCGGCAGCCCCTCGATCGTCAGGCCCAGATCGAACCAGCAGACGCAGTCGCACGGCGGCCCGTTGTCGATCTCGACGATCGTGATGTCGAAGCCGTTGATGTCGACCCTGGGCTCGTACGCGAGGCAGCAGTTGATGTGGACCGACGTGTGCGTCATGCGCAGGACGCAGCCTTCCACCGTGACGTTCAGCGCGCCTTCAGTCGAGGGGGGCTCGGGCAGGCACTCGCTCTGGATGGGCGTGACGACCGCCGCATCGAGCACGGGAACACCGATCACGAGCAGCACACCGGCAAGGACGATCGTTCGCATCTGACACCTCCCGTTCGCGACACCTCTATTCTCGTAGTCTACGGGCCGCCGCCCGCGAGTCAACCAATTCCGGCGCGGAATTAATCGAACGGCAGCGGAAAGAACGCGGGCTCCGGACGCCGTGAGGCGCCCGGAGCCCGCCCGTACCAGCGCTCGCCGGCCCTTGCCACGCGGCCGGCGGGGCGAAATCCTTACTTCGCCGCCGTGCGGACCACGGTCGTCGTCATCGAGGTCTTCGTCGTGGAGGTCTGACCGCTTCGCTCGCTCGATCGATCCGTCGCCGACTTGAGCTCGAGCTTCTGGAGAAGCCCGTCCTTCACTGCGACGAGCGCCGCGCCCTTGGCCTCGGCGCCCGCGCCGGGCCCCATGCCCGCGGCGGGGCCGCCGCGCGCGGACTGGGGCGCCTTCCTCACGACCGCGAACCTGGCGGCGTCCGCCTCCTGGCCCTCGTACGTGTACTCCAGGTTCATGCCGGCCATGCGCCCGACGCCGCCGCGGCCCTTGCCCTTTTCGTCGGCGGCGGGCCGCTCGACGGGCGCGGTCTGGTAGGTCTTGCCCTTCTCGAGCGCGACGCCCTGGACCGGCGATGACAGGATGTACGACAGGTCGCGCGTGAGCGCGGTCGCGCCGACGGCGTTCATGCCGCGGAAGAAGCCGCCCACCACGGGCATGCGGCGCTTCCCCGGTTCCGCCGCGCCGCCCTTGGCATCCCTGCCGGCGGCGGTCCGTGCGGCCTCGGGGAACCCCGTGACCTCCTTGACCTTGCCGCCCGCCACGGCCGCCTTGACGGTGCTCTTCACGATCTTCTCCAGTTCCGCCGTCTCCGCGCCTCCGCCGGGCTTGGCCGAGTCGAACTCGAACGCGTTCCGGCCGCCCTCCTCCTTGATCTTCACCGAGGCGTACGTCACGGCGAGGACCAGGTCTCCGTTGTCCTTCCTGTCCTCGATCTTGATCGCGTACCGGACCTCGGTCGTGCTCGACCGCGTGAACGCGCCCTGCGCGTTGGTGCCCTCGGTTGCGGATGTCGTCGTCACCGTGTACTGGAGCGCATCGCCCTTGGCGAGCTTGAGCTCGACCTTGGCGGGCGCATCGGCCGCGCACAGCGCCGCGACCACGCCGCATGCCGCGAGACACACGAGGCTCAGTTGCATCAGTCGCCGTCCGTTCATCGATCGATTCCTCCTTCCGTCAGAGTCCGCGCCGCAGGCTCACCCCCACAGGCGTCCCGCGCGCGCAATGTACCTGAACCGCGCTCGGCGGCCGGCGGGGCGCCATGCTCCCGCCCGCGCGCGCCCGGCGCACGCCGTCATCTCAGCTTGATGTCGAAGCGGTTCGCTCCGCGCTTGATCGTGATCCTTCCGCCCTGCGGCCGCTCGCCCTCGTTCACGCGCACGGAGTACGAGTACGTGCCCGGCGCCAGACCGCGGACCTCGTAGCGGCCGTTCTCATCGGCGGCCGCGGTTTTCGTCAGGCCGCGCGCGTCCTGAACGGTCACGACCGCGAACGGCACGGCGGCGCCGGCCCTGACCGTTCCCGAGAGCGACAGGCCGTCCTCGAGCGCCGTCCTGATCTCCTTGGCGACGCCATCGTCGCGGATCTCGACCCTGCGCGTCTCGGGCAGAAAATCGCCGTGATGGACGATCACATCGTAGGCGCCGGGGGGAAGCTCCCTGAGCGTGAACACCCCCGTCTCGTCGCTGTACGTCACGGCCTTCTCGAGGCGCGCCGGGACGGCCCCGGCGGTCTTCTCCGGCGTCCTTCCGGCGCGGCGTTCATCGCGCGGCACGGCGACGACGTACACCTCCGCGCCGGCGAGAGGGCCGCGCTTCCCGGTCACGTACCCCGCAACGGAGAGGCCGTCCTCGAGCGGCACCACGATGCCCTCGGTCACCTCGCCCTCGACGACCGTGACGATCACCTGCCTGCCGTTCAGCCCCTCGGCCGCGGCCTCCAGGTAGTACGTGCCCGGCGCCACCCCGTCGATCTCGAAGCTCCCGTCGGGGCTGGAGAACTCGCGCGGGAAGAACATGCCGCCGCCGGGGCCCCGGAACCGGCCGCGGCCGCCGTCCTCCTGGGAGCCATCGGCGCCCGTGGAGCTCAGCCGCACGCGGAAGCTCGTCACCCGCTCGCCGGTCCGCGCCAGGAGCACGATGCCGCGAAGACCGCCCGTGCGCGCGAGCACGACGGCGATCTCGATGTTGACCTTCACCTCGGGGAGCGACGCCTCGGCGAAGCCCTCGCACCGCGCCCTCACCGTGTACGGGCCCTCCCCGAGGCTTCCGAGCCGGAACCAGCCGTTCGCGTCGCTCATCGCGTTCGACCCGCGCCCGCCCGCCTGGCCGAACGCGGACAGCTCGGCGCCCTCGATGGGCACGCCGTCTCTGTCCCTGACGATGCCCGCGATGGCGTTCTCGGGAAGAAGGACGATGTCGAGGCCCGCCTCATGCTCCTCCACGAGCATCACGCGCGCCGTGAACGGTTGATAGGTTTCGGGCGCGCACAAGGCCGAGTACGCGCCCCCCTCCAGGCCCGCAAAGCGCGTGCGGCCGTCGGTGCCGGTCATGCGCGTCGCGCCGCCGCGCCCGCCCGGCCCGCCCGGCCCGAAGGCCTGCCTGCCGCGGCCGCCCTCGGCCCCTTCGTCCGCCTCGCGGCGCAGCGACACGTTGACCTGCGGCACCGGCACGCCCGCCGAATCGCGCACGAGGACGCGCAGGCTCGCACCCTCCGAGAGGATGTACTCCAGGCCCCCGCGCTGCTCGCCGGGACTCAGCGTGAAGCTCTCCGAGCGGAACGCCGCGTAGTCGGGGTGGCTGATGGCGATCTGGAGCGGCTTCTCGGTCGGCGCATCGGCGAGGACGAACGCGCCCGCCGCATCCGACCTCCCCTGCGCCGTCTGCGCCGCGTCGCGCATGAAGCCGCCCGGCCGCATGCGCCCGCCCTGCTCGTCCTCGCGCACGGGACTCGCGACGATGCGCGCGTTGCGCACCGGCTCGCCCGACCGGCTCCTGATCGTCCCGCTGATCGAGGCGCTCGGCGTGAGCTCGATGAGCTCCTCGTGCGTCTCCTCGCCCGGCGCGATGGCCACGTTCTCGAGCACCGCGGCGGTGAATCCCTGCGCGCGCACCTGCAGGCTCTCGATCGGGCCGGGGTGGAATCCGCTCAGCGCGAAGGCGCCGTCGTCGTCGGTTCGCGCGCGGCGCATGTCGAAGCGGCTCGCCCGCGCCTCGATCACGGCGCCCGGAACCGGCTGCCCGCTCCCGCGCGCCACCACCCTGCCTGCGAGCGTACCGCCCTTCTCGAGCGTGATCCTGAGCTCGCGCGGCTGTCCGGCTTCGACGCCGTCCGCGCGAAACGGCGCGTAGCGGTCCGCCTGCACGCTGATCGAGTACTGTCCCGCGCGCAGGGTATCGAACGAGAAGCGGCCGGCCTTGTCCGTCTCGACGGCCGCGCTGACGTCGAAGAGCGCGACAGGCTCGGGCCGCGGCGCGGCGCCGGGGGTCTCGGCCGGCGCCGCGTTTCCGCCGTCCTGTCCTCGCCCCCTGCGCATGCGCTCGAACGCCTGGCGCCGCTCGGCATCCTCGGGACGGAATTCGCCCGCCGCCACGAAGGCGCCGGAAACGGGCGCGCCCTTGGGGTCGAGCACGACGCCCGCGAGCACGACTCCGGCCTGGAGCTCGACCGCGACCTCGACGGCCGCCGAGGCGCCCTCGATGCGTCCCCGCCGGCTTTCGCTCACGAATCCCGCCCTCTCGATGAATACCGTGAAGACCGCCTGCAGCACATCGACGAAGCGGCACGTGCCGTCCTTGCCGGTCTCGCCGCGCTCGTGGGGCGATTGCATCAGCCGCGTGAACGCTTCCCCGCCCGGGCCGCCGAAACCCCGCCCGCCCGGGCCGCCGAAGCCCCGCCCGCCGGGGCCGCCGCGGCCCGGGAACGTCTCTCCGAGATACAGGCTCACGCGCGCTCCCGCGAGCGGTTTCCTGCTCGCGTCGGTCACGGTCACGAGAACGCCCGCCGAGGGCGGCAGCACGAGCGCGAGGTCCCTCGTGCCGGACGCGACATCGTGCGCCGACGCCTCCAGGCAGCCGCGCGCCGACGCGCTCACGCGGTACATGCCCGGCGGCACGGTCAGCCTGAAGAAGCCATCGCGGCCGCTCGCCGTCTGATCGACCAGTTCCTCGCCGCCGCCCATGGGCCCTCGCATCGGACGCGAGACGAGCGCGAGCACCCGGGCGCCCGCCATCGGGCGCCCGCGCTGATCGCTCACCACCCCCTCGATCCAGTCGCCGGGCCCCAGCATGAAGTCGAGCCGGCTCGATTCCTCCGTGCGCGTCCACGCCAGGCCGAGCGGCGCGTGATCGTCATGCCGCGCGAGCGCCGCGTAGTCGCCGGGCGGAATGGAGGCGAGCGGGATGGCGTACGCGCCTGAGTCATCGGTCACCGCCTCGGCGACGCGCGCCCAGCCGGACTCCGCGGCCGCCTTGCCCAGGATCCGGTCGCGCAGCAACTGCATGCCGTCGCCGGCGCGGGCGAAGAGCTCGATGCCCGCGCCGCCCGACGCCGCGATGACGGCGACCTCGGCGCCCGGGATGCCGCGGTCGTCTTCGTCCGTGACGCGGCCGTAGAGACTCGGCACCGAGGGCACGCCGGACTCCGCGAACGGATCGGCGGTCGTCTCGGCGGCGGCGGGAACGGCGGCCGCGGGCGCCGCGGCCGGCTGCGCAGCCGTCGCGTCCCGATCGCCCGCGGGAACGCCCGCGCCGTCCGGAATGCCGGTGTCGGCCCGCATGAGGAAGAAGAGCACCGCCGCCGCGATCGCGAGCGACAGCACGAAGGCGGCGCCGAACTTTCGCATTGCCGTGACTCCGGGGAACAACGCCGGGAGCCGCATGAAAACTCACGAGTGCGGGCCGGCGGCGGCTCCTCTCCGGTTTCAACACCGCACGAAGGCGTAAGTGGCGTCCGGAGGGTCGATCCGAGCCCGCCGCGGGTGCGACAGGAGGCCCCGGCGGGGCTGATGGGCGTTCGGCCGCCCGTCAGCCCCGCACGCGTCCTCGCCGGCGGATCAATTGCACGGCTTCTCGCACGGGGGCAGCGTGCTGACCGTCTCCGGGAAGTACGGCTTGCCGTCAGAACTGTCGATGCCGTTGGCATCGTAGGGCGTGCACGTGTTGTTGGCCGCCGTGACCGTGCCGTGGTCCGGCGCAAGCATCGCCCCCCCGCTGAACAGGTACGCGAGGATCTTGATCGCGTCGGCGATGTCCAGCTTGTTATCGTCGTTCGCGTCCGCAGCCTTCGCGCACACGGGCGGCGGCTTCAGCCCGCCCCCGAAGAGGTACCCGAGGAGCGTGATCGCATCGGCGATGTCGACCTTGCTGTCCGTGTTGACGTTGCCCATGAGGATGCTGATCGTGTCGCCCTGGCCCACGGGCAGCGTCACGCCGCAGGAGATGCCCGCCGACTCGACGCCGCCCTTCACGGCGACGACGGTGTACGTGTGGGCGCCATCGGGCTGGCCGGCAAGCACCGCCTGGACGGCCGCGCCCGCAAGCGTCGCCAGCACCGCGGCGCCCTCGCGCACCTCGATCGAATTGTAGGTATCGCCGTTGGTCCAGGTGAGCGTCACATCGTTGCCCGATCCGCGGCAGGCAAGCTGCGAGACCGGGACCGTGGGGGCGCCGCTCTGGGGAGCCACGGCGCCGTACTTGATCTTGATGAAGTCGATCTCGAACGCGGTCGCGCCATCGGTGCTCATCGCGCCCGCGAGAATCGCGGTGAAGGGAACGGTCATATCGGCGAAGAGCCCTTCCTCCCAGCGGTCCGCGTTCTCGGGCGCGGTGCGCCAGTCGGGCCTGATGGGGACCGTGTCGCCGTTCAGGTAGATCGCGCTGTGGTAGGCGCCGTTCCGGTCGGTGTCCTGGGTCATGTACCAGACCGACACCCACTTGCCGGGCTCCAGGCCGTAGATGTCGCCGCCGTCGCTGACGTCCAGCATGTCATTGACCAGCGACATCCCGAAGGACCGCGAGCCGACCGCGCTGTCGTTTGCGGCCGTGTCGCCGTCGTGGTAGCACAGCGTGATCATGCCGTGGCTCGAGTCCCGCACCGCCGTGCCGACGGGCGCATCGGCGACATCGCGCGGATCGGGCGTCAGCCGCCACCTGACGTAGATGGTCACGCCCTCGGCGTAGCGGCCGCCCGCGGGGTTGGCAGGCGGGGCGAGCAGGCGGCCGAGCATGATCTTGCGGTTGCTCGGATCGGGATACCCGCCCGTGGTGGGATTGCCCGGGTCCTCGATCGAGAGCGTCTTGATGCTCTGGCCGAACAGGCCCTCCCCGGGCCGGCTGCGGATCTCGACGCCGCCGGGGGCGATGAGGACGGGATCGCCGGGCAGCGTGTACACGCCGGGGGCCGAGCCGTCCCACCAGTCGGTCGCGACCGAGCGGATCCACGATCCGTCCAGGCACCCCTCGACGCCCTTCTGGGCGACGTACATGTCCATGGGATTGGACACGGGATCGTGGGCCTCCGGGTCGTAGACGTAGTCCCAGCCGCCGGCGGGCTCGAGGTAGGGCTCCTCATCGCGCATCATGACCACGCGGTTGGAGGCGATCGCCCCGCACGGCGTGCCGGCCGCCGGCACCAGCGTCAGTCCGTACGTGACCTCGCCGTCGGCCGGCGTCAAGGTCGAATCCCAGTACTCGAGCGCAACGGCCGGCAGGTTGTTGTTCAGGGTCACGCCCCCGCGCGAGATCTCGAGGCGCGTCACCGCGTACGGGAGCGCGCCCCACGCGATGTGCACCGCCGGCGGCAGGCGCGTGTAGTCGACGGTTGCGCGCACGGTGACGCCGGGGCAGTAGCTGACGAAGCACGAGACCGCCGGGAGCGGCGCGCCGCCGGCGATCGCCCGCACCCCGTACTGATGCTGGCCGATGACAAGCTCGGTCGTGCTGTAGCTCGCCGACGCGCCGGGCAGCGCTTCGAGCACCGTGCCGTCCCGCAGCACCTCGATCGCGTCGTAGACCGCGCCGGCGGGCACGGTCCACGTCACGTTGAGCGCCGGCGGGTCCACGGCCGTGTCGATCGCGCAGCCGAGCCCTGTCGGCGGCGCCTGCGTCTGGCCGGGGCGGAGGAAGCCCACCTTGTAGCCCATGTAATCGAGATCCATGGCCGCGGCCGTGCCCTTGACCGGAAGCCCGAACGCGATGTAGTCGTCGGGATCGGAGCCTGTCTCATCGCTGCTCAGGGGATCGAAGAGCTCCTGCGCAAAGGCGGGCGTCGTCGCGCCGTTCAGGTACACCTCGACGCGGTAGGTGTCGAGCGCCGTGAGCAGCACCGCCATCCACACCGTCACGAAGTTCGTGGGGCTGCCGGCGTAGTTGAGATCGTACTGGTCCATCAGGAAGAGCTTGCCGTCCGGCATGAACGAGATCGATGCGTTGATGTCGGACTGGTCGACCACGCTGAGCATGCCCTTGCCGCGATTGGCGGCCTCGGTGACAAATCCCGCGCTCACCCAGTTCTGGCCGGCGGGCGGCAGCGCATCCCTGGGGTCCGGCGTGAGGCGCCACCTCGCGATCACGGTCACGCCCTGCTTGATGCTGGCCAGGTTCGTCGTCTGGCCCGGGAGCCACACGGGATGCAGGAAGTAGACGGCCTCGTTGGCCGGCGTCGTCCACGCGAAGTTGAAGGGATTGCCGGTCGCGACGGTCGTGTCGCCCGCGACTTCCAGCGCAAGCACCGTCGCGTTTCCGCCGCCATCGCCGAGCCCGGCGCGCACCAGGAGCTCCGCGCCGCCGGGCGCGTCGCCGGCCGGATCGGCGAGGCTGTACTGCCCGGGCAGGCTGCCGTCCCAGAAGTAGGTCTCGATGCCGCCCATCCACTCGCCGTTCAGGAGGCCCGTGATCATGGTGCCGGAGAGCGCGACATACTGCGCCTCCCCGGCATTGGCCTCGTACACGTAGTCCCACCCGCCGGGCGGATCCTGCCAGCCGCCGCGGCCGAGCGCCGTTCCCGCACCGATGCCGACCGCGATGAGAACCGCCGCAAGACTCCCTCTCCGCATGATGACTCCTTTTCCGGCTCCGGCCCCGGGATCCCAGCCCCGCTTTCAACCCATGCTCCTCGCGCGTGCGAGCGCGGGCGCGAACACCCTGCCCGCGCAACCCGCTCCCGGACGCCTGCAACGCCGAATGAGAACACCTTACGGGATCTATTGTACAGGGGGAGGCAGGCCCGTGCAAAGTACGCATCGCCCGCTGCGCGAGGATCTCACGCCGGGGCGCCGGACTGGGTTCGGGCCTGCAGCGCGGCGGCGCTGCAGGCGATTTCCAGGCGGTAGCCGCCGCCGGGCAGCTTCTCGGCCGTGTCGACGATCATCGGCCGATCCGGAACGCCCCCATCGGCATCGCGCGTCACGTGCACGACGGGGTGGGCGGCATCGCACGGGTTCGTCGTCGCGACCGCGCCCTCGGAGCCGTCGGTGAGGCGCACCGGCGTTCCGGGCGGGAAGATGCCGAAATGACGGAGGAACAGATCCACGCAAAGCGGATTGAATTCGCTGCCCACGCCGCGAAGCAGCACATCGGCCGCGCGCTCGGGCGTGAAGGGCTTCTTGTACGGCCGCTTGGCGGTCAGGGCCTCGTAGACGTCGATCACGTTGACGAGCTGCGTCAGCGGATCGACCGTGATCGGCATCGCGAGCGAGGGGTACCCCTGCTGGTCGTAGCGCAGGTGATGCCCGAAGGCCACGTTGATCGCGATCTCGGCCGCGCCCTGCGCTTCCATGAGAATCTTGGCGCCCAGCACGGGATGCTGGCGCATCACCGTCCATTCGGCATCGCTCAGCGCTCCCGGCTTGAAGAGCACCTCGTCCGGAATCAGGATCTTGCCCACGTCGTGGAGCAGGGCCGCCTGGGCGACGGCGACGAGCTCCTTCTTGTCGGTCATCAACTGCTCGGCGACCGCCGTCGCGTAGATGCAGGCGTTCACCGAGTGGTTGAACGTGTAGCTGTCGTAGTCCTTCACCGATGCCATGGCGACGAAGCCGTTGCGGTCCCTGGCGAGCGCGTCGGTGAGCCTCACGGCGATGTCCTGCGTCTGGGTCAGCGACACCTTGCGGTCGCGCTTGAGGTTGCCGACGAAGTCGCGGATGCCGCCGAGGGCCCAGGTGTAGACCTCGACGCACGGCTCGCCGGATTCCGCAATGCAGTCCTCGCGCGGGGGCGCGGGCTCGCGGCCCGACGATGCCGCCTCCTGCGGCGGCGCCTCGCGGAGGGGCTTGACCTGAAGGGCGGCGTGCACAATCTCCCGGTGGGCCAGCAGCGCGTTGAACTCCTCGGCCGAGCGCGTGCGCGCCTGGAGCAGCGCCTTGACCAGCGCCACGATCTCGTCGGCCGTGATGCCGCGCGAGAAGCGTATCCCGAAGCCGCCGCGCTCGCCGATCACATCCATCAACCGGTGCGCGCGCACGCTCAGATCGTACAGCGGCGCCCCGTCGACGATCAGAAGCCCCTTCACGACGCCGAGGACGAAGCTCTCGCGGCCCTGGAAGTGCAGGTCGAGCGCGGCGGCGGCCTCCTTCGACGCCTCGGCGACGCGCCGGTGCTCGGGGAAGTACACCGTGCCGTTCATGAGCGCGACGGAGAGCGCCTGCACGATCCTGTCGGCCGGCTCACTGTGCATTGCGCTCCTCCTCCGACAGCCGCGGGCGCTGCGTGAGCCGCGCCTGCACCGTCTCCGCCACGGACCTGGCCTGGGCCCGCAGCTCGCGCCCCTTCGCCGAGAAGAAGAGGCGCCAGTCGCCGGAGATCGCCCGCACGACATCGAGGCACCGCGCCGTGCCCAGGCGCCGCAGCGACCCGAGGCACGCCTGCTGCTCCTCGATGTCCGCCTTGCCGGCGCGCCCGCCGCGGAGCTGATCGGCCAGGATCTCCTCGGCCATCGTGTTGGTCGAGTAGCCGAGCATCTTGATGATCGTCACGCGCACATGGAGATCGGCGGTCGCAAGCTCGCAGGAGAGCACGCGGAGCGCCTCGCGGTTGTCGATCTCGATCAGCCGCGTGATGAGCCGGTGGCGGGCATCCGACCCCACGCGCGGAAACAGCCGCTCGATCGCGTCCACGGCCGCGGGCGAGCCGCAGGCGAGCACGCACCCCACGATGCGCTCGAGGCGGCCGGACCGCGTTTCGGCGGCGACCTTCATCGCGAGGAACCTGCACAGATCCTCGTCGCACAGCGGACAGAACTCCTGCAGCCGCGCCTCCGGCATCTCGGCGCTGCGAGTCAGCAGCAGCGTGCCGAACGCCTGCGCGAACACGGCGCGCGCGCGCTTCGCGACGGCCCTGAGCGCCACGTACCACACCATTTCGTTCGCATCGATGAGACGGCCGAGCGCCCACGTGCAGACGGCCGGCTCTTCCGCCAGGATCGTCCGGTCCGAGTCCCGCAGCATCATGCCGCCGGCCTCCGTGACGCCCGTCATGAGCGCCGCGCCCTCCTGCGCGTCCGACTCCAGGTTCCTGTTCAGGAACGCCGCCAGGCGCCGCCCGATGCCGTCGCGCGCCGCGGCATCCTGCTCGCGTTCCACGAGCGCGAGCAGGGTGTCCCGGTGGCCGAGCTTGACCTTCGCGGGATCGAGCCTGAGCATCGCGCCGTTGCATTTCTCGGTCAGCGCCGCGAGGCCGCGCACGACATCCGCGATCGTCGCATCGGGGGGAACGCCGGCGCGCTTCGCGGGCGGCGCGGCCGCAGGCGCCTTCCCGGGCGGCGCGGCCGGCGTCATTCCCGGCGCGGCGGCCGGCGCCGCCGCGGGCGCCGCGCCGGGCACTTCGAGCGTCGTCATGACCGACGTGCCGAGACGGATGCTCCGCGCCGCGCCGCTGGTGCGGCTGAAGATGGCGCGGAGCGCCTCGGCGCTGCCCTCGCCGTTCTGCGTCCGCACCGACCGCGAGTCGCTGAGCCAGTGCCGCACGGCATCGCGCGATCCGAAGAGCGTCGTGGCCACGGTGCTCAGCGTCTGCTCCTGGGACGCCACGGCCGCGCGCACGGCCGCGCTCGCCAGATCGGTCTTCATCCTGTCGAGCAGCGCCGCGATCTGGGCCTTCCGGGGAAGCGTGAGCTCGGCGCCGTCGGCGCTCGCGGCGCCGAGCTCGCGCACGAGCAGGAGCAGCACGTCGCTGGCGCGCACCTGGGTCGTCGCCCGGACGCCCTCCGCCGCCGCGTCGCTTCCTCCCACGAGCGCGCCGAGCGCGCCGAGCTTCTCCCGTATCGCGCCGTCGGCCAGGAGCTCCTTCAGAAGCCGGCGCTCATCGGCGCTGACGCGCTGCTCGGCGAACTTCCCGAGAACCTCCTCCGGCTTCCCCGCCGCGTTGCAGCGCGCCAGGGTGCGCACGAGCTCGACATCGCTGGGGTCCTCGACGTACCGCTGCATGTCGTACGAGAACTCCATGACGGTGATCGCGGCCGCGTTCGCCCCGGCGATGACCGCGGCCGCCCCGCCGCGCGCCTTGAGCTCGGCGGGATCGAGCAGCAGAATATCGGCGACCGCGGCCAGGTCCTCCGCCCTCACGCCGGGCGCGGCGGCGACGTGGCGCACGAGGCGCCGGATGAACTCGGCGGTGAGCTCGGCCGCGAAGGGCTCGCGGTCGTCGAGCCGCCGGCCCGCGATGATGAGCGCATCGGGCTCGACGTACAGCGTCAGCTCCGGGACTGCGGCGAGGATCTCGACCGCCGCCCGGTGCCAGGCGTCGAGCTGCGCGACGGGGCGCGCGTGTCCCGGCGGGTAGAGCTTCCTGCTCTTGACGTAGCCGAGGAGGCGGCGGAGGAACTCGCGCAGGAGGCGGAGCTCGGGGCCGGCCGGCCCGCCTTCCCCCGCGGGCTCCGCCCCGCCGGAACGCTCGCGCTGGTCACGATTGTGGATGATCATGCCGTCGATGCACTCGGACCCTGCGCGGCCGGCGGCGCACCCGGAGATGCGGGGCGGCCGCGCATCCTGTCTCCCCTTACCGCAGAATAATGCCGTGCGCGGCGACATCCGTCACATCGCCGCGACGCGGCGCGGCGGCGGCGCGCCGCGTGCGCGCGCGGGCGGAGCGCGCACCGGCGTTTCCGCGCGGGGCGCGCCTGCCACGGACCGGGAATCCGATGCCCCCGGGCGGCGCGCCGAGCCGTGCAACGCATCACGAAAACGGTTATTCTTGAGGCTATCCCGCGTGTTTCGGGAACATGGGAGAGCGGCCGAGCTTCCGAGGAGGAGCCATGAAGACCTCGCGGCGATCGTTCATGCACCGGACCGGGGCGCTCGCGGCAGCGGGCGCGCTGCCTGCGGCACCGCTCTTCGGGGGAGCGGCTCCCGCGCGCGAGCCCATCGCGCGGCAGGGCCCGCCGTCGATCAAGGTGAGCTGCTGCGCGTACTCGCTGCGCCAGTACCTCTCCGGCGGGAGCCCGTCCATGACCATGGACGATTTCCTCGTCTGGGCGGCCGGACTGGACCTGGACGGCGTCGAGCTCACCAGCTACTACTTCCCGCCCGATGCCGATGCCGCCTACTTCAACCGCCTCAAGCGGCGGGCGTTCCTGCTGGGGCTCGACGTGTCGGCCACGGCGGTCGGCAACAACTTCTGCGTGCCGGCCGGCCCCCAGCGCGACAAGGAGATCGCGGCGGTGAAGCGCGGCGTCGACTGGGCGGTCATGCTCGGCGCGCCCTGCGTGCGCGTGTTCGCGGGCGGCGCTCCCAGGGACGTGCGCGAGGACACGGCCAGGCAGTGGGTCATCGAGGGCATCGAGGCGTGCTGCGCGTACGCCGGCGAGCGCGGCGTCATGCTGGCGCTCGAGAACCACGGCGGCCTCACGGCCGATGCGGCCGGCGTGCTCGCGATCGTCGAGGGCGTCGCGTCCCCCTGGTTCGGCCTCAACTTCGACTCGGGCAACTTCCACTCCGAGGATCCGTACGCCGAGCTCGCGCGCATCGCCCCGCACGCGATCACGACGCACATCAAGGTCGCGGTGTCGGCCAAGGGCAGGCCGCCCGAGGAGGTCGACATCGGGCGCGTGTTCTCCATTCTGAGAAACGCCGGCTTCCGCGGCTACGCGGCGCTCGAGTACGAGGGCAAGAACGAGCCCAGGGCGGACTCGGCCAAGTACCTGCGCGCCATGCAGGCGGCGGCGCGCGCCGCGCCCGCGGGCGGCGCTCGCTCGTAGCATGCGATTCCGGCTCGAATGCGTCGAGTGCATCGTCCGCCAGGCGCGGAGGACGGCCGAGAGGTGCACGCCCGACCCCGCGCGCAGGCTCGCGATCATCAAGGAGACAATGCGCCGCCTGTGCGCGGACCCGCTCGACCGGTCGCCGGCCGAGCATTCTCTCGCCGCCTACGCTGCGGCGGCGGAGCTCTCCGGCGTCGCGGACCCGTTCCGCGAGAGCAAGGCCGAGCAGAACGCCATCGCGCTCGCCATGTATCCCGCGCTCCGCGAGCGCGTCGCGCGCTCGCCGGACCCGCTCCGCACGGCCGCGAAGCTGGCCGTCGCCGGCAACGTCGTCGACCTGGGCGTCGGGCTCGCGTTCGATGTGCGCGAGGAGGTCGAGAAGGTGCTCGGCGGCACGCTCGCCGTGGATCACTTCGCGCGCTTCAAGGAGGAGCTCGCCTCGGCGCGCACGCTGCTCTTTCTGTGCGACAACTGCGGCGAGATCGTGTTCGACAGGCTCTTCATCGAGACCGTGCGCGCGCATTTCCCCGCGCTGCGGGTGTTCGCCGCCGTCAAGGGCGCCCCCATCATCAACGATGCGACGCTGGACGATGCGGCCGCCGTGGGGCTCGCCGCGGCGGCCGAGGTCGTCTCGACGGGCTGCGCCTGCATTGGCGCGCCGCGCGCCGCCATCGCCCCCCGCCTCGTCGAGCTTCTCGATTCCTGCGACCTGGTCATCGCCAAGGGCCAGGGGAACTTCGAGACGGCCGGCGGCCCGCCGCGCCCGATGTACTTCCTGCTCAAGGCCAAGTGCCCCTGCATCGCCGAGGAGCTCGGCGTGCGCTTCGGCGATGTCGTCTTCATGCGGCGGCCCGCGCCCGCGCCGGAGGCGTGACGGCGGCCGCCGGCTCTGCTACAATGAGCGTGCACTCGGGAGCACCGAACCATGAGCACGTGGGACGACATCGACACCAGGGCCCGCAGCTCGAATTCCGAGCCGTACCGCGCACCCGCCGCCGTGTGCGCCGCCCTGGGGAACGAGAAGCGCATCGAGCTCGTCGCGCTTCTCTCCAAGGGAGCGCTGTCGGCGACGGACCTGCGCGAGAAGACCGGCCTCTCGCGGAGCAGCCTCTCGCAGCACATGAACATCCTCGAGGCGCAGGGGCTCGTCAGGGCGAGGGCGAAGGGTCGCTGCGTCGGCTACGAGCTGGCGGGCGCCGCCGTCATCGATGTCTACCACGCGGTCGCGCGGCTGTGCCGCGAGCGCATCGAGGGGCTGCGCAAGCTCGCCCGGCAGCTCTGAAGAAGTGCCGGCCTTCCCGGGGCGCCGAAGGCGCCCCAAAGAGGTGCCGCAGCTACCTTCACCTCCAGCCTACAGCCTCCCTACGGCCGCGGCCTGCTCCTGAACCCCGCCGGCATCGCCTGGACGACGTAGCGCACGTCGTTGTCCCCGTCGTCGATCTCGATGCCCATCTGGAACGTCACGCAGTCGAACGTCCGCGAGATCCCGTAGAACTGCTCGGCGGTCGTGCCGCGCGCGAAGTCGTAGCGGTAGTACGCGCTCAGCATGTACACGTCCGACAGATTCCAGTCCAGGTCGGCCCAGAAGTAGTTGCTCTCCTTGCGGCCCAGGGCGCGGTCGCCGGTCAGGAAGAGATCGCCGGCCGTGATGACGAGCCTGCCGGGCAGCCGCAGGACGATGTAGGGGCTCAGCGCCTCGAACCCCTTGCCGCGCTCGGTGTCGATCTCGGCCTCGACCCCGATCGTGATGTTCCGGTGCACCAGGTCGGTGAAGAGGTCGAGGTGGACGTTCGACCAGTTCATGGGCCTGCCGTCGCCGCCGTGGCGGTTGTCGCGCGCGGCGTTCGGGTAGTATCTGGTCCGCGCCCGCAGCTCCAGCAACCGCTCGATCGCGCCCGACACGCCGGGCGTCGTGCGCTCCCGCCGTCCGAGAAGATAGGTCGCGAGAGCCAGCTCGAGGTACTGGAGCCTGTCGAGCGCGTCGATCGAGTCGAACTGGTAGAACTCCCCGCGGTCGCGCGAGGAGTAGAACGCGTTCGCGTACGTCACCTCGGGCACCACGACGTGCCGGATGCCGTTGATGCCGAGCCATGCCGACCTGACGGGGTAGTTGCGCCAGATCTGCGTCCCCGCGCTCGCGCCGCCCTCCTGGACGACGCGCTCCGCGTCGCCGGGCACGCTCCACCGGTGCTCGTAGTACGTGCCGCGGACGGCGTAGTAGGGCCGCAACCGGAGGTAGCGGCCGGCGCCGAAGGGCAGCGCCGCCGCGCCCTCGGCGTGATAGCGCGCCGTGCGGAACGAGTCCCCATCGGGATCGAATTCCGCGTCGGGAAGGTAGCGCAGGTTGCCCGCCCGCGCCATGCCCTCGATCGTGGGACCGGCCGCATCGGTGATGCGCTGCGGGAAGAGCTCCAGCCGGCCCTCGGGCAGGTACTCCTTCGCGCTCTCGAACTCGTTCACGCGCGGCGCGTACAGCACCGAGGCCAGGACCGTGTTGCTGAACTCGCGCCGCCACTGGACGTAGGTCTCGGGCGCGTGCTCGCCGTACAGCTCGTGCTGGAAGAACTCCTTGTAGAAGTTGCGATCGCGCCACTTGGCGACCTCGGCATCGAGAAAGCCCAGGAGCGGCATCTGCTGGCGGTGGAAGTAGCGCAGCCGGTACCTGTCCTCGGCGCGCCACTCGCCGGGTGAGTGCGGCGCGAAGAGCTCGTCCTGGCGGCGGTCATCGCCCGTGTCGTGGATGCCGTACAGCCGGAGCTCGCCGGCCATGTTCTTCCACGACCTTCCGAGCCAGCGCCGGGGGCGGCTGCCATAGCGGATCTCGGCACCGGCGCCGACGCCGCGCTTCGCGAAGCCGTCGACGAGCAGCTCGGCCCGCACGGGAACGCCGGTCGCGTCGCGGATGCCGCGCAAGAGCTGCGACGTCCCTGGTATGCGGCCGAGATCCCACGCCGTGCGCACGTTGTAGCCGAACCGGCCCGACTTTCCGGCGCGCAGGCGCGTCAGCGGTATCGCGCGGAAGTGGCGCGTGGACAGGTTCGCGGGCGGCAGCGGCAGGATGCGGCGGTTGGCGATCGACAGGTACTGGCCGCGCGGCCGGATCGTGTATTCGCCCGGCGAATCCTCCTCCTCGACCACCTCCACCGAGCCGCATTGCAGGCCCCAGTGCGGCGTGGAGAGATCGCAGGTCGAGACCGTGATGTCCCGGCCGGAGAAGTAGTGGAACCCGACACGCGCCTTGTCGCCCGCCGCCTGCACCTCCCCGACCTTGCCGCGAAAGCGCAGCTCGCGCGCCACGAGCATGAGGGTCGCCGGCAGGTTCTGCTCATCGAGGCTCGCCACGTTTCTGACGCGGAGCGTCGTGTTGACCGCCAGCCCCTGCAGCAGGCGGCCGTCGTACAGCAGCGCCTCGGCGCTCAGGAACGGTTCGGGGCCGTACTCGTACTCGCTGCCCGGTCCGACGATGACGTTGCCCTCGGCGTAGATCACGAAGGGATGCGTGACGCCGACCTTCCGGGGGTTGAGATAGTACACGAAGAGCAGGCGGTCCGCGCGGAAAACCACCCGCGTCGTCTCGAGACGGGCGTTCCCGAGCAACGCGAGGTACACGTAGGCGGGATCGCGCTCGTTGTCGTAGTTGAAAACCGTGCGGTCGGCCCGCTGCGAGACGAAACCGGCTGCCTGGAGGGCCTCGCGGGGGCGCGCGATGCCCTCCACCCCGGCGGCCCGGACCGCCCCCCCGCAGGCGAGCAGCCCGGCCGCGAGTGCGGCCAGCGGTCTCTTCATTCTTCTCCTCACCGGCCGCACGCGCGGCCGTGAACGCGCGCCCGCGGCGCGGGATCGACCCCGGGGCGCACGGGCACGGCGAGATTATACGCACGGCCGCCGGACGCGACAAGCACAAACTGCGGCCGCGATCGAATAAATCCGCCTGCCGGCGCCGCGCGGCCCCGCGCCGCGCCCGCCGCGCGGCGCGTGCACTCGGGCGCGGCGCCGGATATAGTAGTCGTCCGGCCCGCCGCCCCGGCGCGCGGAGGGCCGAAACCGCAGCCCCGGGAGGCGGCGCAATGACCACGCCTGGAAACCCGCGCGCGACCCCCGATCCGCTCATCCTCACCCTGGATGCGGGCGGGACCAACTTCGTCTTCAACGCGATCAAGGGGTCCGGGCTCGTGCTCGACGCGGGGGTCGTCCTGCCCGCCGAGGGCCGCGACCTCCCGCGCTCGCTCGCCAATCTCATCCGGGGCTTCCGCGAGGTCGGGGAG
Source organism: Planctomycetes bacterium UBA4800 (assembly GCA_002402755.1). GTDB lineage: Bacteria > Planctomycetota > UBA8108 > UBA8890 > UBA8898 > UBA8898. The sequence continues at coordinate 56,973 of DHGK01000335.1, forward strand.
CGCACGCGCGGCCTCGGCCCGCCCGCGGCGGCGAGCTTCGCCTTTCCCGGGCCGGCCGACTACCGGGCGGGCGTGATCGGCGAGCTGGAGAACATGCCCGCGTACGGCGGCGCGGTGCCGCTCGCCGCCGTGCTCCGCGAGGCGCTCGGCGTGCCCGTCTTCATCAACAACGATGGGGATCTCTTCGCGTGCGGCGCCGCGCGGTACGGCGAACTGCGCGAGCTCGACGGCGAGCTCCGGGCGCGCGGAAGCGCGCGGCGCCTGACAAGCCTCGCCGGCATGACGATCGGCACGGGATGGGGATGCGGCTTCGTCGCGGACGGCGTCATGTTCATCGGCTCGTCATCGACCGGCATGGAGATCGGCGCCTGTCCCTACATCGACGGCCGCGCCATCGAGGAGACGGTGAGCGCCGGCGGGCTCGTGCGCCTGTTCCGGGAGGAGCTCGGCCCGACTCCCTTCCCGTTCGATGCGGACGAGCCCGGCCTCCCCGAGCGCATCGCGGCGCTCGCCCGCGGGGGGCGCGGCGCCGCGGCCCCGGCCGCGGAACGGGCCTTCCGGCGCCTCGGGGAGGCCCTCGCCTTCGGCCTCAACTGGGCGATCGATCTCCTCGACCCCGATCTCGTCGTCATCGGCGGCGGACTTGCGGGGGCGTGGGATCTGACGGCGCCCCGCGCGCTCGCGTGTGCGCGCTCCGCGCACGTGTCCGGCAGGGCGCGCGGCTACAAGCGCCTCTTCGATCTGGGCGACGAGGTCGAGCGCGAGGAGTTTCTCCGCGACGAGACCTCGGTCATGGAGGGCAAGAAGACGGGCATCGCGCGGAGCCGCCTCGGCACCGCCGAGGCGATCATGCGCGGGGCGTACGACTTCGCGCTGCGCGCCCTGGGCATCGACGCGGCCCCGTAGCAAGCCCGCGGCCGGGTGCTACACGAAGGTCTCGTCGAAGGTCTCCTCCGGGAGCGGGCACGCGGCGGGCCGTCCGGCCGCTTCGGGCGCGCGCCGGAGCTGCCCCCTTTCGGCCGCCTCTTCGGCGCGGCGCAGGAGATCTCCTGCCTCGTCGTCCGCGAGGAACGCGCCCGAGCCCAGGGCGCGGGCGGCGGGCGGCGGGCGGCCGATGCAGGCGCTCCGCCGCACGGATCGAGTCGGGAGGGTGCCGTAGATGAAAACGGCAAGCGGGATCAGGGAATACGGGACTTCACCCACACACACGCACGCAATGCTCACAAGACCCATCAAGGCATGCCCGAGCAATCTCTGACGCATCGCCACCGCCTACGCACACCCTCCCCGACCAACCACCACAGTCACGACCTCTTGTGTCCCGCACCCCGACGCGCCGGAAGGTGCGGCCGGCGCGAACGGGCAATACCCGGGGCTTGTGGCTCGCCGAGGTCTCCCCTCCTCGGCCGCAAAAGAATACGATACTTTCCCGGAACGTGCAACTTTTTCGGAACATTAGCCCCGCGAGAGAGTTGGGGGTTTTAATCTTGAGATTCGCGTGTAT
>DHGK01000341.1 GCA_002402755.1 Planctomycetes bacterium UBA4800
GTTATTGTTGCGCGGCCCCTAACGTTCCAGCCGCTCGACGCCCTCGAGAATCCGCAGGACGACCGCGTTTGCGTAAACCTCGTTGTCGCGCGCTATGTACGCGCGAATCGCCTCCATGTCGGCAACGGCAGGTTCGGTCCAGACGATCCTCGTCATGGGGCGAGCGTGCGCCTGACATCCTCGTGAGGCACGACTCGGCCCTCGTCGGCCGCGGCGTGCCAAACAACGAACGCGGTCCTCGGCGAATCCGGCGCGCCATCGCATTCGCGGCTTCCGCTCTGTGAATCCACCTCAAGGCTATGGTACGATTGGCGCCATGCAGGCCGCCGAGGCTCGTCGCTCGCCACAAGTGATTTCGAGGCGGACAGGACCTCAGGCGCATCGGACGCGCCGGGCGGTGTGCGAACACAACACCATACGTGGTGACGAACGTGAGCACGATGGATGTCGATCCGCATGCGACCCCGCAACCGGCCGTATCCGGCCGCGCCCGCGACCACGCCGGCAAGGCGCCGGCCATGACCCCCGGGCGGGCCGCCCTCGTGGGGCTCATGGACCGCTATCTTGCAGGATTGCTCGATCCTTTCGTCTCGCTCCTTGAAGTGCACAAGCTCATGTACTTCATGCAGGAGGCAGGCGAGCCCCTGCGACTCCGGCTCGCCAAGGGGCCGTACGGTCCGTACGCCGAGAACCTCCGCCACGTTCTTGCCGAGATCGACGGGTACTTCATCTCGGGTTACGGCGCGGGGGGCGACGCGCCCGACAAGACCCTCGACCTCGTTCCGGGCGCGGTCGATGAGGCGCGCGCCGTCCTCGCCGCGCGGCCGGAGACGCGCAGCCGCTTCGAACGCGTCGCGGGGCTCGTCGAGGGATTCGAGTCTCCCTTCGGCCTGGAATTGCTCGCCACCGTGCACTGGGTGGCGACGCGGGAAGATGCGCTCTCCGATTCCGATGTCGTCGCCAAGGTCTACGAGTGGGACGAGCGCAAGCGACAGTTCTCGGAGCGTCAGATACTCCTCGCGCGGAACGTCCTCGCCGAGGACGGCTGGCTCGCGGTCCCGAGCGCGGGAGGCGTGCGGTGAAGCCCTTGCCGAGGACAACGGAAGGAGTGTGTCGCGCCGAATGAGCACGCAGAGCGACACGCCGGTCACATCCTCCCAGGTGCGCGAGCGCCTCGTCGAGGCCCTGAAGCTCGACCTCGTCGGACCCTGCGCGGGCCACGCGCTCTCCGAGGAACGCCTGCCCGGCTGGAAGCACCCTTCGACCTGGTATCACACGGGATTCCTCATCCCGTCGGGCACGGCGCCCGAGAAAAGCGCCGATGCCGACGAGGACGACGATGTCGAGGCGATCCCCGAGTCGGCCGGGGTGTCCGAGGAATCGAGCGAAGAGCACAAAGCCGCCAAGAAGGCCTTCTTCCCCTCCTCGATGGGCTTGAGCTTCCTCGTGCCTGCGAGCGCGCGCATGCTGGCGGCGATCGTGCGCTGGGGCGACTACGAGGAGACGGAGATCGAGAGCGCGGACGGCAAGGCGATCGCGGTCTGGCAGCGCCGGCCGCGCGAGGCGGAGCTGAAGGTCGCCATCGAGAGCGCTCGGAAGCCCGACGTCCATTCGGTGCACGACGTGCCGGGATCGGCCGGCCTCCAGCTTCACGTCGTCGAGCGCCTGATCTCGGCGGAGGAGCTTGCCGAGCACATCGGCCGGGGCACGCGCTCGGTCTCGGTGTTCCTCGTCAACTGCAGGACGGCCGACGAGGAGAAGCCCGACCGCGCGTACGCCTTCCAGGCCGAGATCGAGGTGCGCGGCGATCAGCCCTTCGTGCCGCGGCCGGACCCGCGCGGCATCCTGGCCGAGGACTGGGACGACCGGATCGCGGACCTTCACTACGCCGGCGCGTCGGAGTACGCAACCGGCCACGGCGTCTCGGCCGACTGGGAGGTCGAGAACGGGGCCTGCCGAGTCCTGCGCACGGCGTGGATCGCGAGCGCCGAGGTCGAGAAGATGGAGACGGCGCCCGTGCCGGGCGTCGAGCTCTCCATGGACGCCCTCGGCGCGCTCGCCGGCGGCGCCGCCGCCCGGGCGGCCCTGACGGCTCTCCCCGAGAAGTACCGCGCATGGCTCGAGGCGCAAGGGAAGGGCATGGCGTGTCTGAAGGGCAGGCGGCGCGAGACCGCCGAAGGTCTTCTCCGCACGGCCGCGGAGGCCGCCAGGAGGATCGAGGACGGCATTGCGCTTCTCGCGCGCGACGCCGACGCCCTGGACGCCTTCAGGGTGGCCAATCGAGCCGTCGCCCGGGCGCTCAAGAAACGCCTCGCCACCGAGACGCCCCGCTGGCGCGCCTTCCAGCTCGCCTTCATGCTCCTCAATCTCCCGGGCCTCGCCGACCCGCGCGACCCCCACCGAACAACGGTGGATCTCCTGTTCTTCCCGACGGGGGGCGGAAAGACCGAGGCGTACCTGGGGCTTGCGGCCTTCGCCATGGTTTTCCGCCGGTTGCGACACCCCGGCGGGAACGGACTCGTAGGCGCCGGCGTGAGCGTGATCATGCGCTACACGCTCAGGCTCCTGACGCTCGATCAGTTCGGCCGCGCGGCCGGCCTCGTGTGCGCGCTCGAGCTCGAACGCGCGAAGGACGCCGCGCGCTACGGCGCGTGGCCCTTCGAGATCGGGCTCTGGGTCGGCAAGGCGGCGACTCCGAACTTCCTCGGGCGGAAGGGCGACGGCGACTCCGCCTCGGCGCGGGCCAAGGTCAGCCAGTTCAAGGCCGATCCCAGGGGCAAGGCCTCCCCGATTCCGCTTGAGAACTGTCCGTGGTGCGGAACGCGCTTTGCGCCGGAGAGCTTCGCGCTCCTGCCGAACGCCGACCAGCCCCGCGAGCTTCGAATCATCTGCGCGAACGTCAAGTGCGAGTTCACGGGCGACCGGGCGCTCCCCATCGTCGCCGTCGACGAGCCGATCTACAGGCGGCTTCCGGCCTTCCTGATCGCCACGGTGGACAAGTTCGCGGCGCTGCCGTGGGTCGGCCAGGCGGGGGCGCTCCTGGGCAGCGCCGATCGGCACGACGCGAACGGCTTCTACGGGGCCGCCGAGCCCGGCAAGGGGAACCGACTCGCCGCGCCGCTTCCGCCGCCGGACCTCGTCATCCAGGACGAGCTCCACCTGATCGCGGGCCCGCTCGGCACCATGGCCGGGCTCTACGAGACGGCCATCGAGGCCCTGTGCTCGCGCGCCCAGGACGCCGGCCCGGAGGTCACGCCCAAGATCGTCGCCTCGACCGCAACCGTGCGCCAGGCGCAGAACCAGGTCCAGGCCCTCTTCGGCCGCTCGCTCACGCAGGTGTTTCCGCCGCCCGGGCCCGACCGCCGCGATTCGTTCTTCGCGCGCTCGGTGCCGGCCTGCGAGGTGCCGGCGCGGCTGTACCTGGGGATCGCCTCGCCGGGGCGAAACCCCAAGAGGCTCATGCGGAGCGCCTGGCTGGCCCTGATGGGCGCCGCCGAACGCGCCTACCGCGATGCCGGCGGCCGCAGGAATCCCGCGAACGCCGCCGATCCCTACATGACCGTCCTGGGGTACTTCAACTCGCTGCGCGAGCTCGGCGGCGCGCGGCGGATCCTCGAGGAGGAAATCCTGAACACGATCCAGAAATACGGCGAGCGCAAGCGGATCGGCGAGGAGCGAGGCCTCTTCCAGGACCGCAGGACCAACTTGGAGGTCATCGAACTGACCTCGCGCGTCTCGACCGCCAAGGTGGCCGATGCGTATCGGCGCCTCGGATGCGCATTCAACGAGAGCGATCGCGTCGACTGCGCCATCGCGACGAACATGATCTCGGTGGGCCTCGACATTCCGCGGCTCGGGCTCATGGTCGTCCTGGGCCAGCCCAAGACACATGCGGAGTACATCCAGGCAACGAGCCGCGTCGGCCGAACCGACGAGAAGCCCGG
>DHGK01000045.1 GCA_002402755.1 Planctomycetes bacterium UBA4800
GCCGGCGCCCGCGGGGCGGGGGCCGCGGTCGGCTCACGCGCCTTCCTGCGGCGGCGGCGGCGGCTTCTCCGGCGCCTGCGAGAAGTACGCGGCGGCGTCCTGCCCGAGCAGCAGGAACGCGAGGCCGATGAGCACGGCGGCCGAGATGATGTCCTGGAACCTGTGAATGCCGGCGATGTGCCACCTGACGGGGTCCAGGGCGTAGCGCAGCGCCTTGAAGAGCGGCAGGGCGCAGAGGAACCCGATCGCGAAGGCCCGGCCGAAGGGCAGGCGCAGGAGCAGGTGAATCGCCAGGAGCAGCGCGATGAGCCCGAGGAGGCCGTGCAGCACGGCGTCGATGATCACGCGCTGCGAGATCGTTTCGACCCGCGCGCACGTCCAGAGCGCGAGCGCGAGCTTTCCCATGGCCATGAAGAAGAGGAACGCGATCGGCAGCCTGAGGCTCCAGGGCATGCGCGGCGGAGGGGATGCGGGCGGTTGCATGCGGGGTATTATAGCCTGTGGGCGCCCCGCCGGCACACCCGGAAGCCTTCGGCCGAGGGCGTCCCACGGCCGATAATACAGTGAGCGATACCGAGCCATGACCGAAGCCACCGAGCTCAGCAAGCAGGACCTGGAGCGCGTGCGCGAGTGCGAGCGCGGGATCGGCTACACCTTCACGCAGCCGACGCTGCTCCTGCACGCCTTGACCCACGCCTCGTCGCAGAACGAGGACCTGCCCTCCAACGAGCGCCTCGAGTTCCTCGGGGACTCGGTGCTCGGCCTGGCGATGTCCGAGTTCCTGTTCAACTTCCTGGAAGACGGCGACGAGGGCGACCTCACGCAGATCAAGTCCGTGGTCGTGAGCACGGTGACGCTCGCCAGCGAGAGCCGGCGGCTGGGCCTGGACCGCTGCTACTGCGTCGGCAAGGGCATGGGCAAGCGCCACGAGATGCCGGCCTCGCTGCTCGCGAACGTGTTCGAGGCGGTCGTCGCCGCGATCTACCTGGACGGCGGCCTGGAGGAGGCGCGCCGCTTCGTCGTCCGCAACCTGTTCCACCAGATCCTCGCCGTGTGCGACGACCGGCACATCAAGAACTACAAGTCGCTCCTCCAGCAGCTCGCGCAGAAGGAGCGCGGGATCACCCCGTCGTACCGCGTGCTCAAGCAGACCGGGCCCGACCACCGCAAGTCGTTCGAGGTCGTCGCCGTCATCGGCCGCACGCAGTACCCGGCGGGCTCGGGCAAGTGCAAGAAGGAGGCCGAGCAGGAGGCCGCGCGCAAGGCGCTCAAGGCGCTCGAGCGCGAGCTGGCCGGCGCCGGGCGGGGAGGGGAGAAAGGTGCCGACGGATCACCGGCGGACGACTGACGCCGCCTGTCAGCTCCGCGAGCACATTGCCGCCCTGCCCGCCTGGCCGCACGTCGCCGATAACGCCGCGACGCGCGCCATCGGCGGCGCGACGCCGTGCGGCGCGGCGCTGCTCTTCGCGCGCCTGGCCGAGGAAGGCCGCCCGGGGCTCCTCATCGCCTCGACGCAGGACGAGGCCGAGGACATCCACGCGGCGCTGCGCGCGTTCGCGCCGGACGGGGCGACGATCGTGTTCTTTCCCGCGACCGAACGGCTCTCCGCCGAGAAGCCCGACCCCTCGGCGGTCTCGATCCGCCTCAGCGCCTGCCGGCTGCTCCTGGAGCGCCGCGAGCGCCTCCTGGTCGTCGCGCCCGTGCAGGCCGTCATCGAGGAGACGCCCGCGCCCGGGGAGCTCGCCCGCGGCGTGCGCACGATCGCGCTCGGCGCGGCGCTCGATCCCGACGAGCTCACCGCGGCGCTGGCCGGCGCGGGCTTCACCCGCCTTCCCCAGGTCGAGCGGCCGGGCGATTTCGCGCGCCGGGGCGGCATTCTCGACGTGTTTCCCTACGGCCGCGAACGGCCCGTCAGGATCGAGCTGGACGGCGACCGCGCGGCGGGCATCAGGGAGTTCGATCCGGCCACGCAGGTCTCGACGCGCGCGCTGCCCGCCGCCGACCTGGTGCTGTGCGCGCTGCCCGCGGGCGCGGTGCTCGTGTCGCCGGAGAGAACCGTGCTCGCCTACCTCCCGGACGACGTCGTCCTGGGATGCGTGGAGGAGCGCGAGATCCGCGAGAAGGCGTACCAGCTCGGGCTTCACGCCGGCCTGCCCGGCGCGCGCGCCGCGCGCGGCATCGACGCGCTGCTCGATCGCCCGCACCTCACGCTCGCGCGCCTGACGCCGCCGGAGGCGAGCGCCGAGCTGCCCTTCGCGCGGCGCGTGCCGCTCGGCGACTCGATCGATGCCACCTGCGCCCTGATCAAGGGGTATCTCGGCCTGGGCTGGACCTACGCCGTCTTCTGCCCCAACGAGGGCGAGCAGGACAAGATCCGGAGCCTGTTCGGCGACAAGGGCCTGGCCGAGGGGCCGGGCCTCAGGTTCGCGCTCGGCGACCTGCGCGAGGGCTTCATGCTCGGGCCCGACGCGGCCGTGCTCTCCAGCCGCGAGATCCTGGGCCGCCCGCACATCCGCAGGTCGGCCCCGCTCGGGCGCGCGGCCGCCGCCGGCCGCGGGTTCTTCGCGATTCAGCCCGGCGACCTCGTCGTCCACGCCGCCCACGGCATCGGCCGCTTCCTCGGGACGGAGTGGGCCGCGCGGGACGGCACGGCGCGCGAGTACCTTGCGATCGAGTACCGCGACAACGTCAAGCTCTTCGTGCCCGCGTCCAAGGCCGATCTGGTCGCCAAGTACGTGGGGTCGGGCGACCGGCCGGCGCCGCTGGACAAGCTCAACGGCGCGAGCTGGCGGAGGCGCTGCGAGGCCGTGGGCCAGGCCGTCAACGACATGGCGGCGGAGATGCTCGAGATCCAGGCCAAGCGCACGCGCAACCCGGGCCGCGCGTTTCCGCCCGACGACGAGTGGCAGCGGCAGCTCGAGGCGACCTTTCCGTTCGAGGAGACGCCGGACCAGCTCGATGCGGTCAAGCTGGTGAAGGCGGACATGCAGAGCGGCCGCTGCATGGACCGGCTGCTGTGCGGCGACGTGGGCTACGGCAAGACCGAGGTCGCGATCCGGGCGGCGTTCAAGGCCGTCTGCGGCGCCGCGCAGGTGGCGGTGCTCGTGCCGACGACCGTGCTGGCCGAGCAGCACCACGAGACGTTCAACGACCGGCTCTCGGGGTTCCCGGTGTCGATCGCGGTCCTGAGCCGCTTCAGGACGAGGAAGGAGCAGGACGAGATCGTCGCGGGCCTGAAGGCCGGGCGGATCGACATCGTGATCGGCACGCATCGGCTCCTGAGCGCCGACGTGGCGTTCGCGAACCTCGGCCTGGTCATCATCGACGAGGAGCAGCGCTTCGGCGTCGGGCACAAGGAGCGGTTCAAGCGCCTGCGCGCCATGGTCGAGGTCCTCACGATGACCGCGACGCCGATTCCGCGCACGCTGCACATGGCGCTCCTCGGCCTGCGCGACATCTCCAACCTCACGACGCCGCCCGAGGGCCGGGCGCCGATCAAGACCGAGTGCTGCCGCTTCGACCCGGACAGGGTGCGGGAGAGCATCCTGCGCGAGATCGACCGCGACGGCCAGGTGTACTTCGTCCACAACCGCATCGGCACGCTGCGCGCGCTCAAGAGCCGCCTGGAACGGATCGTGCCGGAGGCGCGCATGGAGATCGCGCACGGGCAGATGTCGGAGAAGGAGCTGGCCGGCGCGATGCGGCGCTTCCTCGGGCGCGAGATCGATGTCCTGATCACGACGACGATCATCGAATCGGGCCTGGACAT
>DHGK01000056.1:0-1947 GCA_002402755.1 Planctomycetes bacterium UBA4800
CCCCCCGGACTTGCGCCCGGCGCGCCCGCCAAATTCGTCATCGGCATGCAGCGCCCCTCCCCGCGCTCCTACTGGAAGATCCCGTACCTGAACCGCGGCATCGCCCCCGTCGAGGCGGAGGATCCCGAGGTTGCCCCCCTCATCGCCCGCTGCGTCCTCGAGAAGAAGACCCTCACCGCGACCTACACCTACGAGGCGCTCACGCTCGCCGACTGCGTCGTCGTCGACGTCCAGTGCGACTACTTCAAGGAGACCCTGGGCAACTGTCGCCAGGGCCGCGCCGAGATCGCCGCCCTCGAGGAGAGCCTCCACGTCATCGGCGAGCGCATCCCTCCGGACTGCCTCGTCCTGATCGAGACCACCGTCCCTCCCGGGACCACCGAGTACGTCGCCTACCCGATCCTGAAGAAGGCCTTCGAGCGCCGCGGCCTCGCCGCCGAGCCGCTGCTGGCCCACTCCTACGAACGCGTCATGCCGGGCCGCGAGTACGTGGCCTCCATCCGCGACTTCTGGCGGGTCTGCAGCGGCGTGAACGCCGCCTCCCGTGCCCGCGTCGCCGCGTTCCTCTCCGAGGTCCTGAACGTCGAGACGTTCCCGCTGACCGTGCTGGACCGCCCCATCGAGAGCGAGACCTGCAAGATCGTGGAGAACGCCTACCGCGCCACGATCCTCGCCTTCCTCGACGAGTGGAGCCTCTTCGCGGAGCGCAACGGCGTCGACCTCATGAAGGTGATCCAGGCGATCAAGGTCCGCCCGACGCACTCGAACATGATCTTCCCCGGCCCGGGGATCGGCGGCTACTGCCTGCCGAAGGACGGCGGCCTGGGCGTCTGGGCCTACCGCCACCTGATGGGCTTCGAGGACGACATCTTCAAGATCACGCCGATGGCGATCGACATCAACGACACGCGTGCCCTGCACGCGGCCGAACTCGTGCGCGACGCCCTGCGCAACATGGGAAAGATCGTCGCCGCCGCGAAGGTCGTGATCCTCGGCGCCTCCTACCGCGAGGACGTGGGCGACACGCGCTACAGCGGAAGCGAGGCCCTCGTGCGCAAGCTCGCCGAGATGGGCGCGGAGATCGGCGTCCACGACCCGTACGTGAAGCACTGGTGGGAGCTGGAGAAGCAGGACACCTACCCCGCCCCCGGCCATTCCTGGGCGCGCTTCTTCCGGAACCAGGAGAGCCTGACCGACCTTCGGATCGAGCCCGATCTCGCGGTCGCGCTCAAGGGCGCCGACGCCGTCGTCCTGGCCGTCCGCCACGCGGCCTACCGCACGCTCGATCCCGCGAAGATCGTGAAGATGGCCGGCCGCCCCGTCGCCGTGATCGACTGCTTCGGCCTCCTCGACGATGCCGCCATCCGCCGCTACTTCGAGCTCGGCTGCGAGGTGAAGGGCCTCGGCCGCGGCCACGTCAAGCGCATCAAAGACCAAACGGCCTCCGGAAGGGCGGATTGATGGAAAGAACGGCATTCGGAATCTACGGCTTCGTGCTGGTGCTGAGCCCCGTCTTTTTCGGGGCGGTGCATACCTGGGCATACGCGACGGTTTTCCTGCTGATCCTGGCGGCGAGCCTGCTGCTGATCGCACGGGACTGGCTGCCGGCCATCTTCGCGATCGGAAGGGGAAAGGCACGTAGATCGGAGGGACCCGCGGAGGGTCGCGTTGAGGAACCGGACAATGGGCGAGGGGTCGGGAAGGCCCTGACCTGGGCGATCACGGGGGCGGAGGCGCTGTTTGTCCTGATGGTCCTCCTGCTCGTCGCGCAGATGACGCCGCTCCCCGGATGGCTGCTGACAAAGCTGTCGGCGGAGGCGAAAGCGGCGGGCCTGAGCGCCCTCCCCGCCGCGGCGTCCGTCGCGGATCCCTCGCTCAAGAACGCCTGGTTCACGCTGGCCCCCTACGCCTACCCCGTCCGCATGTCCCTCATCCGCTGGACCGCCT
>DHGK01000056.1:2104-2818 GCA_002402755.1 Planctomycetes bacterium UBA4800
TCGCGCTGGCCATCGCCTACGCCGGCGCAATCGTCGCCGGCCGGCGGCGCCGGTCCGTCCCCGCCCGCGGCGCGCGGACCTTCAAGGACCGCTTCATCCGCCTCTTCTCCGGCGAGAGCAAGGCCCTCCGCCAGATCCTCGTCGTCTTCTCCGGCGTCATCATGGGCGTCGCGCTCATCCTGTCCGCCTCGCGCGGCGGGATCGTCTCCGCGCTGGCCGGTCTCTTCGTCATGGGGGTCTTCTTCCTCGCGCGGCGGGATCACCGGGCGAAAGGCTGGATCGTCCTGGCGCTCTTCGGCGTGACCGTCCTGTACGCCGCGTTCGCCGGGATGGATTACACGATCGAGCGCTTCCAGAAGCTGGATTTCGACCACGAGGGGCGACCGCGCTACATGGAACGCGCGGTCCTGCTGCACGACGACTATCCGCTCGCGGGCGTCGGCGTCGGCAACTTCCGCCACGCCTACCCGAAATACCAGGCGCCGGAGGACAAGGGCCGCTACATCGACCTTCTGCACAGCGACTGGATGCAGTTCTACACGGAGGCGGGATACGCGGGGATGCTCGCGCTGATCGCGGGGCTGGGGTGGTTCGTGTACCGCCTCGTCCGGACGTGGTCGATCCGGGGGGACCCGTTTGCCGTCTGCCTGGGCCTCGCGCCGGTGGGCGCGCTCGCGGCCATCGGGACACACTCGCTTTTTGACTTCAACCTGC
>DHGK01000187.1 GCA_002402755.1 Planctomycetes bacterium UBA4800
CGATGAGCGCGAGCAGACGCTGAACGCGATCCTGGTGGAGATGGATGGCTTCGATTCCGACGAGGGCATCATCATCGTCGCCGCGACGAACCGCCCCGATGTCCTGGACCCGGCGCTCCTCAGGCCCGGGCGCTTCGACCGCGAGATCGTGATCGACCTGCCCGATGTGAAGGGCCGCGAGGAGATCCTCAAGGTGCACGCCGGCAAGGTGAAGACCGGCCCGGAGCTCGACCTGAAGCGTCTCGCGCGGGCGACGCCGACGTTCAGCGGCGCGGAGCTCGCCGCCCTGGTCAACGAGGCGGCCATCCAGGCGGCCATGCGCGACCAGGAGTTCGTCACCACCGAGGACATGGAGGAGGCGCGCGACAAGATCAGGTGGGGCCGCCAGAGGAAGAGCATGGTGATGCTCGAGGATGACCGCCGCATCACGGCCTATCACGAGGCCGGACACGCGCTCGTGGCGCACTTCCTGCCGGAGGTCGAGCCGCTCCACAAGGTGACCATCATCCCGCGGGGCATGGCGCTCGGCGCGACGATGCAGCTTCCCGAGCACGACCGCTACCACATGAGCAGGCGGCGCATCCTCGGCGACGTGTGCGTGAGCTACGGGGGACGCGTGGCCGAGGAGCTGTTCTGCGGCGATGTCACGAGCGGCGCGCGCGAGGATATCCGCCGCGCGACCGAGCTCCTGCGGCTGGTCGTGTGCGAGCTGGGGATGAGCGAGGGGCTCGGCCCCCTGAGCTTCACGGAGAACGAGGAGCATCTCTTCCTCGGGCGCGAGATCACCCGCACGCGCAACCACAGCGAGAAGCTCAACGAGGAGATCGACAACGAGGTGCGCGCGCTGTCGCGGCAGTGCTACGAGCGCGCGCGCGCGATCGTCCGCGAGCACGAGGGCGCCGTGCACCGGATCGCCGCGGATCTCCTGAAGCGCGAGGTGCTGAGCGGGGAGGAGCTGGGGGCGCTCGTGGCGGAGGAAGGGAAGGCGCGCGGGGACGGCGGCCCGTCCGCGCCGCAGGCATAGCGGCCCGGCGAGAGCCGGGCCGCGCGTGGAGACGGCATGGAAGGCGATCGGAGGCCGCGCATCGTCGGGATCCTGAACGTGACGCCGGACTCGTTCTCGGACGGGGGGCGGTGCGAGGGGGCCGATGCGCAGGTCGCGGCCGCCGAGCGCCTCGTCGGGGGCGGCGCCGACTGCATCGAGATCGGCGGGGAGTCGACGCGCCCGGGCGCGCCGCCCGTGTCGTGCGACGAGGAGCTCGGGCGCGTCCTGCCGGCGATGGAGGCGCTCGCCGGCCGGGTCGGCGCGCCGCTCGCGGTCGACACGTCGAAGGCGGCGGTCGCGCGCGAGGCGCTTGCGCGCGGCGCCGTCATGATCAACGATGTGACGGCGCTGCGGGGCGACCCCCGCATGGCGGAGACGCTGGCCGGGGCGGACTGCCGCGTCGTCCTCATGCACATGCGCGGGACGCCGCGCGACATGCAGCGCGACGTGCGCTACGACGATGTCGTGGGCGAGGTTCTCGCCTTCCTCGGCGAGCGCGTGCGCGCGGCCGAGGACGCCGGCATCGGCCGCGGACGCCTCATCGTGGACCCGGGCCTGGGCTTCGGGAAGCGCGTCTCGGACAACCTGCGCATCCTGCGGGACCTGCGCCGCTTCGAGGCGCTGGGCCTGCCGGTCATGGTCGGGGCGTCGCGCAAGTCGTTCATCGGCGCGGTAACGGGGCGGCCGGTCGAGGCCCGCGAGATCGGGACCTGCGCGGCGCACGTCTGGGCGCTGCTCGGCGGGGCGGCGTACCTGCGGGTGCACGACGCGGCCGCGGCGCGCGAGTGCGCGCGCATGGTTCGCGCGATCGCGGAGGCCGCGGCGGAATTCGATGCAGTGAGCACGCATGGACACGTTGATTGAGTTCGTCCGGCCGTTCGCGCGCTGGGAGTACCTCCTCGAGGTCCTGCTCCTGTACGCGATCATCTACGTGTTTCTGCGCTTCACCGAGGGAAGCCGCGGCGCGGGCGTGCTCAAGGGGGTGGCGTTCTTCGTCCTCTTCGTGCTGCTCGCGGTGTCGATCCTCGCGCGCTGGTGGAACCTCGAGCAGGTCAGGCTGATCCTGCACTTCGCGGGCGGCGCGGCGATCACGGCCCTCATCGTGATCTTCCAGCCGGAGCTGCGGCGGGCGCTCGCCAAGCTCGGCCAGACGCCGTTCCTGGGCGTCTTCATGCGCAGCCGGGTGGACATCATCGAGGAGATCGTCGGCGCGGTCGGCCGGCTCTCCAAGAACAAGATCGGCGCGCTCGTCGCGTTCGAGCGCGACGTGGATCTCGGCGGGTACGTGGAGCGCGGCGTCATCCTCGATGCCGAGGTCCGGAGCGAGCTCCTGCTGACGATCTTCTATCCCGGCACGGAGCTCCACGATGGCGCCGTGGTGCTGCAGGGAGGGCGGATCGCGGCGGCGGGCTGCCTCTTCCCGTTCACGGACAACCCCTCGCTGGATCCGCAGCTCGGCACGCGGCATCGCGCCGGCATCGGGCTCACGGAGGAGACCGACGCCATCTGCGTGATCGTGTCCGAGGAGACGGGGATCATCTCGCTCGCGGTCGGCGGCGAGCTGGAGCGCGGATTCGAGCCCCGGCAGCTCGAGACGCGGCTGCGCGAGCTCTACGTCCACGAGCAGCAGGAGGCGCACAAGACGAGGTCCTCATGAAGCTCAACGACCTTGCCGGCATCGTCACGCACGATCTGAAGAACAAGGGCATCGCGCTCTTCTTCGCGGTCACGATCTGGTACTTCGCCTGGAACAACCAGATCACGGTCTCGGAGACCGGCGAGATGACGCTCTACGTGCGCATGGACACGGCGCGCGCCAGCGGCGACGACTGGCAGATCGTCAGGCTGTGGTCGGCGCGCGAGCTCGAGGCCGACCTGGACCAGCGGGAGGCCGTCAAGGTCAAGCTGTCGGTCACCGGCCCGCAGCAGGACGTGAACTCGTTCCGCTGGAGCGAGTGGGACAAGGTGCTCCTCGTGCGGCCCGAGGACTGCTACCAGAGCGAGGGGTACCGGATGGGCCAGGAGCGGCTCACGGGGCGGCTGCTCGTGCCGCCGGTGCAGTCGCTGCGCGTGGTCGAGGACACGATCACGCCGAGCGTGCTCCACTTCCAGCTCTCGCGCGTGGTCGTCAAGAAGCTGCCCGTGGGGACGCCGAGCATCAAGGGGCGGCCGCCGCCGCCGCTCCGGCTGAGCACGACGCGCGAGCCCGAGATCGAGCCGGCGGCGCTGGGCGTGCGCGGCGCCGAGTACTACCTGCAGAACTGCCGCATCGTCGCCGATGACGTGACGCTGGAGGACGTGGGCGCGCAGGACCTCTCCTGGACCGCGGAGGTGGCCGCGCACCTCGAGTACCCGAAGGAGGACCTGAACGCGTCCGTGTTCGTGGACGAGCGCGGGCAGCCGCTGGCGGGTACGGCGCGCACGGTGCGCGTCACGGTGTTCTTCGAGCCCGAGCCGAGCGACTCGCGGCAGCTCGAGGTGAACCTCTGGGCCAAGGTGCCGCTCGCGGCCCAGGGCGACCGGCCCGTCGCCGTGCAGTGCGACCGTTCGCGCGTCACGGTCAAGTTCGTCGGCACGACGCAGGAGATCGAGCAGATCATGGCCAACAGGGACAAGCCCGAGTTCGGCCTGTACTTCATCGTCGATCCGACCAAGAAGGCGGGCGAGCCCTGGCCGCTGTCGCTGACCGAGTTCAAGTGGGACCAGCGCCTGATCCCGGCGGCGGTGAGGCTCCAGGAGGCCGATGCCGCGCCGGGCGGCGCCAAGGGCACGGGGACGATCTTCTACAGGCTCATTCCGGTGCCGGCCAAGGAGGAGTGAGAGCGGGCCCGCCGCGTTCCCCTGGCCATCTCGCCGGCCGTCGCCTATAATCCGACCTGGTCCTTCGATGTTCTCCGCGGAGACGCTGTGCGAGTCGGGAGCGAGTGTATGTTTCGCGGGTCGATCGTTGCCCTGGTGACGCCCTTTCGCGATGGCGCCGTCGATGCGGCGGCGCTCGAGAAGCTCGTCGAGATGCACATCGCGGCGGGCACGCACGGCCTGGTCCCCTGCGGGACGACGGGCGAGTCGGCCACGCTGTCGCACGCCGAGCACGACAAGGTCATCGAGCTCGTCGTGGAGCGCACGAACGGCCGCGTTCCCGTCATCGCGGGGACGGGATCGAACTCGACCCAGGAGGCGGTGCGGCTGACGAAGCACGCGCAGGAGAGCGGCGCCGACGGGGCGCTGCTCATCGCGCCGTACTACAACCGCCCCGGCCAGGAGGGTCTGTACCGCCACTTCATGACCATCGCCGACGCCGTGCCCCTCCCGCTCATCGTGTACAACATCCCGTCGCGCACGGGCGTCTCCATCGAGCCCGCCACGTTCGCGCGGCTCGCGCAGCACGAGAACATCATCGCGGTGAAGGAGGCGAGCGGCCGGCTCGACCTCGCGGCCGAGATCATCGGCGGGACGGACCTGGAGGTCCTCGCGGGCGACGACGCGCTCACGCTGCCCGTGATGGCGCTCGGCGGCGTCGGCGTCATCTCGGTCGCGGCGAACGTCGTGCCGCGGTCGATGGCCGACCTCGTCGACCTCTTCAGGGAGGGCAGCATCGCCGAGGCCCGCAAGATCTTCTACCGCCTGTTGCCGCTCTTCCGCGCGCTCTTCGTCGAGGTCAACCCGGTGCCCGTGAAGTGCGCCATGGCGATCGGGGGCGTGATGAGCGACGAGGTCAGGCTGCCGCTCTGCAAGCTCCAGCCCCGGAGCGAGGAGACGCTCAGGGCGGCGATCGCCGAGGTCGGCCTGGAGCTCGATCTCTTCCCCGCCGCCGAGCGCGTGCCGCCGGCGGAGGCCGAGTAGCGGCGCGCGCCGCCCGGTCCGGGTTCGCTGCCGGCGCGGCGCGCAACCGGGCGGGCGGTCACTCCGCGCGCCGCGGCGGGCGGATCCGCTTCGGCTTGTAGAGCCGCGTGCCGAAGAGCGGGTGATAATCCGTCCAGCTCTCGCCGTAGGGGCCCGGCTCCTCCTCGCCCGCAAGGGCGAAGTACGCCGCCAGGCGCGCGTCCATGTTGTCCAGGAAGTGCAGGGCGATCGCCTCCGCGGTCATCGGCTCCCGCAGCGCGCCGTACTCGGTCTTCCCGTGGTGGCTCACGATGAGGTGCTCGATCTCGAGCAGCGTCTCGGGGGCGAGGTCCGGCGCGTCCTTGCGCCTGTCGTGCAGCATCTGCATGGCGATGCCCACGTGGCCGACGAGCTGGCCGCGGTCCGTGTACTCGATGCTGTGGCCGAGCGACAGCTCCTTGAGCTTGCCTATGTCGTGGAGGACCGCGCCCGCGGTCAGGAGATCGATGTCGAGCTGCGGCCAGTGCCTGGCCAGGTGCTTCGCGGCGCCGATGATGCTCACGATGTGCTCCAGCAGCCCGCCGCGATGCGCATGGTGGAGCGTGCGCCCCGCCGGCCAGGTCCGCAGCCCCTCGGCGAGCTCCGGGTCGTTGAGGAAGCTCTCCAGGAGCTGTCGCAGGCCGGGGCTCGTCACCTCCATCACGGCGCGGTGCAGCGCCTCCCACAGCTCGGCGGTGTCCGCGCTTCCCTTCGGAATGAACGCATCGGACGGCACGGCAGCGCGCGGCATGACCCGGATGTCATCGAGGATGAGCTGCGGATTGCCCTGGTACTCCTCCACGCGGCCCCTGACGGCGACGATGTCGCTCACGCGTATGGAGCGGTACAGGTCGCGGTCCGCGTCCCACTTCATCGCCCGGATCTTCCCGCTCTGGTCGCGAAGCACGAGCTGCATGAAGGGCTTGCCGTTCTTGGTCTGCTTGAAGTTGGCGGCGTCGACCATGAGAAGGCCGTCGACGACATCGCCGCGCTCGATCTCCGCCACGCGGATGACAGGGGGCGTGCTCATTCGATCCTCCGATAACGATTCCGCCTTCGCCTCGGCGAAGGCGGAAGGGTAGATTATAGGCCGTGCCGGGGCGAATCGACAGGGCGCGGAGGGCGGCGGGGAAAGAATGTTGTGCCCGCCCGGACCAGACACCATAATTAGAGGGCGCAACGCCGGCGGGCTCGGGCGCGTCGCGCGCCCCCGCGCGCCGCGGAGGTCGGGGAATCCGCCGCCGGCGCGCGCGATGCCGTGGACCGCAGGAGATCGTGAACGCATGACGAACGCCGCTGCGTGGTGGGTGGTCGGGCTGAGCTTCGCCCTCGGCGCGCTCGCGCAGGCCGAGGATCGCGTGACGCTGCGCTCAGGCGTCGTGCGCACGGGCAGGATTCGCGACCCGGGCCGCAACTACATCGAGCTGGAGACGCCGCAGGCGACCGACCGGATCGCCAAGCGCGACGTCGCGCGGATCCAGCTCGGCCGCCCCGCGCCGGGCGAGAACCTGGACAGCGAGCGCATCGAGCTCAAGGGCGGAAGGCGCATCGCGGGCGAGGTGCGCGAGTCGCCCGACGGGAAGCGCATCATCGTGCGCGTGCCGGGCGTGGGCGAGGTCTCGTATCCCAGGGAGGAGGTCGTCCGGAGGATCCCCCGGGGGGAGGGCGCCGCGGAGCGTCCCTCCGCCGACCCGGAGCAGCTTGCGGTGCGGATCGCCGCGCTCGTCGAGCGCCTCGGCCGGGGCGGCGCGGAGGCGGATGCCGCCGAGAAGGAGCTGCGCGGCCTCGGCATCTTCGCGGTCGAGCCCCTCGATGGGGCGGCGCAGACCGCGGCCGGCGAGGCGGCGCGCCGCATCCGCGGCGTGCTCAGGGCGCACGAGCTCAGGAAGATCGTCGGGGACGAGCTGGACAAGGAACTCCCGGAGATCTACGGGGAAATCGAGGCGCCGCAGCCGGATGAACGCATCGAGGCGCTCAAGGCGGCGCTGCTCGTCGCCCCGGCGGATGCCGTGCCGGTCGTCGTCTTCGTGCTGGAGGACCCCGAGGAGGACGCGGCGGTGCGTTCGTTCTGCGTGGAGCTCTTGCGGCGGCTCAACCGCTACCGCGAGCTGATCGATGCGTTCTATCGCGCCGATGCGGGCCTCGCGTTCGCGCTGGCCGTGGCGCTGGGCGAGAACGGCGTGCACATCGGCATCCCCTGCCTGATCACCGCGCTGGCGGAGGACGACCGCCGGCTGCGCGCGCTGGCCGCGGAGAAGCTCGAGGCCTACACGGGCGAGGACTATCTTCCGGCCGAGGACGCGCCGGCCGGCGAGTGGCGGCAGGCGCAGGAGCGCTACCAGGCCTGGTGGCTCGCGCACCGCGACGTGATCAATGAGCGCGCCAGGGCGATGACGTCGCGCACTCCCCAGGCGACGCCGCAGCGCGCGCGGGCGATCCAGTACTGGGAGCGCGGCGCGGAGGAGGCGGCGAAGGAGGAGTACGCGGCCGCGGAGGCATCGTTCCGCCGGGCGCTGGACGAGGACCCGTCGTACGCCAGGGCGGGGTTGAGCCTGGGCATCCTCCTGTACCGCCACCAGAGGAGGCATGCGGATGCCGCGGCGTGCCTCGAGAGCGTGGTATCGGGCAGGTATCCCGATGTGACCGACGATGTGTACGCGGTGGCGATGTACCACCTCGGCGCCATCCGGCGCGAGCTCGGCGACTACAAGGACGCCGCGGAATGGTTCAAGCGCGCCATCGAGACGGGGAAGCACTACATCGAAGCCTACACGGCGCTCGGCGACAGCTACTACGAGTGGGCGCTCATGAGCGACGATCTCCCGGCCGCGCGCCGAAAGGAGATTCTCGCGCAGGCCGAGGCGACCTGCGATGCCGGCCTGCAGGCGGCGGCCGCGTACGAGAAGGAGCTCGTCGTCATGCCGGTCGACCCCGAGCTCGTCAGGGACGACGGCGCGTTCAGCCGCCGGGACTATCTCCGGAGCCTCAAGACGCTGCGCGACTCCCTGGCCAGGAGCAGGACGGCGTTCGCCGTGAGCCTCGTGCGCATCTACCTGGTCCAGGGCGCGCTCGACAAGGCCGAGGCGCGGGCGCGCGAGGCGGCCGCGCAGGACCCGTCGGACGCGAACCTGCAGATCGCGCTCGCGCGCGTGTTCGAGCGCAAGGGCGACGCGGCCTCGGCGCTGCGGCATTACCGCGCGGCGCTGCGTCTCGACCCGGAGAACGAGACCGCCTCCCACGGCGTCTTCAGGCTGGGCGGAACGACCGCGCCGCGCGAACCGGCGCCGAAGGGCGCGAAGAAGTGACCCGGCCGCCCGCGGGTGGGCTCCGGCGCGCCGCGGCTACCGCCGGCGCGAGCGGCGCGACCGGCGTGACCGGCGCGAGCGCGCGTGCGAACGCGGCGTGGTGCGGCGTTTCTTGCCGGCGGGCCTGGCGGGCTTGGCGGCCGGGGCGGGCGCGGCCGCCGTCTCGGCCTCGCGCGCCTTGGTCTCGGCCTCGCGCGCGCCCGAGAACTGGCCGCGCTGCAAGAGGTATCGCACCAGCCTGATGGTCTCCACGTCCGCCTCGGGCAGCGCGAACGCCGCCTCGCGCCAGTACGCGCCGCGGCTCCTGAGGTCCTCCAGGAGCCACATCTCCTCGCGCGTGATCTCCGCGCGCAGCTTCTGGAGCGGGTCGCGGCCGTCGGCCGCGGCGCGCGCGGACGGCCGCGGAGGAGGATACGGCGCGGCCTCATCGAGCAGGTAGTCGGCGGACGTGCCGAGCACCCTGGCGATCGTGCGCAGCGCCGAGGAGGAAGGGCGGTTGGTCCCCGTCTCGATCTTCGAGAGCGACCCGGGCGAGATGCGGCACCTGGCAGCCATGTCGCGCTGCGTGATCTTGAGATCGAGGCGGAGGTTCATTATCTTGCGGCCGGTTTCCATGCGTGATCCTCACTGACGGTGGCGCCGGTGCGGCGCGCACACTAAGATAATTCCTGGGCGCTCGGTTGTGCAAGGGCGCCGCGGGGCCTGGGGGAGGAGCCCGACGGCTTCCCGGGAGGAGAACGCATGCGGAGAAAACCCTCGCGCGTTCGGTTGCGCGCCGCCGGCGCGGCTGCGGCGGTTCTGGCGGGCGGCGCGCTTCTCGCGTGCAGCGTGCCGGTGTTCAGATACGCCCTCGAGCGCTGGCATGTCGACGACTACGAGCTGTACGTGTTCCATCGTGGCGCCCTGGGGCCGGAGGAGCGCGCCGCGCGCGAGTGGCTCGCCGAGCGCGCGACGGCGCCCGAGGGGCGCGCGAATCTGCTCGTCGCGGTGGTGGACGTCGACGCGCCCATGGATCCCTCGGCCCGGGAGGTGTGGAAGGACAGGCGGCCCGCCGCGCTACCGTGGGCGGTGCTGCGGTATCCGCGCAGCGCGGGGGTCAAGGACGATGCCTGGGAGGGCGAGTTCGGCGCCGCGGCGGCGCGGGCGATCGTCGACTCGCCGGCCAGGCGGGAGCTCGGGCAGCGGCTTCTCGGCGGCGACGCGGCCGTGTGGGTGATGCTCGAGAGCGGCGACCGCGGCAAGGACGATGCGGCCGCCGCGGCCCTCGCCGGCCTGCTGGGGAAGCTGGAGAAGACGCTCGAGCTGCCGCCGGAGGAGACGGCCGGCGCCGTGTTCCCGGGCGATGAGGCCGCCGGCGCCGCGACGCCGCCGATGCCGCCCCTCCGCCTCGCGTTCTCCGTCATGCGCGTCTCGCGCACGGACGCCGCCGAAGCCATGCTGGCGGCGATGCTGTGCGGCACCGAGCGGGAGCTGCGCGCGCTCGCCGGCGAGCCGCTCGTGTTCCCCGTCTTCGGACGCGGCCGCGCGCTCTTCGCGCTCGCCGGGGCCGGCATCAACGAGGACAACGTCGGCCCGGCCTGCGAGTTCCTGGCCGGGCCGTGCTCGTGCGAGATCAAGGCCTTCAATCCCGGCACGGATCTCCTGATGGCGGTCCCGTGGGATGACTGCCTCGCCGGCGGGTTGGTCTCCCTGCCGCCGCTGCCGCCCCTGACGGGGCTCGCCGTGGAGCCGGAGGCGGCGGAATCCACGGCGGCGCGCAGCCGCGCGCTCGTGTCGGCGCTCATTGCCGGGGCGGCGCTGCTGCTGTGCGTGGCGGCCGGGACGGTGGCCGTGCTGCGGAAGCGCTGAGAGGTGCGCATGCGGATTCTCGGGCTCGTGCTTCGGGAGATTCGTTTCCGGCGCCTGAGCTTCGCGCTCGGCGTCCTTTCCGTCGCCGTGGCGGTGGGGTGCCTCGCGGCGGAGCTCGCGCACCTCGGGCGCTACGGCGCGGCGCGGCAGGCGCAGATCGATGCGAAGATCGACGCGACCGAGGCCGCGATGCGGCGCCTGGAGGACGACTACCGCGTCATCACCAAGCGCATGGGGTTCAACGTCCAGATCTTCCCGCGCGGGCAGAGCCTCGCCGAGCTTCACGCGGCGGGCCACGGCACGGTCTTCATGCCCGAGGAGCGCGCCGAGACGCTCGCGCGCTCGCGCGCCGTCAGCGTGCAGCACATCCTGCCCGTTCTGCAGCAGAAGACGGCGTGGCCCGAGCGCGAGCGGACGGTGATCCTGATCGGCACGCGGGCCGAGATCCCCCGCGGCGAGGGCGCCGCCAAGCAGCCGGTGCTCGATCCGGTGCCGGCCGGCGCCGCGGTGCTCGGCTGGTGCCTGCACCGGGATTTCGGCATCGCGCGAGGCGATCGCATCGCGTTCCGGGGCCGGGAGTTCACGGTCGCGGCGTGTCACGAGGAGCGCGGCACGGCCGACGACATCTCGCTGTGGGTCAACCTGGCGGAAGCCCAGGAGATGCTCGGGCTGCCGGGGAAGATCAGCGCGATCCTCGCCCTGAGCTGCCAGTGCGAGGGCGCCGCGATCGAGGGCATCCGGGCGGAGATCGCCGCGATCCTGCCGGATACGCAGGTGATCGAGTACGCGTTTCAGGCCGAGGCGCGCCGCGAGGCGCGCACCCGCGCCGCGCGCGCCCGCAGCGATGCGGTGGGGGGCGAGGAGTCGTTCGCCGAGGAGTCGCGCCGCACCTGGGAGGAGTTCGCGGCGGCGCTCGTGCCCGTGGTGGCGGCCGCGTGCTTCGTGTGGATCGGCGTCCTGGCGCTTCTCAACGTGCGGGAGCGCAGGAGCGAGATCGGGATCCTGCGCGCGCTGGGGCTGCACGCGCGCGATATCCTGGCGATCTTCCTGGCCAGGGCGGGGCTCGTCGGCGCGGCGGGCGCGCTGCTCGGGTACGCCGGGGGCATTGCGGCGCTCCGCGCCGCATCCCCGGACGGCGTGCCGTTCTTCTCCGCCGGCATCTTCGCGGCGGCGATGCTCGGCGCGCCCGCGCTTGCCATGGTCGTGAGCTGGCTGCCGGCGCTCATGGCCGCGCGGCAGGACCCGGCGGCCGTGCTGAGAGAGGAGTAGCGCGATGCTTGCCGCGATCGAGGTCGTCAAGCGCTACGCTGGACCCGCCGGGCAGGTGACGGCGCTCGCGGGCGCGTCGTTGACCATCGAGGCGGGCGAGCTCGTCATCGTGCGGGGCCCGAGCGGGTCCGGGAAGACGACGCTGCTTCTGGCGTGCGGCGGCCTGCTCGCGCCGGACGCGGGGCGCGTGCTCGTCGATGGACAGGACCTGTACCGCATGACGCCGAACGAGCGCGCGGCGTTCCGGGCCCGGACGATCGGCGTCATCTTCCAGCAGTACCACCTCGTGCCGTACCTGACGGTGCGCGAGAACATCATGGCCGCGGCGCTCGCCGTGCCGGATGCCCGGGCGGGCGATCGGGCGCGCGAGCTTGCGGCGCGATTCGGCCTCGGCGACCGCGAGGGGCACGTGCCCGCGGCGCTGAGCACGGGCGAGCGGCAGCGCGCGGCGCTCGCGCGGGCGTTTCTCAACCGGCCGCGCATCCTCCTGGCCGACGAGCCCACGGGCAACCTCGACGCCGGGAACGCGGAGACGGTTTTGAGCGCGCTGGGCGAGTTCGCCCGGGGCGGCGGGGCGGTGCTGCTCGTGACGCACGACCCGCGGGCGGCGCCGTACGGCGCGAGGACGGTCGCCATGGAGGCCGGGAGCATCGGCACGCCGGCGTGACGCCGTCCGCTCGCGGGGGAGCGCGATGGGGGCGTCTGCCGGGGAGAGCGAACCCCCGCCCGCGGTCTCAATCCCCGGGCCTCCAAGCCCTTACCGGAGCGGCCGCGGCATGACCGCACCGCCGTGGTACAATCGAGTCTTGGAGGACGAGGAGCCTCGTGATGCGCCGTCTGATACCCCTTTTCCTGCTTGCCGCGGTCGCGGGCTGCGATCGGTCGGGGAGCATCAACGCGCGCGGCCTGCGCATCAGCGAGGTGCTTCCCGATGCGCGGCGCTTCACGATGCCCGGCTGGGCCGCCGCCTGGGATGCGATCGAGATCTACAACCCATCATCGAGGGCGCTCAAGCTCGGCGGGTACTACCTGAGCGACAGCGGCGGCAACCTCACGAAGTGGGCGTTTCCCCAGGGGACGGTCATAGCCGGGCGGGGATTCCTGGTCGTCGCCGCCGGCGGCGAACCGACCGAGACGCTGCACGCGACGTTCGGGCTGAGCGGCGGGGAGAGCGTCTACCTGACCGCGCCCGACGGCGTCACGGTCATCGACCGCGTGGACATGCCCGTCCTCGGCACGGATGTCGCCTGGGCGGCCGACCCCGACAATCCGGGGCGCTACGTCGAGACGTGGCGGCCCACGCCGGGCACGCCCAACCAGGTCATCGGCCTGTACCTGCGCGTCGTGAACGTGACGCCCGCGTATCCGTACTCGCCGGTGACGATCGCGGTGCGGGCGGAGCGGAAGCTCCCCGGCGCCCAGGTCGTGCTCAGGTACAAGGTCAATCCCGGCGAGGCGGGGGATGCCGATGCGTGGCCGGGCGTTGCGATGACGCCGGATGCGCGCGATCCGAAGCTCTACACGACCACGCTGTCCGGACGCGGCCTTCCGCATCTCGATCCCGCCAGCGGCGCGCGGACCGTCATCGGCTGGTACGTCCACACCGTGAACGATGCGGGGCGCACGGTGTACGATCCCGAGGACTACGCGGCGGGGGGGAGCGTCCGCCGCGTGCACCGCGTTCGGATGGGGTGCGAGAAGCGCCTCATGCTCGCCGAGGTCATGCCGCAGTGCGATCTGGTGCGCGTCGACACGGGGAATCTCGCCAGCTCGCCCGGCTGGATCGAGCTGTACAACTACGGCGAGGATGCGGTCTCGCTCGACGGCGTGTACGTCAACGACGTGTATCTCGGCGAGACGGGGCGGGCCAAGCTCGCGACGGGCTCCTCGGTGCTGCCGGGATCGTCCCAGCTCCTGTATGCCCGCGCTCTCGGCGACGTGACGGCGTTCGAGCTGCCGTACAGGCTCTCCAAAGGGGGCGGGCTGCTCATCATGCGGGAGGGCCTGGGAAGCACGGAAAACGTGATCGAGATCAGCCGCCTGAGCTTCGACACGCTCCAGACGGACCTGGCCGCGGGGCGCTGCGACAACGACACCGCCCGCGAAACGCGGGCGCTTCGCTTCGCGACGCCGCGCTTCCCGAATTCCTGCGGCCCGGAGCGGGTATGGTTCACGCCCGATGTCGCCGTCTGGGTCGAGTGGCCCGGCATGGCGGCATCGAACACGCTCAACCCCGCCGCCGGCGAGCCGGTGACGGTGTGGGCGCGCCTCGGGTGGGAGGGCATGTGGTCCGCGGCGTATGCGGCGCCCGTCGCCAAGGTCGCGTGGGAGGACGATGGCGGCCGGCGCGGCGAGGCCGAGCTGCGCAGGGTCGGCGGCGAGGCGGCGGTCGCGAGCGACTGCTTCACCGCCGCCATCGGCGCCTTCGCGCAGGGGGCGCGCGTCCGCTACGCGGTGACGGCGGCGCTCGGAAAGACGACGATCGCCTCGCCGGAGCGCGTGTTTGCGGCGGGCTACGAACGGCCGCCCGTCACGATCACCGAGGTCGGCCTGCAGGGCGAGTACGAGTGCGCGGTCGAGTGCGGCGATGCGCCCGTCGAGCGCATGCGTACGTTCGTCGAGCTGTACAACGCCGGCGACGCGCCGTTCGACCTCGCCGGCAGGTTCCTGTCGCTCTTCGCGCGCGTGCTGCCGGCGAACGACGAGCCGCACGCATCGCGGTACTCCTCGGAGGAGTGGCGCATCGAGGAGGGCGTGATTCCGCCGGGCGGCTATGCGGTGATCGATCTTGACGGCGGCACGGCGGGGCGCCCGTCGCTGCTTGCGCGCTATCGCGGCGGCGCGGCGACCCTCTACGATCGGCTGGACAGCGGCAACGCCGCGATCGACCGATTCCGGTTCAAGAGCATGGCGGACTGGGAGGCCCTGGGAGCGTTCGGGCGGTCGGCGTGCCAGGAGGGAGGCGCGCCGCAGCCGCCGTCCCCGGGAGAGCCCAACCTGTCGGCCGAGCCCCGCATCGCGATCAACGAGGTCAATCTCTGGGACGCGGAGGCGCCGTACATCGAGCTCTTCTACAATGCGCAGGACTGCTCTCCGCCGGTGCCGCTCGACGGCCTCAAGTTCGGCCAGGCCAACGATCCGACCGGCGCGAGCCGCCGGCCGATCGCGGCCGGGGACTTCGAACTCGGCCCGGGCGAGCATGTCGCGGTGCGGCTCGGCCCGGCCGTTCCCGGCGAGGTGACCTGCGACATCGCGTACAGCCTCGCGGGCGGCCAGGTGTACCTCTGGAAGCCCGATGACTGGGCGTGGGGCGGCCTGAGCGTGTCGCTCGATTCGCTCCAGTACGCGTCCGTGCCGGCCGGGCTGTCGTACGGCAGGAAGCCGGACGGCGGGACCGTCCTGAGCGGCATGACGCCCACGCCGGGCGAGCCGAACTGCGCCGAAGGCGTGCGTTTCGTGCGCGATGTGCCGCATTCGCCGCGCGATCCCGCGGCCGGGCAGGCGATCGCCTTCACGGTCATGGTGCGCGATCCGTGCTCGGCGACGCAGGCCAGTCCCGGCGGCTCGATGCAGTCGGCGGTGGTGAGGTTCCGCTGGCAGGGCAGCACGAACACGATCACCGTGTCGCTGACCCGGTCCCTGGATTCCGGCGGGTACCAGGTCTGGACCGGCGGCATGAGCGGCAGCACGGCGGGCAGGGTGGGCCGGTATCTCGTCGAAGGCACGAACGCGTGGAACCAGAAGACCTGGCTCTCGTACAAGGGCGAGCGGAGCGCGCTCGTGTGGGACGATGCCTTCGTCTTCACCGTCGGGTGCGCGCCGCCGGAGATCGTGATCAACGAGATCGCGCCGGGCGCCGGGGGGTTCATCGAGCTGCTCAACCTCGGCGGCATGGATCGCGACATCGGCGGCATGGATGCGGAGGTGCGGGCGGACGGCGCCGTCATCGCCATCGAGTCAATCCCCGCGGGAAGCGTGGTGCCGGCGGGCGGGCTTCTCGTGCTCGACTACGCGGGGCTCCCGTACGCGGGCTCGCTGCGCCTCATGCAGCCGCCCGCCGCGGGAAGCTGCACCATGGATGCGACCGAATGGGCGGCGCTGTCCGATGGCCGCTCGTGGGGGCGCATTCCCGACGGGGACGGCGCCTTCGGCGTGTGCGTGCCGACGCCCGAGGGTCCCAACCAGGCCGCGGCGGCGTCCTTCATACGCGGGGACTGCGATGAGGACGGCGCGCTGGATCCGCGCCCGCAGGCAGAGAACGCCGATCTGGCGGCGCTGCTCGCGTATCTGGAGGGCGCGGGCGCGCCGCTCGCCTGCGAGGATCGCTGCGACATCAACGACGACGGCGCGATCAACTACTCCGACGTCGTGTACTTCCTGCGGAACTACTTCTACACCGACACGCCGGCGCTGCCGCCGCCGTTCCCGGCGCCGGGTCTCGACCCGACGCCGGACGCGCTGCGCTGCGACTAGCGGCGCCCGGACTCCGCCACCGGAAAGCCTGCCCGCGCGTGCCCGCAGATGTCGCAGGTGCAGGCGGCGTTCCGCTCCCCCTCGCCGGAGCGTTCCCCAAGGGACGAGGACGCGAGGGTGCGAAGACGGAAACGGCCACGAAGACACGAAGGCACGAAGGGACATGGGGCCGGCCCGAAACCGCGTGGTTCGCCCCGCACGTCGGATAACGTACGCCGCCGGGGTTCGCACACGCGAAGCTTGGTGCCTTGGTGTCTTCGTGGCATCGTTCGTCCTGCGCGTTTCTCGGCTCGATGCATTGCCGCGGGCGCGGTCTCGGGTTTGATTGCACGCCCTCGTTCGCCGTGCTACGATCGCCCCCCATCGCTCGGGTCTGCGCTCGTGCGCAATACGCCGGGCGCCTGGAGGACTCGTGGAGAACGGCGAAGCGCCGCGTGCGCCGGCGGACATATGCACGGGTCTCGGGGACCGGCGCGAGCCCTCGCCGCGCGCGGGGTGGTACCTCCTCGCCCTGGCCGTCTTCACGATGTTCTTCAACCTGTGGGGCCGGGAGATCGAGAACAAGGACTACG
This sequence comes from Planctomycetes bacterium UBA4800, assembly GCA_002402755.1. Classification (GTDB taxonomy): domain Bacteria; phylum Planctomycetota; class UBA8108; order UBA8890; family UBA8898; genus UBA8898. The sequence goes on from DHGK01000187.1 coordinate 16,374, forward strand.
TCAGGTACGCGGAGGTCGCCCGCGAGATCGTCGAGGGCGGAGACTGGCTGGTCCTGAGATACGGCGGGGAGTACTACCCCGACAAGCCGCCGCTCCACTTCTGGAAGATGGCCGGGGCGTACCGGCTCTTCGGCGTCAACGCCGGAGCGGCGCGCGTGCCTTCCGCGGCGTTCGCAGTGCTCGGCGCCATGCTCGCCTGGTTTTACGGCGTCCGGGTGCTGCGCAGCCGCGCGGCAGGGCTGCTCGCCGCGCTCATGCTGCTCGGCTCCTTCGGCTGGTTCTGGTGGGGCCGGAGGACCAGGATCGACATGGAGTTCGGCGTGCTCGTGTCGGCGGCGCTGGTCTGCTTCCACCTCGGGTGGGAGTCGGGCGGCGCGCGAAGGCGCTGGTGGTACGCGGGGTTCTGGGGCGCGACGGGGCTGGCCTTCCTCGACAAGGCCTGGATCGCGCTGAGCGGCTGCGCGGTCGTGGCGGCATGGATTGCCGTCAACGCGGCGCGCAAGACGCCGGGGTTGCGGGCGCGTTTCGGCCCGGGAGCGTTCTTCGCGACGCAGCCCGTCGCGCTCGTGCCGGTTGCGCCGTGGGCGCTGGGGCTGTGGCTGCACCCCGAGTTCGCGGCGTACAGGGAGGCGTTCCGCGCCCGGCATATCATGAACAGTCACGAATGGCTGCTCTTCTACCTGCACGCGCTGCCCACGTACCTGCTGCCGTGGAGCCCGCTCATCCTTTTCGGCCTGTGGCAATGCCTGCGGCTGCGCCGCGAGCCGGCGCGGCTGCGCGGGCTGGGGTTCGCGCTCACGTGGGCGGGCACGATGTTCTTCATGCTCAACCTCACGTCCGTCAAGGATCACCGGTATTTGCTGCTCCTGTATGTGCCCTGCGCGATTGTCGGCGCCTGGGCGGCGGCGCAGCTCGCGGAGCGGCACAGGGCGCTGTGCGCGCGCGCCGTCGTGTGGGCCGACCGCATGTGCGGCGCGGCCGCGGCGATCGCGTGCGCGGCGGCGGTCGGCACGGCCCTTCGCCACGGGCATGCCGTCGCCGCCTCGCTGGGGACCGCGGCGGTGCTCCTCGCGGCGTTCCTCGCGTTCAGACGCTGGGCGCCGCTGCCCTTCGTGCGGCTGTGCGCGAGCGTGGTCATCGTGCTGCATGCGTTCGAAGCCATCGATGTCCCGCGCAACGAGAAGGCCTGCCCGCGGCTGCGCATGGCGAATGCACTGCGTGCGAGGGGGCTTTCGGGCGAGACGATTGCGGTCGTCGTGCCTGCCCTCGAGCTCGTGGGCGATCCCGAGGAGCTGAAACGCATCACGCAGGCGCGCCTCAGGAGCGAGCGGTTGCGCGTCGAGCTGAGCTTCTACTTCAACCGGCTGGTGGCGCGCGGGGAGGATCTTCCGGCGCTGGCGCGCGACCCCAGGGTGAAGGCGATCATCGTGGAGAAGGGCGCCGCCGATCGGGTGCGCGCCGATCCCGCGCTTTCCGCGCGGGGCGGCGTCGCGGCGCTGGACGGAGGCGAATCGGAGATGGTACTGTTCCTGAAGACCGATGCCTGACACGAACGACCGGCAGTTCATGGAGCGAGCGCTCATCGAGGCGCGGGCCGCGCTGGCCCACGGCGATGTGCCCATCGGGGCCGTCGCGGTCGACCGCGCGACGGGGCATATCGTCGGGCGCGGCCACAATCAGCGCGAGCTGCTCCAGGACCCGACGGCGCACGCCGAGATGCTGGCGCTGACGGCGGCCGCGGCGCACTACCGCTCGTGGCGCCTCGTCAACGTCGATCTCTTCGTGACGCTCGAACCTTGCCCCATGTGCGCGGGCGCGTGCGTGCTTGCCCGGATTCCGCGCCTCGTGTATGCGGCGGCGGATCCCAAGGCCGGCGCGCATGTCTCGGTCATGCGGCTCTTCGATGTTCCGGCGCTGAACCACCGCGTGGCGGTCGAGGCGGGGCTGCTGGCGGAGCAGTCGGCGGAGCTTCTCAGGGAGTTCTTCGCGGCGCTGCGGGTCGCCAAGGGAGGCGGGGAAGATCCGGCCCCCCCGCTGGGCGCCTGAACCAGATCCTACAGCCTACAGCCTATAGCCTCCAGCCTCCTCCACTTGTCTTCCCGCCGGCAGACGTTAAGATGGGACGGTCGCGGCGTCGGGCACACGGAGATGCGCCTGCGGCCGGCGCCGCGTGCGTGCGGCGGAGAGATGCCGGAGCGGTTGAACGGGCCGGTTTCGAAAACCGGTGTGCCCTTGACTGGGCACCGGGGGTTCGAATCCCTCTCTCTCCGCCAGTTTTTTGCACCTCCCGCGGGCTTGCCGTTTTGCGGCCCGGAGATACAATGCCGTGAGGCGTGCTCCCGGCGGCTCGGGGCGCGCTGCGGCATTCCCCGTGCGCAGCATGCGGTGGTGCGCGCGGCCGCGCGGCGAAGGCTGCAGGGAGAGGTGTCCGAGAGGCCGAAGGAACACGCTTGGAAAGCGTGTGAGTGGGCAACTGCTCCGGGGGTTCGAATCCCCCCCTCTCCGCCATACTCTGAAAAAAAGGCCGCAATAGGGGCGCTGTGAATCTGGTCAGGCCCGAAAGGGAGCAGCCACAGCAGGTCCGCTTCTATGTGCGGCCTTTTATTCTTTCGCGGCCGGCGGACGTTCGCGGCGTACGCGGCCGCCGCCCGCGGACCGGGCATCGTGACGCGCCGCGCGCGACCCTGGAGCGCCATGGGCTATCAAGTCATCGCCCTTCGTTATCGCCCGCGCCGGTTCGACGAGGTCGTCGGCCAGGAGGAGACCGCCCGCACGCTCGCGCAGGCGATCGAATCGGGCCGCCTCGCCCATGCGTACCTGTTCTCGGGTCCCCGGGGCGTGGGGAAGACGTCGATGGCGCGCATCCTCGCGATGGCGCTCAACTGCAGCGACCGGCGCGGAGGCGAGCCGTGCGGCGCGTGCCCCTCGTGCACGGAGATCGCGGGCGGCGCCGACCTGGACGTCATCGAGCTTGACGGCGCGTCGCACCGCGGCATCGACGACATCAGGGAGCTGATCGCGGGAGCCGCGTGCGCGCCCATGCGCGGCCGGAGCAAGGTGTACATCGTCGACGAGGTGCACATGCTCACGCGCGAGGCATTCAACGCCTTCCTGAAGACGCTCGAGGAGCCGCCCCCGCACGTGAAGTTCATTTTCGCCACGACCGAGCCCCAGCGCATCCCCGAGACCGTGATCTCGCGGCTGCAGCGGTTCGACTTCCGGCCGATCGGCGAGGCCGATGTCGTGCGGCGCCTGGCGCAGATCTGCGCGCAGGAGAACGTCGCTGCCGGCGAGGACGTGCTCGGGCGCATCGCGCAGTACGCGCACGGCGGCATGCGCGACGCGCAGACGCTGCTCGACCAGCTCATCGCGTTCGCGGGCGCGGCGCCGTCGCTGCTCGATCTGGACCGCGTGGCGGGGCGCCTGGACCGCGGGCGCATGCAGGCGCTCATGGACGCGCTTGCGCAGGGCGACACGCCCGGCGTCTGGCGGGTCGTGCGCGAGGCGCTCGGCGGCGTCACGGCGCCCGAGGCGCTGCTCGAGCAGGTGCTGCTGGAGTATCGCGAGGGAATCAAGCGGACGCTCGAGGGCGGGGGGAAGGTCGCCGAGGGCGATCTCCTGCGCCTGGAGATTGTCTCGGAGGCGATCTCCAGGCTGCGTGCGGCGCCGTTCCCGGAGATCGTGGTCGAGGCGACGCTGCTCAGGCTCGCGTCCTGCGAGGGGCTGGTGTCGATCGGCGAGCTTCTGGCGGAGGCGGCGGCCGTAACGCCGGCGATGGCTTCGGCAACGGCGGCGCCGAGGAACGCGCGCGAGATACTCGCGCGGCCGCCCGAAGCGGCGCGAAGACCGGCGGCGACGGCCCCGAGACCGCCCGAACCGCCCCGAAGACCGGCCGAACCGGC
>DHGK01000089.1 GCA_002402755.1 Planctomycetes bacterium UBA4800
TCGCCAGGTGGGAGCACGACCTCGCGGCGCGCAACGGCTTCGCGTGGCCGCTCCAGGACGTCGCGGCGATCTTCTCGGGCGCGGATGCCGCGCTCTGCAACCTGGAGTGCTGCGTGGCGCTTGTGGGAGCGCCGGCCGACAAGGGCGAGCGCTGCCCCTTCTACTACCGGGCGAGGCCGGAGATGCTCCGCTGCCTGACCGCGGCCGGAATAGACATCGTCACCGCGGCGAACAACCACGGCGGCGATTACGGGCCTTCCAGCGTTCTCGACACCCTCAAGTGGACGCGCGAGGCGGGGCTCGTGTGCGCCGGCATCGGCGAGAACGCCGCGGAGGCCGCGCAGGCGCGGCATGTCCTCATCGGACGCACGCGGGCCGCCATCTACGGCCTCGATGCGACGATGCCGCACTTTGCGGCGGCGGCCGACAGGCCGGGCTCGAACTGGATCGCCGAGGGCGACCTCGGGGCGTTCACGGAGAAGATGCGGCTTCTCGCCGCGGCGCCGCGCGCGCCGGGCGAGCTTCTCATCCTCACCGTGCACTGGGACGACAACTGGGTGCGGGAGGTGCGGCCGGCCGAGCGCGCGATGGCGAAGATCGCGTTCGCGCACGGCGTCGACTTGATCCTCGGGCACAGCGCGCACAGGCTCAAGGGCATCGAGGTCATCGACGGGAAGGTCGTCCTCTACGACATGGGCAACCTCCTCTTCGACTGCCTTCTCAAGGAGGAGGGGCGAATGTCGGCCGTGTTCCGGCTCCGCCTATCCCCGCGGGGAATCCATCGCGTGGAGGTGCTGCCCGCGAGGGCGCTCGAGGGTCGGACCGTGCGCGCAACGGGCGAGGAGAGCCGCGCCATCATCGACGAGATGAAGCTCCTCTGCGCGCCCCTCGGCACCGCGCTGAAGGAGGAGCGCGACGAGACCGGCGCGCTCATGGGAGTCATCGATGTGCCCGCGCAGGCGGCGAGGGGCGAGCCTTCCGGCGCGGTCTCGCCGGCGCCCGCGCCCTTTCCCCGAACGCGCGAGTTTTCACCGCCGCGCAGCGAGCAGCCGCTGCGCGATGCCGTGCCGGCCGATGCGGTCAAGGTCGATCCTCCCCGAGAGCTTGCGCCGGGCATCGAGCTTCTGGGATTCAAGCTCCCCGCCCGCGCGCGCGTAGGGCGGATTCTCACGATCACGACGTGGTGGCGCGTCACACGCGAGGTGAAGGGCGACTGGCTCGTCGGCTTCGAGCTCGCCCCCGCCGGCGGCACAACGCTGCGGCGCGGAACGCCCTGGTACACGCGTCACGATCCGGGCGACTGGCTCCTGCCCTTCTCGCGAATCCGGCCCGGCGAGATCGTCGAGGACTCGTATCCGGCGCGCCTCCAGGAGCTGCCCGCCGGCGACTACGAGGCGAGGGCGATGATCCTCGACCCGGCGCTGCCCGAAGACCGGATGATCCTGGCGCCGCCGCTGGTCCTCGGCAAGGTGTCGATCGAGGCGGCGGGGTCGGACGGCTGAGCAGCAGGAACGAGGACATTTCGTCCGCCGGCGCCGATTGCCGCTCGCGCTCCCGGTCACGCGGTGTGGCCGAGCCTCGTAGCGGGCACGGACCACGGCTTGATCTTCTTCAGCGTCCCCGCGAGGGCGGACTCCGCAACTTCGGTATCGTAGGCCGCCTGCGCACGAAGCCAGTAGCCGTTCGACAGACCGAAGAACCTGCAGAGGCGAAGATCCGTGTCGGCGGTGATGGAGCGCCTGCCGGCGACGATCTCGCCGATGCGCTGGGCCGGCACGCCGATCTCCTTGGCAAGGCGGTACTGGGAGATGCCCATGGGCTTCAGGAACTCCTCGGACAGAAGCTCGCCCGGGTGCAATGGGTTGAGCCTGGTCATTGTCATCACCTTCCTGGTGGTTGTCCGTGATCTCGATATCCTCCCGCATCCTTGCATGACACGATCATACCCTGCCCATCCCTGAGTACACGCTCCTCTCCGACGCCTCCTTGATTGCCCGAGAGCCCCTGTATAGCATCGATCGCCATGCGGCTGAATGCGAGCGTCTCCCTCTGGGTGTGTCCGCTCAAGACATCGCCGCCTGAGAACCCGCCACGCGAGGTGCTCATGGATGACAGTAGCTCCGCCCTCGAAGGACAGGAAACCGCTCGTCGTGGAAAACGGCGCACAGGCAGCCGCACGCGCGCAACGCGTTTCTTTGCCGCCGCCATCCTCGCTCTCGCCGCCGGGGCCGGCGCCGCGCCGGCCCCGGACGCCCTCGCCCTCATCCGCCGGGCCGGGAACGCCGAGGACGAGACGGCGCGTCTGAAGATCCTCCGCGAACTCCGCGCGGCCCCCGCCCTCGACGCGCAGCTTGGGGCGGATCTCGACCGGATGATCGCCTTCGTGGGCAGGTGGAACGGCGAGCCTTCGCTCTATCGGTGGTTCGACAAGGAGATTCGCACGACGGCCGACTACCGATTCTCGCTTGCCGCCGGATCGCCGCTCGAGCCGCTCGCGTGCTTCTACCGCGGGCGCATGCTCACGTGGGTCGTCAACGAGTACGGAAACATCATCGGCTACCACGAGGAGCGCCGGCGGTTCCTCGACCGGGCGGTGCGCGATTTCCGCATCGCCGCGGCCGCCTTTCCCGAGAACCGCGTGATACGGATGTACCTGGGAGAGCCGATCCCGCCCGCTGTGTCGTACACCACTCCCACCGGCGCACCCGCGTGGGCGGCACTGCAGCGGAAGGGCCTGGAGAGGCTCGCCGACATCGTCCTGTGGTGGATCCGGAACCGGCTCGGCAAGAACGGCGAGTACGGCGGCGGCTGGGACGATGACTGCGAGATGTGGCGGCACTGGGTGCCGCTCATGATCGCCTTCGAGTACCCGGAGGTCGAGGCGGCCCAGGCCTTCTTCTCGCGCGCCCTCCTCGACCAGGATTACATGAAGGACGGCTACACGAGCCATGTCTACGATGTCGAGCACACGGCGGAACCCTCCTCCGACACCATCACGCCCATGATGCACCTGGCGCCGGACGACCCGGAATGGAAG
>DHGK01000101.1:0-3418 GCA_002402755.1 Planctomycetes bacterium UBA4800
ATCGTGCGGCGCCGGGCGGTGGAGAACGCGCTCAAGGACAGCGAGCGCCACCAGCGCAAGCTCCTCGAAAAGTCGCGCCGCATGCAGGAGCAGCTTCGGCATCTGTCACACCGGACCCTGCAGGCGCAGGAGGAAGAACGGAAGCGAATCAGCCGCGAGCTCCACGATGACATCACCCAGACCCTGGTCGGCATCAACGTCCAGCTCGAAAATCTGGCCCGGGACCCGGCGGTCGACCCCGCGAAGCTCGCGCGGAAGATCGCCCGAACGCAGCGGCTGGTCGCGAAGGCGGTGCACACCGTGCTTCAGTTCGCCCGGGAACTGCGCCCGGCGCTCCTGGACGACCTGGGGCTCATCGCCACCGTGCACTCCCTCGTGAAGGACTTCACGGCGCGGACGGGTATCCGCGTCCGGTTCACCGCGTTCGCCGGGGTGGAACGATTGAGCATCGACCGGCGCACGGTGCTCTACCGCGTCGCCCAGTCCGCGCTGGCCAACGTCGCCCGGCATGCGCACGCGAGCCGGGTGATCATCGGCATCCGCAAGCTCCCGAATGCCGTGTGCATGGACGTGACCGACAACGGCGCGTCCTTCGACGTGCAGCGCGTGTTGCGCGCCGCGATGAACAGACGCTTGGGCCTGCTCGGCATGCGGGAGCGGGTGGAGATGGTCGGCGGCAGCCTGAGCGTCGTGTCCACGCCGGGCCGCGGCACCACCGTCCGGGCGCGGGTTCCTTTCGGCGGCGGCTCCGCGCGCGGAGAGGATGCGCATGCGATGTCATAGCGCCGGACGCCGATCGCCGGCGAAACGCGCCGCCGCGGCGACGCGCATCACGCTGGTCCTGGCCGAAGACCACACGGTGGTCCGGCAGGGGCTCCGGACGTTGCTGGAGGCTGACGGGGATATCGAGGTGGTCGGGGAAGCGGAGACCGGGCGCCAGGCCGTGGCCCTGACCCGAAGGCTCCGTCCCGCCGTCGTCGTCATGGACATCGCCATGCCGGTGCTCAACGGGCTGGAGGCCGCCCGGCAGATTCGCAAGGCCGCCCCCGCCACGAGGCTGGTCATACTCTCCGCGCACAGCGATGACGCCTACGTCGAGCAGGCGATTGCCCTGGGCGCGATGGGATACCTGCTCAAGCAGACATCCGCCCGGGTCCTGTGCCAGGCGGTTCGCGAGGTGCACCGGGGCAACACCTTCTTCTGCCCCTCCATCGCTCGGCGCATCGAGAACCGCGAGCGGGGAGCCTCGAACCGCCTCGCGCCGGGCACGAGAATCCGTGCACGTCTGACCTCGCGCGAGGCGGAGGTGCTCCAGTTGATCGCCGAGGGCGAGGGCAACAAGAGAATCGGGGTTGCGCTCGGCATCAGCGTCAAGACGGTCGAGAAGCACCGGCAGCATCTCATGGAGAAGCTCTCCATCCACGACACGGCGGGGCTCACCCGCTACGCCATCGCGGCGGGTATCATCGAGAGCAGCGTCCAGGTGACGATCGTCTGATCGGCCTGGCCGCCACCCGCTCGCTCCCCCGGAAACCGGCCCGCCGATGCCGCCCTCGCCGGACGGAAACCCGCACCCGCGATCGGGGATGGGGTAAACACCCCATTGCCCGGCCTGCCTGCGTGCCGTACCCTTACGGTTCCGGCGCCTTGGCTTGATGTCTCCGGCACGAGCGTCTGCGGCGCTGAGTGCGGACAATGACCGAAGCCATGACTGAAGCCATGCACGCGTTCCTCGTTCATGTCGGCGACGACAATTTCTGCCGGGTGCTTCGTGACACGCCGGGCCGCGGCAAATCCGGCAACGGCCGCATCAAGGTGATGGCCTTCCCGCCCCTCGGAATCCAGACGCTCGCACCGGTGTTGCGCGCGCGAGGACACCGCGTGCGGATGTTCGACACCTGCCATCCGCAGATGCAGGCCGAGCACATCGCCGGGGCGGCGGCCCTCGAACGCCCCGACGTAATCGCGCTGTCGTTTCTCTCGACCACGACGTACCCGGCGGTCAAACGGATGGCCCGGCGGCTCAAGGCCGCCGCGGCGCGGATACCGATCATCGCCGGCGGCGCGTTCGCCACCTTGAATGCGGACCGTATTCTGGGGGACTGCCCCGACATCGATTGCGTGGGAGTGGGCGAAGGCGAGGAGCTCCTGCCGGACTACCTGGAGAATCTCGGCGATCCGGGCTCCGTGGCAGGCCTGGTCTGGAGGCGCGGCGAGGCGGTCGTCGAAAACGCCCCGCGCCCGCTCCTCCAGGACCTCGACCGCTTTCCCTATCCCGACCGGACCAGCCTGCCCATCGACTACATCGAGTCCTTGCCCCTCGATGTCCCGGCGGTGCTCTCGCTGGACAAGTTCTGCACGGTGCAGACATCGCGCGGCTGCCCGTACGCCTGCGTCTACTGCGGGATCCCGTCCCTGGGCGGGCGCCGCTGGCGGAGCCGCTCGCCGGAGCATGTCCTGGGAGAGCTGCAGGAGCTGAACGACCAAGGCTATCGCTCGATCTATCTCACCGACGACCATTTCCTTATCAACCGCACGCGCATCGACCGCATCTGCCGCGGCATCATCGAACGCGGGCTCCGGTTCCGCTGGGGCTGCGAAGGCAGGGTCGATTCGGTCGGCATCGAGCAACTGCCGCTCATGCACGAGGCCGGCTGCGATTTCCTGGCGTTCGGCGTCGAGGCGGGAACCCGGAAGGTGCTCGACCGGCTCAACAAGAAGCAGACCCCGGCGCAGGTCGAGCATGCGGTCAGGGAGGCGAAGCGGAAGGGAATCGCGCGGGTCCACGGGTTCTTCGTCATCGGCTCGCCCGGCGAATGCGAGGAGGACATCCTCGAGAGCTTTCGCTTCGCCGCGCGGCTCGAGCTCGACACGTTCGGGTTCAATCGCCTGTGCGCCTATCGCGGGACGCCGCTCTGGGATGAGTACGTGGCGCGCGGGATCATCGACGACGAACGGGACTGGCACAAGTGGTTCAAGTGCTCGGACATCGACCCGACCGCGCTGCCCAGCGCGACGGTGAATCGGCTGCGGGCGAAAGGGTACGGGCTCTTGTTCCTCAACCGCATCCTCAGGCACCCGATCCGAACGTGGAGGCTCCTGCGCGCCTTCGCCGGCCACATGAAGAAGGCCGACCTCGTCAGGTTGCTCGCGAGCCCCTTTCGCCGGCGCGCCTTGACCCGCGCGCCCGAGCTGCCGGCCCGGATGGTCGATGCGGGGATCGGGCAGCCGAACCGGCACACCGTTGCAGCCGCACCCATCTGACCCGCCGTCGCGCCACGCAGCGAATCCCGTGGAGGAAGCTCCATGCCCCGGGAACGCGGGCCATGGGGTGAACACCCCATACCGGCGACACCGATGCCGTTGTATCCTCCGAGAGAGTCGTGAAAACCGGCGCGCGGCTCGGAGTACGGCACGA
>DHGK01000101.1:3463-3783 GCA_002402755.1 Planctomycetes bacterium UBA4800
GCCTCCTTGCCGCCGCGGGGCCTCCTGACCGTGGCGGCGATGCTGCCGGCACCGTGGGCGAAGCGTGTGGTCGATCTGAACGTGCGCAGGCTGCGCAGGAAGGACCTGGCCTGGGCCGACCTCGTGTGCATCAGCGGGATGATCGCCCAGCGCGACTCGGCGCGCGAGCTGATCGCGCGCTGCCGGGCAGCCGGCAGGACGATCGTGGCGGGCGGGCCGCTGTTCACCCTCGAGCACGAGCAGTTTCCCGAGGTCGACCATTTCGTGCTGAACGAGGCGGAGGACACGCTGCCGGAGTTCCTGCGCGACATCGCGCAGGG
>DHGK01000373.1:0-2036 GCA_002402755.1 Planctomycetes bacterium UBA4800
GGCGGACCTGCCCACGCCGGACGGTTTCGTGGAGATCCCGCCCGAGGTCGTCGACCGGGTCGAGGGCGACGCCTGCAAGGTCACGATCACGCCGGAAGACGAGCGACCGGGCGAGCCCGGCGCGCACTCCGCGCGGGGTGTGCGCCGGGCTCGCCCGCGGCTCCGGCCCGCCTGACCGGCCCGAACGCCTCCCGAGCCGCCGGTAATCTGGGCGTACTCGTCCACCACGACCCGCCGCTCACGCGGCGCCGTCAGCGGCGGGCTCCGTTCGCGGCGCAGAGCCCACTTTCCCCTATGGCGCAGTATACGTTCAATCACCTAAAACATCCCATTCCCCTCGATAGATCCGGGTGGTAGAATCCGCCTGACTTGGTGAACTTCCTATGATGACTCTCCGCCTACTCGCTGCCGAACCAACCGTGCTGCCGATGCGCACGTCGTGGTACCTGACCGACCTGGCCGAGGCCCGCGGCAAACAGGAACTGTTCACCCGCCAGTCGCCGCAGAAGCTCAAGGCGCTGCGGGAGCATGCGCTGGTTGAAAGCACGGTCTCCTCCAATCGCATCGAAGGCGTCGAAGTGGATAGGACGCGCATCGGCACCATCGTTTTTGGAAAGCCTGCGTTGCGTGACCGCGACGAGAAGGAGGTGCGGGGCTACCGAGATGCACTGAAGCTGATCCATGAGCGCGGCGCGAAGATGGCCATCAACGAAGCTACGATCAAGCGTCTCCACAAGCTGTGCCGCGGACGAATCTCGGACGCCGGCGCGTACAAGGAGAGAGACGTTGACATCATCCAGACCTATCCGGACGGCCGCAGCCGCGTGCGATTCAAGACCGTTTCTCCCTTGCAGACACCGGCAGCGATGGCCGAGATGGTCGAGTTGTGGCAGCGAGGCATGAAGGAAAAATGGGTGCATCCGCTGGTGCTCGCCGCCGCTCTGAATCTCGACTTCCTGTGCATCCATCCATTCCGCGACGGCAACGGTCGCGTGTCGCGACTCCTCTTTCTGCTCTCCTGCTACCGCTGCGGAATCGAAGCTGGGCGCTACGTCAGCCTCGAACGTCTCATCGAGCAGAACAAGGAGCGATACTACGAAGTCCTGGAACAGAGCTCGCATCGCTGGCACGAGGGCACTCACGATCCCTGGCCGGCCGCGAACTTCCTGCTCTTCATCCTGACCCAAGCGTGCGAAGAGTTCGAGGAGCGCGTCGGACAGCTCAAGTCGCCGCGCGGCGAGAAGACGGAGACGATCCTTGCCGCAGTGAACCGCCAGGTGGGCTCGTTCCGCGTGGCTGACCTGCAAGCCGAGTGCCCCGGCGTCGGACTTGACTTGATCCGGCGAGTTCTCGCACGGCTCCGAAAGCAAAAGCGGATCAAGGCGCTCGGCACGGGTCGGGGCGCCCGGTGGAAGAGACTGCGAAACTAAGTACTGTCGCGAAAACTACGTATTAAACTACGTATCAAGCCGTTCCTCGTTCACGTCGTACCATCTGAAGACTTGCCCCTGCCACAAACGCCCATCCGCATTGCACGACGACCAAACGTACTTCTCGGAGACCCTGATCGCCGCGTACAGCGTCCCGTCCGAGGCGAGGAGCATCTGCTTCTCCCGCAAACAGGATCCCCGCTCCGCGGCGGCGACCGTCTCCCATTTCCACTTCCCGACCGGACACGCGCACAGAGTGTCACGGAAGGAGGAGTAGCGCCAGACCTCCGTCTCCGAGGCGCCGAGGACGTCCGCCTCGAAGAACTGGAAGTCGGAGCCCTTGGGCGGCGTCTGGACCTTGCCCCCCCCGGTACTTCCCGTCCTTGATCGCGCCGACGATCACCCGGTGGTTGCGCAGCGACAGCTCGGTCACGCCGCCGCGCCGGCCCATCACCGCCTCGTCGTACGCGGAGAGAAACATCGCGTATTGTCAAGCACGCCCGTCGTGCGAGCAAGGCGTCCCTCCCGAGAATCCCATCCGGAGCCAATGGTCGTGACCCGAACTGCGCGCGCTCCTGCTCCACGCGAGGTCCCCGCACGCACGAA
>DHGK01000373.1:2083-2646 GCA_002402755.1 Planctomycetes bacterium UBA4800
CACGAGCGCCAGGAGCGGGCTCGACGAAGCCCGGCGCGGCCTGTAGGCGAGGGCGGCGGCTTCCATGCCGCCGCCCCGTCTGCAGCCGCAAGTTCCCCGACATGGTTCTTTAGGAACGTCCGCCAGGTCTGGGACGGCGGCTTCCTCGGTCTCCACAGGTACTTGGCTACCGTCGATTCCGCGACCTCGTAGCCGAGACGGCGAAGTTCGGACTGGATTCTTGGCGCTCCCCAGGTGGAATTCTCCGCGCACATCCGGCGGACAAGATCACGGATCTATCCGTCAACTCTCGGACGGCCGACTCGCCGCGGTCTGGACTTCCGCCGCCAGTACAGCCGGAAGCCATGGCGGTGCCAGCGGACGACGGTCTCCGGTCTCACGACCACGAGAACCAAGCGCCAGTTGCCCCAGATCCTCGAGAGCCAGACGGGAGCATTCCCAAATTGCCTCCTCATCGGAATCTGTGGGTGGGCGCGGCACGCGCCCTGCTGTAACCTCCTGCCGGTAAACGGCTTGGGAGGCCTGGCCCCGACGAGACAAGGTACATATTCGGTGAACCCGTG
>DHGK01000373.1:2733-4408 GCA_002402755.1 Planctomycetes bacterium UBA4800
CAGAGCCGCAATTGCGCAACGGACGCGTTGGTTGCGCGTTTCGACGCACGGGTTCACCGAATATGTACGAGACAAGCGCGTCTGGAATCCATTCCCGCCGTCGCGCCTCGCCCAGATAGCGGGCGCGGCGGCGGGAACGGATTCAGCCCGCCCGAGCGCCTCGTTCCGGACCGGACAGGGCGGGGGCCCCGAGCCGTTTGCCGGCAGAACCACCCACAGATTCCGATGAGGAACCAAAAAGCTATTTCACCTCGAATTGGATCTTCTCCGGATTCCACACCATCGTCGCTGAGGCCTTCTCCCATTCCTCAAGAATCATTCTCACCGCTCCGCCGTCGTAGCTCCCGCAACTATTCATACGACAGTCTCGAGTACTGGGGGCGTTCAAGAATGCCACAACAGTAGACAACGCCCGGTAGACTGCCTTGTCGTTACCCACCCTGCCTGCGATATTCCCTGAAGTCCGCAACACGTTGATCGCACTTCTCAACCCAAGTGCCACCCATTCTTTTCGCGTCTTGTTTCTGAAGTCGAGGTCAAACCAAAGGCGCCTTGCATTTCTCACCGTCTTCTTCGCACTCTCGTCATACCAACCCCAAGGCTCAGGAGCGAGTGGTCGCGAGAGGACGACGTCGTTGCCTTCAACTGTGCACTCCAGCCGAAAGTCGACTCCGGTCCTCGTGCACCAACGCTCGATCGCACGGAACCACAAACAGCAGTCAATTCTAGAATCGCGGTCGGTCAAAAGCGCAGCCTCAGCGCTCTCGATCAATCGACCGAAATTCTCATTCACGATCGACTCCATATCGCGATTCCTGACGCCATCCCAGTAAGCGCGCCAATTCTCACGCCATTGCGACGCATCGAGTTCGTCTACCCCGTGAGCTGCGTCCAGAGGAAACCGCACGTACCTCAGAAGAAGATTCTCCAGAAAGGGACCGCCGCCCTCGGGGATCGCCCCCCCGGGATCCCTTGCCACAGAGAGCAGTGCACCAACCGCTTCGGGACACTCACAGTTCTCCAGAATCCTCGGCAGCATGTACGTGGTCAAACCCATGTTCCACATCCACGTATCCCCTTTCTTCGCGCCGCCTCCCCCGGTACCCGTCGGTTCTGCGGATTGCAGCAACCTGCATGCATCTTTGCATATGCCATGGTTGCGAAAACAGATGCTCGGGAAACTCGCGATCAGTTGTCCAATGACGAATCTCACCCGCGGGCTTGTCGTCGTGGCAAAGATCCGAGCCATGTCGCTCTCGTAGGCTCTGAGATCGCTGTGCAGAAACCACTCCAGGGTCAAGAGACGCTCGCCATGCTCGACCTTCAGCTTCAGAACCTCCTCGATCACCACCTCGGGATGGCCTCTTCCAATCTCGCAAGTGTTGTCAAGCGCGTTGCCTATTGCATCGGGCTCGGTATCGCGGTTCTCCAAGACCTTCAACGTTTCAGCGATGCGCTTCCGCGTGTCGTCACCCTGAACCGGCTTCGCATCGGGTGATTCTCCTGCACCAAACGATAAGAGGAGACTCCACGCAATCAGATGAGATCCAAGCATCATAGTATCTCCCAGTTTCCTCAACCATTCCGCTCGCGCCCATAGGACATCTCGTTGGCGTTTTCATCATCGACGGTGCTAATCGGAAACGCCCTGGCCGTCAAACAACACACGCGGGAG